>CAKSKA010000027.1 GCA_934464615.1 uncultured Eubacteriales bacterium | reverse complement strand
GCAATGCATTTTACAGGGTAACCGTTTGCATCATAGCTATTATACCATGGTTTCGTGTCAATTGCAATACCGGTGCTGTAATTTGAAGTAGAAAGCCCGCGGTCATCAGCATACACATTATTTACCGACGTTGTTTTTTCGCCGTCCTTCACCGATACCTTTCCCGATGTGCCCCACTTAGTAAATTTATTTTCCTGAATTGTTCCATCTGCAAGTATTGTTTTAATATTATTTCCTATGTTGTCATATTCAAATACAGTAATGTTTCCGTTGCCGTCCGTGGCGGTAAGGACATTTCCCGCTAAATCATATGTGAACAGATTGGTATCGGGATTTGAGTTTATCCCCCGTGAATAATTCTCTGTTTTTACAATATTTCCGAACATGTCATAATACTGTTTAACTTGATTTTCTTTTGCGGTACTGCCCGATTTTGTAAAATAAAATTCCTTCTTTAACAGCTTGTAAAGAACATGATTTATATTACCGAGTGCGTCTGTAACAGTTTCGACACGGTTAAGATTATCATATGAACACTGTCCGCTCATTAAATCATCATAGTTTTTATAGCCTACAACTCGGTTGCAATTATCATAAAGGTATTCTTCTTCTCTGGCATCTGTTTTTCTGTAAACGAGGTTTCCGTAATCATCATATTTTTCAGATACTGAAGAAACTATTGTTCCGTACCCTGAAGCTGTTGACGATTTGTAGGTGTTCTTAACCACATTAAAGTATTCTGTATTATTAAATCTTGAGTATCTGCTATAGGTATAGTTTTCGCGTACATACTTATAAGAGTTGTCCGAATTATACTCAGGATAACGTATTTCTTGTATACGTCCGCATTCATCATACTTATAGTCTGTTGTATTTCCGGATGCATCGGTTGAGGAAATCACGCCACCATATTTTGAATCATATACTGCGGTTATTTCCGAATATTTATTATCGGCATACTTGGTGCGTGTTGTTGTCGGGTTGACAAGCAACTCATCCCCATACAGATATTGCACCTCCCATCCACACCTTTATCATAAATGCAAACACCCTTAAAATTTACCGATGTTTGACATATTTTTCTGAGTATTTAGAAAATTTTTAGTGCAAATTCTTCACAAAATGCTATGACCTCCGTTCTGATATCTGTTAAAGAATTATTTGTCATACAATTAAGCCGAAATCCGAATTTGTCAATTCATTTTTTGACAAATTCGGCTTTCTCCAAGGTATGAAGTTGTACAGATTTTCTTCATCAAATTCAATATCTGTTCTTTAATTATTATAAAAGTTTGATATTTGAATGAGCTTTTGGTTATCAGCTTTCTTGCCGCATGAACCGACAATCGCCGGGGTTGCAAACCATGCTAAGCGCCGCAAGACTGAAAAAATATCCCGCAACCCCCAATGCCGTCAGGTCCTTTATATCGTAATACGACATTCGGATTTTATCAAGCATAAAGTAAATTGCCATTTCCGATTGCATTACTGACCTGTAGTTTGAAAACTTTATTATACACATAACTGCCGAAAAGCTTATCAGCGCAAATGAAAGAAAAATCAACGCAAACGACACTGAATACTTTGTCTTTCTAACGCAAAATGCCGTGAACCCGGCTAAAATGCATATGTAAATGAAATAAAATATCACAGCAACTCCCCCGTAGCAACAAAAGATACATTTTACCTGACCTATATTCAGTATAGCACAGATTCCGCCGCATTTAAAGTATAGTTTTTTCCTATTTTATCATACATCAATCCTTTTTAGTTTCCCCATGTTAATCTATTTTCATTATAATAACCGCAGATAAAAAGCATTTTGCTTTAACGCTGCTCCGAAACATATTCCAAAAAATACTTACTTGCTGCCATCAGTTTTCTCCTTTCAATAATCCGTGCTGTGAGTAACGGAAAGCGCGGACATGCAGCCG
>CAKSKA010000026.1 GCA_934464615.1 uncultured Eubacteriales bacterium | reverse complement strand
ATTCTGGAGGTTATCATCTGCGGACGCTTTGAAAGGAAGGAAGCAAGATTTAAAAGTTCGCTGTTGCTGAAAGAAGTTTTAACATACGGCGCCAATTTACTTACAAGACCGGGGTAGGATGAAATATCCATGGCAAGCGCTTTTTCAAGTAATTGCTGCATTACATAACGCTGACGTTCCGTTCTGCCGAAATCGTTTGAAGAACCCAGCCAGTTTTTACCGTAGCGTATGCGCGCGTAAGCCACCGCCTGTATTCCGTTTAACTGTTGTTTGCCCGAATTTTTCATTAAATACGGCGTAGGATCAATTCCCAATGAATCGCACTGATTTCGTATATGGGTGTTGATGTTTATTGAACAGGTAAGCTCATCCTGTGTTATTTCGGCATCAATACCGCCGACTGCGTCAATAATATCTATCATTCCGAAAAAGTTTACCGTTGCATATTCCGAAATATCAAGCCCGAACAGCGTGTTAAGCGTTTTAACCGCCAAAGCCGGACCGCCGTAAGCATATGCGGCATTTATTTTGGTTGTAACGGTTTTGCCGCCGTTGTCTATGGGGACGAGACTGTCCCGCATTACCGAGACCAATTTAATTGTGCCTTCGTTTTTGTTAAGGCTCAATATCATTATGGAATCGCTGTTGCCGTCAAATACCGCGGCGCCGGATTTATCCTTGTATTTTTGCGTGTCAATGCCGAAAAGCGCAATGTTGTAGACGTTTTTATCAATCACGTCTTCAAATCCCAATTCATTAAAATCCAATTTGTTGAAATCGTCATCGCGCTCGATTTTCGACATAACATGTCCGAAATATCCGCCTATTATGCCTGCGGCTATTGCGGCAACAAGCACAAAACTTGTAACAGATACAATGGTCACTTTTTGCCATTTTTTGCGGCTGCGCCAGAATTCTTTAATCCGCCTGCCTAAATTTTTAAATTTTGCACCTATCCCGCCGCCGACGGCACGCTTTTTGTATTTTACATGTTTCGACATATCCCGTTTACCTCATACAATAAATTATTATACACAATATAATACCATACATTATATATTAAAGGCAACCAAACTTTGAATTTTTAAATAATTTTTAATAATTTTTCAGTTGCAGAGCAACGCTTATATGTATTATATAAGGCAAAATTATGTAATTATACAACACTATCGTTCACAAAATATATAAATCTGCAAAATGCTTGTATACATTGCATAAAAAGTCAAATAAAAAATGTAAAAATAATAGTTGATTTTTTTAAAACTATACGCTATAATATCATTGCAATGTTTTATTACTTAAGGAGAAAACGCGTATGAAAAAACTTTTAGCAAGTCTCATCACATTAATTTTGTTGGTTTCATGCTGCTTGATAGCTGCATTCCCGACAAGCGCAGTTGACGTTAATTACGATGACTTTGACATCGTAGACGGCGTTATTATCGAGTATCTCGGTGCCGGCGGAGAAGTTGTAATTCCGTCTTATGATGCCGACGGTAACGAAGTTACAAAGATCGATACCCGTGCTTTTTACGGTAATACCGATGTAACGGCTGTTTACATTTGCGAAGGCATACTTGAAATAGGCAGTGAGTGTTTCGAGGGTTGTGCACAGCTTCAGGAAGTATCACTTCCGTATTCGCTTGAAAAATTGGGCGATTACTCCCCGTTCAGACACACCTCGGTAGCTTCCCTTATAATTCCGGGTAATGTTAAGGTTATCCCCAGCGATTTGGTCGTAGGAGTCAGTGTAGAGCAAGGCGGCACGGGTGTTAGCTTTTCCGACCTTATAATCTCCCCCGGTGTTGAGGAAGTTCGTGCAGGCGCTCTTTATTGCAGTGCTCAGGAACTTATTTTCCCCGATACTGTTTGCGTAATCGAAGGCACTGCATGGTTATATGCTAAAAAGGACATAAGCCTTTACATATGCAATCCGGATTGCCAGATAGGCGGTCTGCAACAAGAGAGACAGGCTTACAAGCCCAACAGCACACAGACTTATACATATACAAGAAATGCTCCTATAGTTTTGATGTGGGATTCTCAGGCAACGGTTAAGATTTATGCCGACAGAGATAAAGCTACCGAAATTAAGGATACGGTAAACGAGTGGCGTTCTGAATTCCCGGATGCTAAGATTGAGTTCCGCGGTATGGATGCTGACAAACTCAAGGAAAAGAACGAGTATTGCAAGACCAACGGTACTGTTGCTCCCACAAAATGGGTAATGGAAAAAGACGGCTCTATTAAGAGTGAAGATAAGGACAGCAGCACAACTTCCGGCGACGACGACAATACAAAGAAGAATAATAACAACAATACTCAGACTTCAAACGGTCTTGATACAAAGACTCTTATTATAATCATTGCCAGTGCATTCGGCGGACTTATTCTTATAATTGTAATTGTTGTAGTTGTACTTGTAGTTGTTAACAACAACAAGAAAAAGAAAAAGGCAGCACGCAGGGCAGCAAAGAAAAAGGCAGCCGAGGCTAAAGCAGCAGCGGAAGCCGAAGTTCCCACCGGTGAAAATTTTGAAGAAGCTCCGGCTGAAGAAGTAACCGAAGAACCGGCTGATACAGAAGATAAAAAAGACGAAGAATAATTAATTTGAATAATTAATTAAAACAATAAACCTCCCACGGATTTCCGTGGGAGGTTTTAATTTTCAGAATTGTCAGTCGCATAAATTAATAATACGCTTCTTTAATTTTAATGCGTATCGGTAAGCTGATTCGGTTTCGCTCGCCGCCTTTTATCACCATGCGTATATGTGTATACACCCTTTTTTCTAAATCCGGATTAATATCTATTTTTCGATGTCCTATAAAACAAGCAGAATTTTCAATACATCAATACCTCCAATTACGCATATTATAACGATTGTATAGTTAAAAATCAATTAAAATTGAAAATTGTATTTCGATAAACTGCGATTTAATTATTGTAAAATGCTATTGTGAGGTGATTAAATCGTGAATGAAAGGTATATTGCCGAAAGAATTACGCAATTGCGATTAAAGAAAAATGTTTCGGAATATCGTATGAGTTTGGATTTGGGACACAGCAACAGTTATGTTCGCAGTATAACATCGGGCAAAGCTTTACCGTCAATGACGGAATTTCTGTATATTGGCGATTATTTCGGAATCACACCTAAAGACTTTTTCGATGACGGACTTTCGAATCCCTCGCAGGCGGAATATCTTTTTTCGTTAGCGTCTGAAATGCAGGATGACGATTTAAACGCTTTGATAAATATGGCGGAGCAATTGGCAAAAAAGAAATAACGGGTATATATTTAGATACCTCCCGCGGAAATCCGTGGGAGGTTTTGTTACATATAAAAATCAATTTTTACCGTCTGTTTTGCAGTTGCCGTGATTTTTCGGCATTCCCTGTGCGATTTGCGGATATTCATTATCGGACGCGGCGGTAGGTTGTATTTCGTAGGTACCGTATTTAGTCGCCATTTCGTATGCGGTATACGGCTGTCCGTCTACATTCATAAATCCGGCAAGTTCCCCTGTGCTTTTGGCGGAATACCGCTTTTTATTTTTCAAAACAATCACCTCGCGTATATTATTTGTAAGCCGGATTTAATTAAACATAATTTGTAAAAAAATTATTAACTGTATTGATTTAAAGGCAATTTTAGGATATAATGTATACAGCGAAATTTTTGCAAAATGCTTTGACAGGAGTGTTACAGTTATGACAACGAACAAGACAGTACTGAAGTGGCTGGAAGAAGTAAAAGAATTAGTACAGCCGGAGAAGGTAGAATGGATAGACGGAAGCGAGGAGCAGCTGGAGAGGATAAGGAAAGAAGCGGTAGAAAGCGGAGAGATGATAAAGCTCAA
>CAKSKA010000025.1 GCA_934464615.1 uncultured Eubacteriales bacterium | reverse complement strand
ACCATATCGAGTATTCATAAGGGATTTGACTTTATGAATACTCGATTTTTGTTTTCCATCTTAATATTTATGTACCGAGCAGGCTTTGTGTCTGCTCTTTTTGTTATGCCGATTTCGGCTCCGTAAGGTATTCGATTGAAACGCCTTGTCGTATATCGGCTGTGTAATTTTCTCGGCTGTAACATTCTGGTATTGCAATATAACCGATAAAGCGATAGTAAATCACTATTCGTTGTGTTCTGTTTTTACCCGTACCCTCTGTTTCAAACACATCAATATGGTCAATAAGCTCTCTGAGTAAGGGTGCAGTCAGCTTTTGCATTTGCATAAACTGCCTTACTGTTTGGATAAACTTTTCGCACTCTGCCTTTTGCCGATGACCGTCCGCCATTGCTGTTTTCAATGTGTGAATTTTCGATTTCAGTTCCATTCTTTCGACTTCGTATTTATGCGAAAGTTCCGAAAACCACTCGTCACTTACTTTGCCTATGGCATTATCTTCATAAAGCTTTTCGTAAAGTCTTATAACCGTTTCAAGCCTAAGTTCCGCCTTGTGAAGAGCTTCTTCATTTGCCTTTTGCTCGCTTGCCAATGTGGTTTCATTCTTTTTAATCAGCAACCGAGCAAAATATTGTTCGTCACAAAGCAGAAAATGTGCCATTTGTCTAAGTTCTGCTTTAACCACTTCTTCAAGAGAATCAGCCCTGACATAATGCCTTCCGGGACAATTTCCACGATAATCGACTTTGTTGTCTGAACAAGTAAAATAGTGAATATCCTTGTTTATTGTATTGGTATGGTAACGCATTTTGCTGTGACAGTCACCACAATATATCAATCCGTTAAAAATACTTCTTTCGCCGTTTTCCTTTTTGGGAGCACGGCGTTTTGTTTTTGCCGTTATTTCTTGCACTCGTTCAAAAACTTCACGGTCGATTATAGGCTCATTTGCATTTTTGAAAACAGCCCAATTTTCTTTATCGTTCGGGTATCTCCTCTTATTCTTAAAAGACTTGGAATATGTTTTAAAATTGATAATATCTCCGCAGTATTCCTGCTGTGACAGTATTTTTTGTATTGTTGTTTTGCACCACTTATACGGATTTGTTTGCGTTTTCTTTCCGCCTCTGTTTAATCCTTTTGAGTGCCAATAAGCCATGGGTACGAGCACTTTGTTTTCCTGCAAAGTTCTTGCAATGGTTTCGTTGCCTTTACCGTCCATACACATTTTGAATATGCTTTTTACAACGGTTGCGGCCTCCGGGTCAACAATCCATTTCTTTTTATCGTCCGGTGATTTCATATATCCGTATGGCGGTTGAGACAAAGGCTCACCCATACTGCCTCTCAGCCTGTGAGATGAACGAACCTTTTTCGAAATATCTCTTGCGTACATTTCGTTTAAGATATTTTTGAACGGTGCTATTTCACTCTCGCCTTCGTCACTGTCTATGGCATCGTTTACGGCGATAAAGCGAACATTGTGTTCGGGAAAGTAGCTGTCTGTATAATTGCCGACCGAAACATAATCACGGCCGAGACGGGATAAATCTTTAACCATTACGGTAGAAACCAGTCCGATTTCAACATCATTGATAAGCTGTTGAAATCCGGGACGATTGAAATTTGTTCCGGTGTATCCGTCATCCACATAATATTTTGTATCCGTTAAACCCATTTCTTTCGCCTTAACGGATAATAGTTTTTTCTGATTTGAAACGGAATTACTGTCACTGTCTGTTCCGTCATCACGGGATAAGCGGCAATAAAGAGCAGTTATTCCTACTTGGTTTTTATTTTTCGACTGCATATTAGTCCTCCTTTCCGACAGTCGAACATCTATATCCGTTCTCTATTTTATTACCGTATTCAAATCCTTTCAATTCTGCAAAATCACCGGTGAGATATTTTTGGATACGGTGTTTAAAATGATTGTTATCGGCAAAATGAATCATGTCCGGTTTTTCAAAATGGGATTCGACTGTGTATGTTACACCGTTGAAACAGTATTTTTTATTTTCGCTACTGAAATTTGTAATATATCGCCTTGTCATCTTTCGTCCCTCCTGTTTCGTTCTCTTTGTCTTTGCCATTTTTCAAGCAGTGAAATGATTGTCTTTTGCATATCGGATTTGGTGTAGTTTTTCGGAAAATATTTGCGTATATCATCTTCCATAAATCTAACCTGTTCTTTTTGATTGGGCTTTTCTTCGCACAAAACGGCAAACACAACATCGGTTGAGTATCTGCCTTGTTCGCTGAATTTTCTAAGCCTTTGGGCTTGCGATAATGACGGTGTAGCGTCTGTAAATTCGATTTGGTCAAACAATGTTCTTTGCTCATATTCCGACAGATACGAAATCTCCACCGCAGGAGTAAAAGCTATTATTTCTTCATCAACAAGTTTAAGTAGTTCGGGTATTAAGTATGTCAGGCGAATATATCGCTGTATTTGCCTTGCACTGTCATTGACGGTTTCTGCAATTTTTTCATCTGTTCTTAGCTTTGTGCCAAGTTGGCACGAAGTCTTACCCTGATGTTTCAAAGCCTCTGATTTCATTTTATAGGCAAAGGCTTTTTCACTTGGCAATATACGTTCACGGTGTATGTTTGAATCCACCATTTGCACAATTGCCTCATCTTTTGTTAATTCTTTTATTGTCACGGGTATGCTTGCTATCCCTAACGCTTTGCAGGCTTCAACTCGTCTGTGTCCGCTGATAATTTCATATTTACCGGCCGGAAAAGGACGGACAATTATCGCCTCAAGCAATCCGTTTTCTTTTATACTTTCAGTTAGTTCTTGCTGCTCAGTTCCGCTTCTTTCCTTAAACGGATGATTTTCAAAGGAAACGAGAGATTCTATATTTAATATTTTTGTCATTCAATCAACTCCTATATATTTATCTTTTTCGGCAGGTAATGTCTTACTCTATAAGTCTTAATACCTTCCGGTATTCAGAAATCAAGAAAGCCGAAAATCAGAATTGTTTTAGATAAATAATGCTTGGCTTTCCCTGACCTTGTCTTTTGCAAAGAATCAAATCCGCAGTTTCGAGTTCTGAAAATAACCTACATATTTTTTCGTGACCGAAATGCAGTTTTTCCTGAGCGGATTTTATTGTGAAATATTGATACACTCTGCCTTGCTTATCTATCCAGCCATTTTTGACGGACAAATACATTCGGTCAAGCAAAAGACCGTACAGCATTTTGGCATCTGTTGAAACCGATTTGTACTTTTCTTCAAATAACGCTTTCGGCACTTTGTAGAATGCAAAGTTATTGGCGTCGGCTGTTTTGAAATATCTGTTCACGGTATCACCTCCGTTTCTGTATTGATTTGGTGCCGAAATCGGCAATTTTTTCGTTTATGTCGGCTTTTTGTTGAAAACCGGTGTAGTTATATTAAATCAACTGCTGTCACCGTATTTGCGGCGATTTTTAATACTTGTAGTATCTCTTTTCGTTTTATACCTCGGACAGAAAACAACGGTCGCTTTGTAACTTTGTTTGCAGTTGCTTTTGCATTTAAGACAAAGACTGTTGTATGTTCTTCTACCAGTATGTGGGTTTATGAAAAAATCCCATTCCTGTTTTTGCTTTTTTGATAATCTCGGCATTGTAAAAATCCCTTTCATTTGTTTGTAGAGGGAGAGGCGTTTTGTACCCCCTGTAAGGCAAAAAAGTTAAATATTTTGTGTTTTTCATTAAATCAGACAGCAAAACCTTTTCATTAAAATTTGTTTATTAAGTTATGATGACAAATCTTAGCGAGCAGACCGTTTTTACTCCTGCGGCGAAAAAATGGTAAAAGCATCTCGTCAGGGATACCCTGAAATCCCGATTAAAATTTATCCCTTCACTCATTTGGACAAGCGGTATCAAAATGCACACCCATTTTCTTGATTTTCAAAATATTTTTTATTCAGCCCCCTCACTTGTTTGAACTGAGACAGGCGTTTTGTACCCCCCCTGTGAGGTGAAAAAATTTAAAAAATCCCTGTTGAGATACAGAAAATTCTGTAAACCCAACAGGGATTTTTCTTAAATTCGCACAATCGACTTGCACTTTATATTTATCTAAAATTATAGCGACAATTTTGTTTTCATACTTTTCGGGTACAATATGATTAACACTTACTCGGAGGTAAATACAATGGAAGGACGAATTTTAACAGCAGATATTATTGATGATTTCAGGAAAAATTTGGAGTTGCAAGAAAAAAGCACGGCAACGATTGAAAAATATGTTCGTGATGTGAAAGCGTTTTCGGTTTATGCACAAGACGAGGTCATTACAAAAGAAATTGTTATTGCTTATAAAAATCATTTGCAGGAAAATTACGCTGTTCGCAGTGTCAACTCAATGCTTGCAAGCATCAACAGCTTGTTTGCATTTTTGAATTGGTTTGATTTGAGAGTTAAATCGCTAAAACTTCAACAGCAAGTTTTTTGTTCTGAGGAAAAAGAGCTGACGAGAGCCGAATATAAAAGATTATGCCGAACGGCAAAACAAAAGAAAAATAAACGATTGAATTTAATTATTCAAACAATTTGTGCTACGGGTATTCGTGTCAGCGAGTTGCAATTTATCACGGTTGAGGCGGTAAAGTGCGGCGAGGCAATCGTAAACAGTAAGGCGAAAACACGCTCGGTGTTTATCGTGAAAGAACTGAAACAAAAATTGCTCCGCTGGGCAGCAGAGCAAAGAATAAAATGCGGTATGATTTTTGTAACGAAAAGCGGCAAGCCGGTAAACCGCACGAATATTTGGCGAGAGATGAAAGCATTGTGCAAAGACGCAAATGTAAATCCCCGAAAAGTTTTCCCGCATAATTTACGCCATTTATTTGCACGCACATTTTACGGCATTGAAAAAGATATTGCAAAACTTGCGGATATTCTCGGCCACAGCAGTATCAACACAACACGAATTTATATTATTTCCACCGGCACGGAACACCGCAAGAGAATGGAAAATATGCACCTGATAATTTAGCCTAAACAAAAAAATCCGCCAAAATCGGCGGCGAATAACATAATCGATATTATGTTGTAAAACATACTTAATTTATTTTTCATTGTATCATATTTCATATTGATTTACAATGCTACATATATCCCACGGTATGAAATGTACCAAAATTGTCACTTAATACAAACACGAATAAGCCTTTTCAAGTTTTTTCTTGACAAGGCTTA
>CAKSKA010000024.1 GCA_934464615.1 uncultured Eubacteriales bacterium | reverse complement strand
GGATGTTGGAATAAAGAAAATGAAGAAGATTATTTAACAGAGATTCAATTTCCTGTTAAGAAAAGATAAATACAAATTACAATTTTGTAAGGTAATAAATAATGAGTAAATATGAACCATTATGGAAATATATAAAAGAAAATTACAAATTAACTTATGAAAAAATTAAATCTATTTTAGGTTTTAAAATAGCACATTCATTTCTAACTTATAAAAAAGAACCCAAATAATATGGTTATGAAATAACTTAACCATTCGCTCCAAGTTAAGACATCGCCTTAAACGGCGGTGTCTTTATTTTTATATTAAAAATCGGTTTCAGCCATAAGGCCGAAACCGATTTGTCTTTATTGTTCTTTTTGCAACTGCCTTTCAAGCCAAACGGATGCAATGTCCATTGCTTCGTAAATACCGTTTTTCTCACTTGTTTTTATTGTGCCTGCTTTTTCATCCAGCGTTATATCGCTGTTCATAAGTATTACTTTAATTTTATCCGGCAGGGTGTTGTTGCCCACCTTTTTGTCGGACAGTATTTCAAGTTTAACAACGTATTTATCGGTCATATTACCGTAGTATATTTCATTGCCCTGTCTTACAAGGGGTTTACCTTTATATGTTAAAAATTCTGCCATTTTGGGATTCTCCTTAACTGTAGTGTGACAGGTCTGAGTCCCGTCACGGTTTCGCTCGCCGCATTTTAAACTGCGGCTTTGCGTTTATTTTTGCAAGGCTTAAATAAATCAGTCCTTCTTTTCGGGCATTTCGCCGTAAAGATTAAATCTGAACAAAAGCGATTCGTCATCCGGATTTGTGCAGCGGATGGTAACTTCGGAAATGGATGCGTTTTTCAAAACGGTGGAAAGTCCCATCATCTGACAAAGTTTGGACTTAAGATTTAATACGTCTCCCTCTTCCGTTTCAAGATAAACATCGCCCTTGCAGGAGTCAACCGCCTTTATAAATTCTTTAAAATCAATGTTATGAAGCTGTAGCTTGTATGACATATAATTACCTCCAATATAATAATTCTATACATTAACAGTATATCTTATGCACGTCTGCTTGTCAAGAAATAGAAAATATACTATTTAAAACTTGACTTTTGGCAGCATTTTCTTTACTATATATAATAGGATAATAGGAAGTTTCGGAGGGTAAATAAAAATGGATAATACTAAAAAGACTATGGAGCAAATAGTAAACCTTGCTAAAGGCAGGGGTTTTGTATATGCGGGAAGCGAAATTTACGGCGGACTTGCAAACTCTTGGGATTACGGCCCTTTGGGCGTGGAGCTTAAAAATAATATTAAAAGGGCTTGGTGGAAAAAATTTGTACAGGAAAGCCCCTATAATGTAGGACTTGACAGCGCAATACTTATGAATCCGGAAACATGGGTGGCATCCGGCCATCTCGGCGGTTTTTCGGATCCGCTTATGGACTGTAAGGT
Source organism: uncultured Eubacteriales bacterium (assembly GCA_934464615.1). GTDB lineage: Bacteria > Bacillota > Clostridia > Oscillospirales > Acutalibacteraceae > SIG565. The sequence goes on along the minus strand of CAKSKA010000024.1, from coordinate 3,995 downwards.
CTGCAAAACAAGACACAGAGCAGATAAATTGATTGAAGATTATGCCGCACAAAACGGTCTTGACGATAATCCGGCAGGATTTACCGATGAAGAGATGATGAACTATATTAAAGAGCATCATATTAAATGCCCTTCCTGCGGATCATCCGACTTTACCGATATAAGAAAATTCAACCTTATGTTTAAAACGTTTCAGGGCGTTACCGAGGATTCGGCGTCAACGCTGTATTTGCGTCCGGAAACCGCACAGGGTATTTTCGTAAACTTTAAAAACATTCAGCGTACAACGCGCAAAAAAATACCTTTCGGCGTAGGGCAGATAGGCAAATCATTCCGTAATGAGATAACTCCCGGAAACTTTATTTTCCGTATAAGAGAGTTTGAGCAGATGGAACTTGAATTTTTCTGCAAACCCGGCACCGACCTTGAATGGTTTGATTTTTGGCGTGCATACTGCCGCGATTGGCTTTTGAATTTGGGACTTAAAGAAGAAAACTTAAGACTTCGCGATCACGATAAGGACGAACTCTGCTTCTATTCAAAAGCCACTACAGACTTTGAGTTTATGTTCCCGTTCGGTTGGGGAGAACTTTGGGGCGTTGCCGACCGTACGGATTACGATCTTACACAGCACGCAAATCACAGCGGTGCGGATATGACGTATTTTGATCAGGAAACGGGCGAAAAATATATTCCGTATGTTATTGAGCCGTCGCTCGGCGCGGACCGCGTGACGCTTGCTTTCCTTTGCGATGCATACGACGAGGAAACCGACGAAAAGGGCGACGTGCGCACAGTGCTTCGTCTGCATCCGGCGCTGTCTCCGTTTAAGGCGGCCGTTTTACCGCTTTCAAAGAAACTCGGCGAACAGGCAATGAAAATTCACGACGAACTTTCCAAAAAGTATATGGTTGATTTTGACGATGCCGGCTCTATAGGTAAGCGTTATCGCCGTGAGGATGAAATAGGCACGCCTATTTGCATTACTTACGATTTTGATTCCGAAACGGACGGATGCGTTACTGTCCGCGACAGAGATACAATGCAGCAGGAAAGAATTAAGATAGAAGAACTTGACGCTTATATTGCAAACAAAATTGCTTTTTAGGGAACGGGGTAAATAAATGACCGCAACTGAAATTATTAGTATGCTGGCAGGCCTCTCCGGCGGATTGGCGTTTTTCCTTTACGGTATGAGCGTTATGTCTGCCGGACTTGAAAAAATGGCAGGCGGCAAGTTGGAACGCACGCTTAAAAAGGTTACATCAAATTATATGATGAGCTTTTTGCTGGGCGCGGGAATAACAATCGCCATACAGTCGTCCTCCGCAATGACCGTAATGCTTGTCGGACTTGTAAATTCCGGCATAATGGAATTCGGGCAGACAATAGGCGTTATTATGGGCTCCAATGTCGGCACAACGCTTACTTCATGGCTTTTAAGCCTTAACGGTATAAGCGATGGCGGCAGCGTGCTTATAACACTCTTACAGCCGATAATATTCGCACCTATTTTAGCGCTTGTGGGCATAGCCGTGCGTATGTTCTCCAAAAATGAACGCCGCTGTGACATCGGCCTTATTTTAGTCGGTTTTGCCGTACTTATTATAGGTATGGATATGATGAGCAGCTCCGTAGGCGCCGTTAAAGATATGGAAGGCTTTAACGATATGCTTACCGTGTTTAAAAATCCTATAGTGGCAGTGCTTGTATCAACCGTGTTTACAGGAATTATACAGTCGTCTGCCGCAACGGTGGGTATAGTACAGGCACTGGCGCTTACCGGCAGTATTACTTACGAAATGGCAATCCCGCTTGTTTTGGGTGCCAACATAGGTACTTGTATGACGGCGCTTTTATCCGCAATAGGTGCAAATAAAAACGCAAAAAGAGTTGTTGCAATACACATATATATAAAGGTAATAGGAACGGTTATATGCCTTATTGCTTTGGGTATTGTAAATGCACTGTTCCCCGGATTTACCGAAAACACCATCTCTATGTTCGGCGTTGCGCTTGTACACACAATATTTAATGTGGCAAACACGGTTGTGCTTTTCCCGTTTAACAATTTTATTATTCGCCTTGCCGAAAAAACGATAAAAGGCGACGAGTCGCTTAAAACCGTCTTCTTGGACGAGCGTCTTATGAATACTCCGCCTATGGCTATTGCGGAATGTAAAAGGCTTGTTAAGGAAATGGCGGAAATGTCCAGAGAATCAATAAATTTATCCTTGCAGCTTGTAAATCAGTATGACGAAATCAAAGCGCGCACCATTGAAAAAAATGAAGAAACCGTGGATCGTTATGAGGATAAACTAGGCACATATCTTGTAAAATTGAGTTCAAACGAACTGTCGGAGCATGACAGCCACGAAGTAGGCAGACTCCTGCACACAATAGGGGATTTTGAGAGAATTTCCGACCATGCAATCAACATTAAAAATACCGCGCTGGAAATTAAAAACAAGGATCTTAAATTCTCCGAACAGGCAAGAGAGGAACTTGAAACGATTTCTGACGCCGTTATTGAAATACTTGATTTAACGGTGCAGTCCTTTAGTGACGACGATGTGATTTCGGCATCGCGGGTTGAACCTTTGGAACAGGTAATAGATATGCTTAAGGACGAGCTTAAGGAAAGACATATCGCAAGGCTTCAGGAAGGCAAATGTACTATTGTTTTGGGATTTGTGTTCAACGATTTGCTTACAAATTACGAGCGTGTGTCCGACCATTGTTCCAATATAGCCGTTGCCACAATACAACGTGACGCAGCAAAGCAGGATGTGCATAAGTACCTTAAAAAGATTAAAAGCGGATCTGATGAATTTGAAGAAGAATACAAGATTTACGAGAAAAAGTATTCGCTTAATTAATCTGTTTTGTTTACCGCCGATAATAATTCGGCGGTTTTTTATTACAAAAAAACGTATTTCGCAAACGAGCAAACAAGAGGAAATGAGAGAAAACGCGAGAAAAACAGAGATATGCCTTTTTAAATTAAATTTGTTTAAAAAAGGTGTTGACTTTTACTTTTTAATGTGATATTATACTAAGGCTCTATAAGAAAAAACAGGAGGTATAATTATGTCTACATTTATGGCAAAACCGGCTGAAGTTCAGCGTAAATGGTATATTGTAGATGCTGCCGACAAGCCGCTTGGCCGTACGGCAACAAAGGTTGCGGATTTGCTCCGCGGCAAAGGCAAACCGGAATTTACACCGCATGTTGACTGCGGCGATCACGTAGTGGTTATAAATGCTGCAAAGGCAGTTCTTACCGGTAAGAAATTGGAGAAAAAGTATTATCGCCGTCACACAGGCTTTATAGGCGGACTTAAGGAAGTGCAGTACGCAACCCTTATGAAAACCCGTCCCGAGCTTGCTGTTGAACTTGCCGTTAAAGGCATGGTTCCGGATACTACCATAGGCCGCAAGGCTCTTACAAGACTTCACGTTTATGCAGGCGAAACCTATGCACAGGTTGCACAGAAGCCTGAAAAAATCGACTAAGAAAGGGTGACAGAATAATGTTTGAAGGTAAAGCATATTTTTACGGCACCGGCAGAAGAAAGAGTTCTGTTGCTCGTGTACGTGTTTATAACGGTACAGGTAAAGTAACCGTCAACGACCGCGATATAGACGATTATTTCGGTCTTGAAACATTAAAACTTATAGTTCGTCAGCCGCTTACCCTTACAGGCACTGCAGATAAATTCGACGTAGTTTGCCGTGTAACCGGCGGCGGTGTTACAGGTCAGGCAGGCGCTATCCGTCACGGTATTGCACGTGCCCTTCTCCAGTACAATGCTGAGCTTCGTCCCGAACTTAAGAAGGCCGGCTTCCTCACTCGTGATCCGAGAATGAAGGAAAGAAAGAAATACGGTCTTAAAGGTGCACGTCGCGCTCCGCAGTTCTCAAAACGATAATCGGTTATCACAGAAAATTACCCCGAAACCTTTACGGCTTCGGGGTTTTGTTATATTTGTAAA
>CAKSKA010000023.1 GCA_934464615.1 uncultured Eubacteriales bacterium | reverse complement strand
CACTTGTGCGTTGCCAGTATCGTTTAGGGCTTTGCCCGAAAATGAAATACCACCCGCTTTGCGGGTGGATATTTATTGTATTGAAAAGTTTTCCAATACGTTTTTTACATAATTTTGTCATAAAAAATACATAGCAAAATGCGCCCGAAGTATTTACTAAAGAATTGCGGTTGTGTAAAATAAAAATATAAACATATCTTTTAAACCGGAAAGGATAATAGTTATGAAAAAACGGGGCAAATTGGTAAAAATCATTTCCGCTTTTGTTGCGCTTACAATAACGGCAGGCTGTATTTCATCGGCATTGGCTGTATTTGCGCAGACTCCGAGCGCGGTATCGGGCGGAACAGGGTATTCCGTAACAGATGCATCCCCGGCACTGCCGGTATTTGTAAATACCAAAACGGATTTATCAAGCGTTACCGTACAGATGTCCGCAGGCGCCGCACCGATATCGGGTGATAAACTTATATGGGCGCTTGACAGCACGAATACAAATGAAAACGGAATTATGATAAGTAATTCAAGCAATTACATAGCGGCTTTGGGAACCGGCATTTTTACTTTTAACGTAACGGATGCCGACAGCAACAGCCGCAAGGTCTACGTAATTGCAAACGAGGTAGGAGATTACAATTTCAACCTTGAAAAAATTGACTTTACAAACAGCACTTACGACTCTGCAAAATGGGTTTTGGGCAGTTCGGGAGGCGCTAACGGCTATGAGCCTAACGGCGTTACAAAATACACAAAAAGGATGACAGCCGACAACAACGGTGTTACACTGCCGAAAAACTGGACCGGCAGTTCTACTACGCACTTTGTATACAACAGCGAAATACTTAAAGATTTCGGCGATTACACAATTACCGCCGGTGTTAAAATACCGGCTGTAGAAGGCGAGGACGGCACAAAACCGTTGTTTGGCATAACGGCAAGGGCTGCAGTAAACGACGATGCATTCGGAGCGGATGCTACTGCAGATACCGAGATTTATAAGCAAAACGAAACGGCACTGTTTATGAGAATGAGGTGCTACGGAGGACTTAACATATACGGATATAATCCTTCGGCAACATCGGAACAGCTTACAGACGGCAATATGAATAAAGTGTATTCGTATTATACAAAATCCGATGCGATAAACAGTTTTGAGGATTTGACTTATAAAACACAGAACGCGGCACTTGTTTTTAATAACAAATATGTAAAATATGCCGACGGCAGCACTAACAGCGATAAACTGCGAAAAATAGAACTTGCATTAAAGGGCGATAATATCCTTTATAAACTTGATAATACGGTTATATTCGATTCTTCTTCCGCTGACAGTGCGGTAGGTTCGATGACGGATTATTACGACAGAACATACACCGCAGAAAAGGAATATGACAGTCAGGCATTTATTACGGATAGCGTAATTGCCGATTACGAAAGTGTTTATCCGTCTGTAAATGCCGACGCAAATGAACTTTACAATAAATACAAAGATGCTTATGCGGAGTCTAAAGGAACTATAGGTTTTACTATAGGCAGAAGCACAGTAATATTAAATTCCGTTACAGTATCTTTAGGAACGGTAAATGCCGACAGCGATATGCCTGCTTACAGCGAATTTAAAATATACAGTGTAGATGCGGCAAATCCGTTTTTACCTATGACTGCCGGCTACAGTGTATCACTCGGTAATTTCTCGGTTGTTAAAAACGGTGAAACCGTGTTAGGCGATACGATTAAATGGACACTGACTGAGGGCGATGACACAGGAATAAAAGTACTGTCCGACAGAATTGAAGCATATAAAAAAGGTGTTTACAAGTTGACGGGCGACGGTACGGAATTATATGTTGCAGTACGCGCAGAGAGCGACACGGCATACACCGTTTACAGCGGAGATTACCGCGAACAATATAACACAGACGGTACCGCACGCACCGATTACGGCAGTTGGAAAACCTATATTTTAAGCAATGGCAAGGTCTTTCCGCTTTTTGATGATTATACAAGCAATACAAATTACACATCCGACGCGGTCGGCGGATTTATGCCGTATACTTCCGAGCAGCTGCGGAATAAGATCAATTCCACCGACGGAATAAATGACCGATTTTATGCCGTAACAGTGCTTGACGATGAACTTGTTTCAAAATTGACAAATTACACGGTTAATGCAACTGTTTTAAACAAGTACAGCGGCAGAAGTTCATTCGGACTTGCCGGCAGGCTGAATATTGACACTGTAAATTTCAGTACGGCGGCGTCTGGCGTAAGCGGTGTCAACATAGGCGCGTACGGCAGTTGGGAAACGGGCAACCAAGGCGTAAAGATAATTAAAGGCTTTAATGCACGCAATGATGTGACGGGCAATGTAAATGCGGCTTGGTATAATATGAACAGCCAAAGCAAGTATTCGCTGCACAATTATACGCTTAATGTAAACAGTGACACGCTTACTTACGGTGCTGAGAATATTAAGGATGAAACAATCACAGTCGACGGTATTGCAAGCACGGCAGGCAACGCAGGATTTGTTTTGTGGGATAAAAAGGATACAAGCAATTCAAGCGCATATGTTAATGCCGAAACCGCACTTTACGATTTCTCCGTTACCGTGGAAATTGATGACAGTGCGACGGCGGCGTTGTCCGCAAAGGCAATTGCCGGATACAAAGCCTCGGACTATACCGAACAAGATGTGGGCATAAAGGAAATAACCGACGCGCAGTACAGCGTAAGCGGTACTTGGACCGAAAAAACCTGGCAGACCGTAGAAAGAGACGGTATGAAGATAAACGCGGTAAGTACGAATGTAAATAATGCGGGAATTTTGCGTGTGCCCTCACAGATAGACGGTAAGACGGTTACGCACATAGGCCCGCTGTTTACAAACGGTTCAACCGACGTTTACGGAAACAACAAGGAAGCAGGTAACTTTTTAGGGGACGCACGCCTTAAGGTTGCACAACTTGATTTTTCACAGATAAACACACCGGTTACTTTCTATGCGGCATCGGGATACGGCACTAAGAATCTTGAAAAGTTGACTTTGCCGAATGCGGCGGTGACGTTTACCGTAGGACGCGTTTTCCAGAATTCCGAAAAATTACGCACTGTGGAAAACAGCGCAAGCATACGCAACATAGGTCAGGAGGCGTTTATGGGCTGCAGCTCTTTAGGCTCCTTTGAATTTTCAAACTTAAACGGTATTACGTCAGTATCCACAGGAACATTCAGCGACGACAATTCACTTACAAGTGTAAAGTTAGCGGATAGCATAACCGAAATACAGACCAATGCATTTTACGGATGTACGGCACTTTATGATATAACGCTGCCGAAGAAACTGACGCTTATAAACAATTCGGCATTTTTCAACGCAGTGTCGCTTAAAAGTGTTGAGATACCCGAGAGTGTACAAACCGTGGGGGCAAGTGCATTTAAAAATGCGGCTTTGCTTAAAGGAGATATTATTTTGAGTGAAAATTGCACAACGCTCGGCAAAGAGGCTTTCAGCGGTACAAAAATAGAAAACATTTATTTCTATAATGCACAATGTGAAATAGGCGAAAATGCAATACCGTCGGCGGCTACAGTTCACGGCGTAAAAGGTTCGACAGCAGAAACTTATGCTGCCGCAAACAACTTAAGTTTTGAAGAAATAGACACAGAAAGTCGGGTTATAACCGTTTCCAAAAACTCAAAATCTTATCTGCCAGTAAATTTCTTCGGCAAAGAAGTTGAGTGGGATGCAACAGTCAACGATATATTTGAGGTTATACACGATACCCAGACCGTAGAAAACGGCACAAAGGATTATGCTGTTATTGCAGCCTTTAAACAGGGCGAACAAACGATTTGCGGTACGCTTTCCGGCATAGAAAATAAAATTTCGGTTACCGTTAAAGTAACCGATTACGATGAATCGGCATACAGTCATTTCCTTGTTAATGCGGACGCTGTGCTTTCGCCGCTGTCAAACGGCGAGTACAAACTGACTTTGCCCGATTACGTTAAGTACGATACAGTTAAAATAAACGGAGCATACGGCAATTTGCAGCCGGTTTATGTTGACGGTGTAAAATCCGGCAGAGAATACACATTTAAAAACAGCGATTACGGCTGCACAAACGGTCTTAAAGATATACAAATACGCTTTGAAACCGTAAAGGATACATCATCATATACTTCGCAGTTGTATTCTATGGGTGCTACAGTAAAAGATTACGGCAACAACACCTACGGTTTGCGCTTTACGGGCAGGGCGTTGCCCGTAGTTTACGACATGGCGCAGGACGGTACGGTTTACGGTAAATTCCGCACGACAGTTAAGGTCGAGTCTGCCGATGTTGAACCGATTTTGCTCGGTGCAATGCTTATTCCGCAGGCACTGATTACGGAAAACGGCACCGCAGATACCGAAAAAATGAAACTTAGTTTAAGTCAGGCACAGGACCTTGCGGACGGTAAAGACGTTGCGGTCAAAGTTAAAACGGGCAACAAAACTTACACGGCACAAAACCTTATAATCAGCAGTATGAGCAATATCACAGCGGAGTACGGCGATTACAACGTAATACTTGCCGATATTCCCGAAAATATGCGCGATACGGACATTTGTATGCGCAGCTACTTGGTTTACAGACAGGACGGAGCAGTCAAGGTTAAGTATTCGGACGTTATTACAAGAAATTACGATGACGTTAAAACTAATCTTGAAGCCGGTATAGGACCGTTCAGCAATGACAATGTAGGTCTTGCGGCGGCACCCACGTCGTTCCTTAATACAAATGCGGTTATTTGTTGGGGCGACAGCATAACGCAGTCCACGGTGGGTAAATCTTATCCGTCACAACTCATGGCAGACCTCGGCGGTCAGTACAAGGTTTACAATGCAGGTGTTGCAGGCGAGACGAGTTTTGCAATAATGTCGCGTGCAAATCTTATAAATGTTGACGGCGAATATTGTGCCGGTGTATTGCGCGAGGATGTTACGTTTGCCGCAGGTCAAACGCAGAGTGCCGATATTGCCACAGGTGATATAAAAACGGATATGCCGCGCGGAAGAACGGTATTTTTAACGGGAGACGGCAAGGATATACGCTTTGTGGGACTCGGCAACGGATTGCCGACGACAAAGATTATTATTGACGGAAAGAGTTACAAGTTCTCCTATGCGACGCCTGAAGGCGCGGTATGGGGCAAGTACGAGTATTACATAACGCGTGATGATGCAGCCGAGCCGTTGACGCTTAAAGCCGGAACCAAGGTTTATTTTGATTACGACGGTATTGATACTTCAGCCGATGTAGGTGTAGTTTTGTTTGGTGCAAATGACGGTGTAAATATTGATCCGGATGTAATTATTGAAAAGTACAAACAGTTTGAGCTTAAAGCGAAAAAAGGCTGTATGTACATAATTCCGTATTTCTTTACTACGGACAGCGCCGGTGTTTATGAGACAAAACTCGGCAGAAATGCAATTAATGTTGCGGAATATTTCTCGCAGCATGCGTTTGATGATTACGGCGTTTTCCCTGATTACAGAGATTTAAAATCAATAGAAAATCATAAGTTCCCACAAAAATTTATGGCAGGCGACGACGCTTCGTACAATGTACAGGACTGCCATATGAATGCTATGGGTTACAAGATATTGGCAGACCTTGTATATGCACGCGGTGCGGAACTCGGATATTGGAATTAGGAAGGGTACAATATGAGAAAAGATTACACAGCGCCCGGACTGGCGGTTCAAAAAATTGAATCGGACGATGTTATTGCCGCAACATTTACAGAGTCGGGTGATAATGAGGTAAATTGGCTTGACGGCTGGGCAAGCGCCGTTAACGGTCAGGTATAAGTTAAAAAGCAGGCTGTAAAAACGTAAGTTTTTACAGCCTGCCGTATTGTAGTAAATGTTTATTTTAAAATATTTTTGTCTATCAGTTCCGCGTTAAATCTGTAATGTGCTGTGGGCATTGCGCGTTTAAAATAGTTTTCTTCGCGGTTCGGCTGTCCGCCGTTGTGAATAACATAAGTAATGCCGTCTTTAGTGCGTTTATCCGAAATAATGCCTATATGTGTATTGTTGCCGAAAATTACAATATCGCCCGGCTGCCATTCGGCTATGTCGTTTATATCGGTTGTAAGGGAAATGGCATATTTTTTAAAAAACACGTCAAGGTTTTTAACCCGTCTGAAATCAATGTTTACGTCCGGTTCGGACACGGCAGGATAATCTTTGGGATGTGCGGCTATATCGGCATTTATCATATCGCGCAGATTATATCCCGCATTTTTAAAAGCGCGCCAAATAACATCGGTGCAGACGCCTATGTTGTCAGGCGGATATGCGTCGGCATAATACTCGCTTTTATATGTCGGATGGTTTTTGGCATCTTTACGCGCGCCAAGCAGTATATCGGTACAGTCATCTGTGCCGTTGTTGTTAAAATCGACGGAACTTTTATATGTTTCTATTCCGAAGTGTGACGCTTTATAAGTCCTTTGGGGTATTATGTTAAAAAACAAAAGCGAAAATATAACAGCCGCACAGATAACTGCGGCGGCAGCGGTTATAAATATACGCAAATTTTTAGACAAAAAAATCCCTCCTTAATGCGGCAGATTCGAGTCTTGCCTAAGAATATTATAAATTATTGTCTGTAAAATTTCAATATTGTATAGAATCAAGGGATTCTTACTTGAATTAAATCGGAAATTATGGTATCATCAGCCTGAGCCGATTGGGAACTTATCGCTTGCCTAAATTAAAACAGAGGAGTTATACGCTGATGATTAAAAATGCCGTTTTTGACCTGGATCACACCTTGTTTGACAGGTATGCAACTCTCAGAAAAATTGCTGAAATTGCCGACGCACGGATTTTGCCGTTTAAAGATGTATCCGACCGCAAAGCGATAGGAGAACTTATGGTTAAAACCGATAAGGAAAACATATTGTTCGGTTGGCAGGCAATCTTTAACGTATACAGTACACTCGGCATTTTAAAGCCTGAAGTCACGGCACAAAATATATATGAGGAATACTTTGCAAAAATGTATTCACTGGCAGCGGTGCCGTACGATTTTACAAAACCCATGCTGATGAGTTTGCGAAAGAAAGGCATTAAAACAGGTCTTATAACCAACGGTCATCACGATTTACAGTATGCAAAACTTAATATGTTGGGGCTTCCGGAAATGTTTGACTTTATAGTTGTAAGCGGTGACACGCCGTATCAAAAACCCGATACCCGTGTTTTTGATTACTTTTGCGAAAAATTCGGGGTGTTGCCTGAGGAATCGCTTTATATAGGCGATAGTCCGCTTAATGATGTATATGCGTCGGGCAGCGCGGGGTTTACTCCGGTGTGGGTTAAAACTTCGGGGCATTGGCCGTTTGATTATATTAAAAAGCCGAAATATACGGTAGATACGGTAGAGGAAATACCCGATATAATTGAAAAGATTAATAAAAAAGATTAATAAAAAAGCATCACGGTTTAAGGCTTATCGGTTCCGCCTTAGGCCGTGATGTTTTTTATTGTTTAGTTGTTTACGCCGTGGTGGCATTGCGGTGTTCCGCCGTCTATAGCGGAAAATACATATCCGTTTGCCTTGCCGTAATCAATCATGCTTTGCAGTGCGTCTGCGGTTGTGCGTTTGGAAGATATATCGTGGCAAAGAATTACGTTGGTTCTGCCCTTTTTTATTCCGCTTTTAAAATTTGCAATAAGTTTATATGCCGGTATATTGTTGCCCGACGCGTCCCCGCTGGAAACGTTCCAGTCGTAATATCGCCAGCCGTCTGCCGTTACGCGCTTTGTAAGGCGAGTCATTATGCCGGAATTATATTTTTTGCTTACTTTGTTGGAGCTGCCGCCCGGAAAACGCATAAGGTCCGTGGTGTAGCCGGTATCGTTTTTCAGCTTATCGCGCAGACTGTTTATATTGTTAATAAAGGCATCGTCATTTGCGTAAATTTTCGCATAATCGTGCGAATAGCCGTGTATTCCTATAGAATGTCCCTCGTCTATAATACGGCGCAAAATGGGGATTTTATCATCGCTGTAATTGCAAATAAAAAATGTTGCCTTTACATCATTCTGCTTTAAAATGTCCAGAATACGTATTGTAACGTCGTTGCTGGGCCCGTCGTCAAATGTAAGGCATATACGGGAGCAGGACGGATCTTCCGGCACATAAACCGTAACCGTACGTTTGGCGGTTGCAGTATTTCCGGCGGCGTCTGTAACGGTATATGTTAAGGTATACGCTCCGGCACCGGAAGTATCCACATTTCCGGAAACCGAAACTTTGCCTGTAATGTCGCCGTCAAGGTCGTCTTTCGCGCTGAATCCCGGATCGTTGTACACACCGCCGAGCAAAACGCTTACATTCCCGCCGTTCAGCGTAATTACGGGCGGCACAATATCCTTTATTTCAAGGTGTCGTGTGACGCTTGCCGTATTACCGGAAGTGTCGGCAACCGTATAAATGACGTCATAAGCAGCTTCACTTAACTTTTTAATTTCGGTTTTTATTTGCGCCGAAATGTCGCCGTCATAATTGTCGGTTGCGGTTGCACCCTCGTCATTAAAAAGTTCCAAGGAAGATACCGTGCAGTTTTCATCTCCGTTTAATGCTATTTGCGGTGTGACGGTATCTACAACGTGTACGGTTCGCTCTGCTTTATATTTGTGTTTGCCGGCAACAAAGCTGTATTCTATAATGTAATCGCCTATTTTTGATGTGTCGACATCGCCGGATACCGACAGCTTATTTGTAACATTTTTACCCTGGTATTCCGCCGTCGCGCCTGAATCGGTGTAGGTATCGAAAACCTCCACGGTTAAATTACCACTGCCGTTAACATGAATTTTTGCACCTATAAAAAATGTTGAAATAAATACAACCAAAAACACAGCGGCTGTTGCGGCAACCGTTTTATGCATAACCGCTGCGCTTATTTTGTTTTTCTTAAACAAAATAACAAAAACAGCCGATAAAAGCAATGCCGCAACGGTCGTCATTATCCTTAATATCATTTTTCTACCTCTCGCATACTTCGCCCGTAACAAAGTCTTCGCCGCAGGAAGTTATTTTTACATTAAAAATTTTCCTGCGTAAATCGGTGGCGCTTTCAACCTTTACGGGCGTATAGTTTTCAGTGTATCCCGAATATACATTATTAAGCGAAGTTTCAAATAATACCTTGCAAACCTTTCCGACCTGATGGCGCAAAAATTCCTTTTCGCTTTGCGCCGCGGCTTGCGCCATTTTATGACTGCGCAGTTGTTTTTCTTCGGCGCTTACCTGCGTTTTAAGGTTTGCCGCCATTGTGCCCGCCCTTTTGGAGTAGGCAAAAATGTGCGACTTTGAAAATCCGACCTTTTTTACAAAGTCAAGACTTTGGTTAAACTCATCCTCGGTTTCTCCCGCAAAACCGACCATAATGTCGGTGGTTATCGCCGCATTGTTAAAAGACGCGCGTATGCGCTTTACCAAATCGTAAAAGAACGCGGTATCATAATGACGGTTCATGCGCTTAAGGGTGGCGTCACAGCCCGACTGCAACGCTAAATGAAACTGCGGACAAAATTTATCGTTTTTTGCAAGACGTGCAAGCATTTCGTCACTCATAAGGTCAGGCTCAAGCGAGCCGAGCCTTATGCGTTTAATGCGCTCGTCTGCTCCTGCGGCGTTAACCGCGTCGCATAAATTTTCACCGCTGTCTTTGCCGTAGGATGACAGATTTATTCCCACAAGCACTATTTCGCTGTATCCGGAATCTGCCAGCAGGGCGGCTTCGCGCCGTATGTCAGCGGTGGATTTTGAACGTATATCGCCGCGGGCGGACGGAATTATGCAATAGGTGCAATATCTGTCGCATCCGTCCTCAATTTTCATAAACGCTCTGGTATGCTCGCCGAAGTCTTCAATTATAGGGGTGTTGAATTTCTCACGCCGTTTATGTTCGCCTATTTTAATTATGCGCTCGCCCGTTTGCATAAAACGGGTTACAAGTTCCGGCAGTTCGGCAGGATCCGTATTGCCGACAATAATATCGGCTTCGGTAAGGCATTTTGCATCCTCGGGAAAAGCCTGCGGCATACAGCCTGCAAGTATTAAAACCGCCTGAGGATTTTGCTTGCGGAACCGCCGCACCATCTGTCTGGTTTTCCTGTCGCTTTCGGCGGTTACGGTACAGGAATTAACCAAAAAAACATCCGCGTTTGCACTGTTGGGCACTTCGGTATAGCCCGATTTTTTAAACTGCTCTGCAATGCTGCGCGTTTCGTACTGATTAACTTTACATCCCAGTGTGTAAAAAGATATATTCATATATAATAACTCCGTAAATATTATGTCGCAAAACGTCTGCGGCACTGCAAAAATTATAATACAAAGTTTATGTAATTTCAATAACAAGCGGCAAATTGTATTTTTTTGTAATAATTGAATTTATACTTTCATTGTCCGTATTTTGGTACAGCCGCCGAATTATAATAAAAATAAAGAAACAGTTGACAAATTAAAAATCATCTGTTATAATAAAAATACGAAATACGAACAAATGTTCGGTAAAGGAGAAAATCTTATGTCATTGGGAATGGTGTTACAGTCATTAGCGGAAATACTGGCGGTAGGCTTTGTTATATGGGGACTTTTTAACGAGAAAAAATTGGTTAAGTTTGAGGATAACATAAGGGCGTTTTTTCGCCGCAAAAAACTTAAAGTAGCAAAAAACACCCACACTTACAATAAAAATTGCGCTTAG
>CAKSKA010000022.1 GCA_934464615.1 uncultured Eubacteriales bacterium | reverse complement strand
TCCCGTTCTGCCTTTTGGAACGAGAAAATGACTGATGACTGGTACGAAAATGTAAGCAAATGGGTTGCCGAATACGGTGACAAAGTTAACGGGTTCGGCAGACCTTATGATATGTGGCAATATTCATCATCGGGCAATATTGAAGGTATATCCGGCAGAACAGATATGAATTTTATGCTTAACGACATCTTTTTTGCACAGCCGAGTGCTCCCGACTATCCCGACAAAATAAATATTTATTACAAGGTGCGCACGGCAGGCCGCTGGCTGCCCGAGGTTAAAAACCTTGACGACTACGCAGGAATACCGGGAAAACCCGTGACAGATGTCATGATAAAGGTGGATAAGGGATCTGTTAAATACCGCGTACATGTAAAAAACGGCGAATGGCTGCCGTATGTTAAAGGGTATGACCAAAACAACGACAAATACGGATATGCCGGTAACGGCAGACCTATAGACGCCGTTGAAGTTTATTATTTTACACCCGACGGTGTAAGACCTTACAGATTTGCAAAATACCGTGTTTCAGCCGTTAACGGAAAATACTATCCCTGGCAGAGCGACAACAGCAAAGAAAACGGTATGGACGGATATGCCGGAGTTATGGGCGTTGAAATTGACAAGCTGCAAATAAAAATAGAATAAACAAAATTAAACGGAACACTTAAACAGTGTTCCGTTTTTTTATGAATATACCGAAGTTATATTATAGTATTCCTCAATTGTAAGTCCGCTGTTAAACAGTTTTTCCGCGTTTTGGATGCCGACATATCTGTAATGCCAAGGCTCAAACATATAACCTGTAATATCTTCCTTACCCTGCGGATAGCGTAAGATAAATCCGTATTTATACGCGTTTTTCTCAAGCCAAATTGCTTCCTTTGTACCGGTAAAACTGCTGCTGGCATCGTTAATATCAAATGCCAAACCGGTCTGGTGTTCGGAATGTCCCGCACGGGCAGAATACCTGTCGGCATTTTTAACGCCGTCACGCCGCACATAACTTTGGTAAAGTCCTTTTTGAATATTGTAACTCCTGAATCCCGATACCACACGCATTGAACAACCGTCCTTTGCCGCATCGGCAAACATTTTATCAAGCGCAGCTTTGGCCTCGGGATTGGTACCCGGATTATAGTTCGACGGCAAAGCGTACGTTTTGTTGACTATAAGAATACCGTCAATATAGGTAAGTTCCGTTTTTTCAGGCTCGTTGACCGTAAGTTCAAACACGGCATAAACTTCTGGATTATCCGCCGATTTAACCGTAATTTTGCACTTGCCTACACCCTTTGCGGTTATATTGCCGTATTTATTTACCGTCGCAATATCCGTATTGTCCGACTCCCATATCTCATCCTTATTATCCGCATTTTCCGGCAGCATTGTAACAATAGGCATAAATTTATTTCCTACCGTAAGGGTTGCGCTGTACTTGCTTAAATTGATTTTTTCAACCGGTATATGCTCTGCCTGTACCGGCACAACTTCCGCGCTGCAGGCGGTTATATCTTCCGCAGTGTTTGCGGCGGAAATTATAAAGCGTTTTACATCGCTGCCCACCACGCAGGGCGACTGTGTTACCGTATCAATTTTAAGTTTGTTTTGTGTGCAGCCGCAAACACCTGCGCACAAAGCAGCCACCGCAAAAAGCACAAGAAACCTTTTCATAAAATCACCACACATTTTACATATTAATAATATCACAATTAAAATAAAAAACAAGCACAAAATTCAATGTTTTTTCGACAAAGTATTGACAATAGTTATTAAATGCATTACAATACTTATTGCAATTTTATATGACGTTCGATGAAACTGTCGGGATTTATTAAACCGGCAGCGGAGGACACTCTGGAGAATTCATTCAGTTGAATGCCGAAGGTGCAAGGCTTACGCCGAATCTCTCAGGCAAACAGACAGAGCATAACTATTCTTTTACTTTTATTATTTGAATATGTTTGTTTATTTGTTTTTTCCGTGCTGTCCGATAAACGTCGGGCAGCAATTTTTTTAGGGGGTACAACAAATGCAGGCAATTCAAGACGCACTTTTACCTATAGTGCAAAAAATCAATTCCTATCTGTCGGATTACATACTTATTATCCTTTTGATAGGCACAGGCGTGTTCTTTACAATACGCACACGCTTTGTACAGGTAAGATGTTTCGGAGAAAGTATGAAAAAAACTTTCGGTAACATTAACCTTAACGGCAAAAAACACAAGGGCGGTTTATCATCATTTCAAGCCCTTACCACAGCAATCGCCGCACAAGTCGGCACGGGCAATATAGTAGGCGCCTGCGGCGCAATACTTATAGGCGGTCCCGGCGCTATTTTTTGGATGTGGATAATAGCGTTTTTCGGTATGGCAACAATTTACAGCGAGGCAATACTTGCCCAAAAAACAAGGGTTGTACACGAGGACGGAACGGTATCCGGCGGTCCGGTTTACTACATACGCACTGCCTTTAAGGGCAAATTCGGCAAATTCCTTGCAGGATTTTTTGCCGTTGCAATTACCCTTGCACTCGGATTTATGGGCACCATGGTACAGTCAAACTCCATAAGCGAGGCTTGCAACACGGCATTCGGAATTCCGGAATGGATAATAGGCATAGCACTTTGCATAATTGCCTTCTTTATATTTATAGGCGGAATTCAGCGTATAGGTTCGGTAACCGAAAAAATTGTGCCTGTAATGGCTGTGCTTTACATAATCGGCGGACTTATTGTGCTTTGCATACGCATAAAATACATCCCGGAAACCTTTGGGCTTATATTCAAATACGCCTTTAATCCTACGGCGATAGTCGGCGGAAGCTTAGGCTATGCAATTAAAACGGCAATAAGCCAAGGTGTTAAACGCGGACTTTTCTCAAACGAGGCCGGTATGGGTTCTACACCGCACGCACACGCGCTCGCAAATGTTAAAGATCCGCATGATCAGGGCGTTGTTGCAATGGCAGGCGTATTTATAGATACATTTGTAGTGCTTACAATGACCGCGCTTGTTGTTATTTCTACACTGTTTACGGAAGGCGGCATACTTCATAATCAGGTATTAAATGCCGAAAATCTTGCGGCGCTCGGCGTATCAAAAACAAATGCGGCACAAATTGCTTTCGGCAACGCATTCGGCAATAATACCGTCGGCAATATGTTTGTGGCAATTTGCCTGCTGTTCTTTGCGTTTTCCACCATTCTGGGTTGGAACCTGTTCGGCAGGATTAATGTTAACTATCTGTTCGGCAAAAAGTCAAATCTCATTTACTCTGTAATAGCCATTATATTCATCTTCTTAGGCTCTGTGCTTTCAAACGATCTTGTTTGGGAACTTACCGATATGTTTAATAACATAATGGTAATACCCAATGTTATGGCATTAATCGCCCTTTCAAAAATGGTTGTTGAGTCCTGCAAATTAAAACAGCACAAGTTAAAACGGTAAAATACAAATTATAAAAAGCGTAATCCGTACGGATTACGCTTTTTTATTGCCTGTTATATTATCTTTTTTTCTTTTTTCTGATAAATAACACCGCGCCTGTTGCCGCACCTGCGCCTGCCAAAGCCAGCGCAATTCCTGCCGCAACGCCGCCGTTATGTTTTGTCGGTTCGGGGTTGGCGGTGTTTTGCAATTTCGGCACCGTAATATCTTTTGCGTCAAGTTCGTTTTCCGCTGCCTCATCGGAAAAATACTTGCCGCAATCACCGCAGTGCCAGTATTCATTGTTGCCCTCGGCATCGGCGGTTGCCTGTTTTGCCGGCATATGCGCAAGAGTCGGATGGTGCTTTGCGTCTGTCTCGCCGTAGGCCTTGCCGCAGCCCTCGCATATCGCCCTTTCGGTACAGGTAGCAGTACCGCCGTAACAGTCTTTCGTTTCGGTACCGTTGCAGCCATCCACAGTACATTTATGTGTGTGCGTGCCGCCGTTCGATACCCATTCGCCGAATGTATGGCCGTTATTTACCGTCACGGTCATTTCTGCGGTGTTGCCCGCCTTGTCGGTGACAACTATTTTCTGCTTGTTATTCGCCGAATTAAGAACAAAACTGCCGTTTTTATCAAGCGTGACTGCCGTTCCGTTTACGGTGACGGTATATGCGTACTTCTCGGTTATCGTAACAGTCTGCGCCGCACAGTAAATCTTGCCGTTTTCAATACCGGAGATAACGGGGTTTACGCTGTCAAGCACAATGCCGTCCGAGCAGATGTAGGATACATTCCCTGCCGTGTCGGTCAGTCTGGCATAGACAATATATTCATTATTGGGATCGATGCCGAACGGTGCGGTGTACGCTGTGAAAGACGCGTTTGCAAGTTCAGCCGCGGTCAGTTCTTTAGCCGACAGCAAATATTCAATTTTTACAGCCTCGCCGCTGTTATCGACTGCGGTAATTGTCACCGTTTGCGTGTTCTTGAAGAACAGCCCGAAAGTGATATTGTTGAGGAAAGTTTTCCATTTACTTGTGCCGACGCTTATTTCACCCGTCGGCTTTTCGATGTCCGTCCACTGTGCTTTAATTGTTATATTTTCCGCAGGCATTGTTTTTGGGATAACTTTATCCCAACACTTGAAGGTATAGCCGTTTCTCTTCGGGTTGGCAGGTGCTGTAATCGCCGTACCGTAATCCTGTACTATGGCGTCAATTTTACTGCCGCCGTCGGTATCAAAAGTAATTGTGTACTGATTTATTTTCCACCGCGCCGTGATTGTAATATCTTCGGCAGGCATAGTTGTTGGGAATGTTTTGTCCCAGCCATCGAATGTATATCCTGTTCTTGTCAAATTCGGAGCAGTAACAGCTGTTCCGAAGTCTTGCTTTATGATGATATCGGCTTCGCCGTTCTCGCGCTTGATGGTAATTGTGTACTGATTAACTGTCCATCCGGCGTACAGTGTAAATTCCTCTGTCATCCAGTCATCAAAGTTCCACGGTTGCGTGCAGGCGCTGTCCGTATACCAGCCGGTAAAGGTGTACCCCACTTTGGTGGGATCGCTCGGCCTGGCAATGGGTGTGTTAGTCTTGTGCAGCACTTCGGTAGGGCCTGTCATTGTGCCACCGCGTGTGTTGAAATAGACCATACGCGAGGGAGCCTCCATCCACTGTGCATACAAAGTGGTATTTCCGTCTTTATCATATGCGTCTGTGCCGTTGCCGTCGATGTCACCGTAGCACTTGCCACCGGTCATTGTGTCATACCAGCCGAGGAATACATAGCCCTCGCGCCGTGGCACGGGCATGTTGGCAAGCGGCTCGCCGTAGGTGGCGGTCATTGTCTTTGTTGTTACCTCGCTGCCGCCGGTAGAGTCAAAGGTCACCGTGTAGGTGTGCGGTATCCATTTTGCGGACAATGTGATATTCTCGGTGACGGTATCTTTGGCATAATCCCAAGCCGTGCCATCAGGCTTGAGCCACCGGACGAAGTCATAGCCCTTCTTTGTGGGCGCGTCGGGACGCGTCGCAAGAGTACCGGAGGGCAGGATCTGCTTTGCGTACTCGACGCCGTCAGTCATGTAGGTCACAGTGAGACCGGTGGTTATATCCTTACCGCCGTCAACAAAGTACAGCTCGCCGTAATAGATGCCCCAGTCAATATGGCTTACATTTGCACCGTAAGCTCCGTCGATCACCGTCCGTCCTCTGAAGACGGTGACGCCGGTATGTCCGGGGAGACTGGTGACCTTACTGGTTTGGCCTACGCTAAACTCTCCGTATACCTCGCCGCCATTGGCATAAATGATGGTACCAGCCCTGGTATTGATACCGTATTGGCCGATGTTTTTGATCAGGCCGCCGTTCAGCGTGATCACACTGAGTTTACTTCGGTCATAACTATAGCCATATATGCCGCTTTCGACGGGTTCACCGGTGGTCAGACTTCTGTATGTTGACGAGCAGCCGACGATGCTGCCGCCGTTCATGGTAAACGAACCTTGACAGAGGTACAAACCGCCGCCATATTGCGCTATGCAGCCGACAATATTGCCGCCGTTCATGGTGAGCGCGCCGCCGCCGATGTTCACGCCGCCGCCTTCCAAGAAGTTGACGTTGAAGATTTTAGTTCCCGTGCCGCCGGTGATGACGCCGCCCTTGACGATCTCCGTGCCGCTGTCATCCAGCACCCACGGCTCCACTCCGTTGACCTTGAATTTGTGCTCCGCCGTGGGGTCGCTGTCCATGAGTGTCAGGTCTCCGGTGGTGCCGCTCTTGTCATCCAGAATGATAACGCTGCCGCTGCCGGTCATTTTCAGCACATGACCGTTCAGGTCGAGGGTGAGCTTGCGGAGGATGGTCAGGGAACTGTCGATGTCGATATCGTCCGTCAGCCGGATGATGTCCACCGTATATTTCGCCAGAGCCGCTTTCAGTTCCGTTTCATTCGTCACGGGGACGTACACCCAGCCTGTCAGGGTGGTGTTCTCCGTCACAGCCGTGGTGAAGTCCCACATCGTGCCGTCGGCCTTAAGCCAGCCTTCGAAGACCTGACCTGCGTCTACGAAGGGGTAAATGGGCGTTGCCGCATTGCCGCTCTGCACGATCTGCGTAACGTAGTCCTCGCCGTTTAGCTGATAGGTCAAGGTGACACCGCTGATCGCACCTTTGGTGATCGTGCCGTAATTCGTCACCGTGCCGTTAAATGTGCCGCCGCTGATCGTGGCGTAGTTGACCACCTCGCCGTTAAAGGTACCGTCGGTGATCTTGTAATCGTTGACCACCTTGCCGTTAAAGGTACCGCCGCTGATCGTGCCGTAGTTCAGCACCGATCCGTCGAATGTGCCGCCGCTGATGACACTTCCGATGTTCATAATCATGGCGTCCGTTTTACCTCCGTCATCCGTACAGCCGGTGACCCTCACATTGCCGCTGATCTGAAAAGCTCTGCCGTTGTCAGAAATGCCGCCGCCATATGCAGCCTCGCCATCACCGTCTTTTGCATGGCAGTCCCGGATCTCCGCCGTGCCGGACAAGGTGACGGTCCCTTCATTGTAGATGCCGCCGCCATAAGAAAGACCTCCCACCGTCGTGCAACCCGTGATACTGCCGCCGGACATGGTGAACGTGCCTTTTTCAGCCACGAACACACCGCCGCCCCGCGCTTGAAAGGTGGTGGAAGCCGTACAGCCCACGATATTGCCGCCGTCCATGGTGAACGTGCCGCCGCCCTCCACGTACACGCCGCCGCCATAAACAGATATCCCGATGCTGCTGCCCGTGCCACCGGTGATGACGCCGCCATTGACGGTCTTTGTGCCGCTGGTTTCATCCAGTACCCACAGGCCGTCGGCGTTGGGAGTGAATTTATGCGCCGCGTCGGGATCGCTGTCGATAATGGTCAGATGTCCGCCCTTCTCGACCTTAAAGACACTGCCGCTACCGATCATTTTCAGCACATGACCGTTGAGGTCAATGGTAACCTCATAATCAATCGACAGGGTGCCGATATCAATGTCGTCTACCAGCTTGATTAAGCTGGCTCGAGCAGACATTTTTTCATACAGGTCGGTATCTATTGCGGCTTCGTTAGGACCGATGTTTTGGACGGCGATGGATCGCAGCGCCGTATCATCCGCCAGAGCTGACACCGGCACAATGCAAAGTACCATACACAGCGCCAGCAGGATACTGAGTATTCGTTTCTTCATTTCTCGTTACCTCCGTTCAAGTATTGCGAGCGGTATTTATCTGCAAACAGGGCAACTCCCTGTTTTAATACTTCCATTTGGGATTTTAAGTAATATTCGTCCTCGAACATGGCAAAGTGCACACACGCGCGGACAAATATAAAAATAAGCGGTGTTATAACAGTATACGGAATACCGATTTTATGCTCCAACAATTTAGCATATGCCGTGTATCGCTCATTTACACCCTCAAAAAATTTCTTTCCATATTCAATATATTTCGGATGAGTGTAAATTTGATACATTAATCTGTACTTTTTGCCGTGCTTTTTTGCTGTCCAGTATGGGATTTCCTCTATAAACCGCATTACATCTTCGGGAGTTTTCGGTGCTTTTTCCATAAATTCGTCCTCTACCTTTGCCATACAGTACGCCGTCGACTCGATAATCAGTTCATCAAGATTTTTAAAATAAACATAAAGATTACCTGTTGTGCAATTACATGCTGCCGCCAACGCTTTAATTCCCGTACCGTTAAGTCCGTTTTCCGCGTAGCACTCAAAACACTTTTCCATAATCTCCTGCTTTTTCTCGTTGTGTTGCCGTTCGGTTCTCATATGTATATATCAGCCCCCTATAAATAACTGATTGATTATTCATTTATAGTATATCATACGCTCACAGATAAATCAATAATTACTTAAGGCAAAAATAAACTAAAAGCCGCAACATACAAGTCGGAGAGCGAAACCGTGGTTGATTTTCTGTCATACAAAAAAATCACACCCGTTATCAGCCCTACGCTTTAAACGAATGTGATTTTTAATTGTTTACTGCTTTTTAAAACTCCTGCCGCACATTTACAGGTTAGTAAAATATGTCTTATACTTCCCTTTCCAAAACACCTGTTTAAAACAATTGTCCGGGCAGTTTCAGTTTTTGCTTTTTGGGAAAAGTTGCCTCATACTGTTCAAATCCCTGTGGATTTTTCTCACAGACAAAATATCCCTCAGGATCTTTATAAGTACCGGAAATACCGTCTAAAAAGCCTGCCGACAATTCCTTAATAAGGAAATAATCCGCATCCGGATCGTCCGCGTAACGCACGCCCTTTGTCTTTGCGGAAACAAAACCCGACTTTCCGTAAAAATCAATATTACCGGTAATGGCAAGCGCACCTGCGCCCATCTTTTTTGCCTGTTCCATAGAATAATCAAGCAGTTTCTTCCCGTAACCCTGCCGTTTAAAATCGGGTGCAATGCATATAGGCCCGAAAGTCATTATAGGCACTTTTCGTCCGTCATCGCAGTCTATCTCGGAGCGTACGTAAATCACCTGACCTATAAGTTTTCCGTCAAGTTCCATAACAAAATCAAGCTCTGGTACAAATGCGGGATCGTCCCTATAGCAATGCAGCACATAATGCTCCATACATCCCGGTCTGTACACATTCCAAAACGACTCGCGCGTCAGGTTTTCAACTTGCCTGTATTCTTCCTTTTTTTCCTGTCGTATAATAATATTTTTTTCCATTTTCAAATTACTCCTTTTACAGTGCGGCAGGTGTTTTGGTAAGATTTTAACCGTCATACCAACCCGTCGCATAATAGGTTTCTGTCATATCGTCTCTGCTTTTTAGGGATTAATCCGTGCAATAAATCGGTCAATGTACCTGCAAAGCTGCGGCGCAACGCTCTCTTTTTCCTCTGCTCCGTCCCAAACGCTGTAAAGTAAAAACATCGGTCCGTAAAACTCTAATGCCAACTGCATTGACGATTCATCACTGTCTGTCAGATTCCTGAAAATCGCCGCCATATACCTGACAGGACCGGTTGCAAGGTAATCATGATAAAGTTTTGCGAGCTTTGGATCGCGGTATTGCTCAAGCGTCAGCATTTTTCTGAAATCTGCGGAAAATTTTTCCTTGGTCCAATAATCAAACTGTGCAATGGCATATGCCCGAATTTTTTCAATCGGCGTGTGAAGGTAGGCTTCCGCAAAGCCGTTCGGCTCCGTTTCAGGCATTTCGTATGCTTCGGCGCGTTCATAATCCATTTTATTCATCCGTTCCACAATGCTGTCCAAAATTTCCTGTTTGCTTGTATAGTGCTTATACAAAGCGCCCTTAGTTATTCCAAGTTCTTTTGCAATGTCACTCATAGAAGTTCCCATGTATCCGCTCTGCGCAAATAATTCAAGCGCGGTTTCCAAAATCCTCTTTTTTGTATCGCCTGCCATAATTTTACCTCCTTAATGCATTGTAACCGAACGGTAACTTTATTATAGTTACCGTTCGGTTACTTGTCAAGACTTTTTTCCGAGATAACGAAATACCCGCTTTTTATATTCCGTA
Source organism: uncultured Eubacteriales bacterium (assembly GCA_934464615.1). Classification (GTDB taxonomy): domain Bacteria; phylum Bacillota; class Clostridia; order Oscillospirales; family Acutalibacteraceae; genus SIG565. Next base: position 939 of record CAKSKA010000022.1, on the reverse strand, counting down.
TATGCGTCCCCGAAAACAACGGACAAATATTTTTCCTCTTGTAGAATTTGCAAATGCAGCATAACAACCGCAAAAAGCGAAAAAACAATCGTAAGCAAATTAAAATACATAAGAAGCACGCCTATATACATAAAGTCAAACCCGAGGAAAGCAGGATTTCGGCTGTACTTATAAATACCGGTTGTAACAAGTTCGGTTTTATCCTTATCGGGAATTCCGGCACGCCAACTGTCCTTCATACATATTACCGAAATCAAAAAGATTATATCCCCTATCACCGCTATGCAAAAACCGGTAAAACGGGCGCTTGACGGCATATAATTCCAACCGAATATAACCGATAAAAGCTGCGACACGGGAGCGATGAGAGTAGCCGCGCCCATAAACAATTCCACCGTATGTATGGATTTTTCCTTTCGGCGCCCGATTTGACTTGTTGTTATACCATGTCGTTTTTGCAGCAACATTTTTGTAAAATATATTCCGTAAAACACTGCCAAAACAATTACGGCAAGCGCAGAATAAGGTAAATTTTCTTCTAACGGATATTTCATAGTTAATCTCCTTAATTTGATAAAAACATTCTGTAAAAAACAAACAGAACTACTCAGTCAAGCGAAACCGCGGCGAGTTCAAGTCCTGTCACACTGCCTATTGCTTCCGAAAAACCTTCATGACAAAAAACGGAGTAACCGTTTAATAAATAAAAATCCCCATTCTTACGAATGAGGACTTTTTGGAGGCACCACCCGGATTTGAACCGGGGCATAAAGGTTTTGCAGACCTCTGCCTTACCTCTTGGCTATGGTGCCGTATTCAGTTTAATAAAGGACGCTTAAAAGGTAATTTTAAGCGTCCTTGGTTGGAGCGGATTACGAGGCTCGAACTCGCTACCTCCACCTTGGCAAGGTGGCGCTCTACCAGATGAGCTAAATCCGC
>CAKSKA010000021.1 GCA_934464615.1 uncultured Eubacteriales bacterium | reverse complement strand
TCCCGTTCTGCCTTTTGGAACGAGAAAATGACTGATGACTGGTACGAAAATGTAAGCAAATGGGTTGCCGAATACGGCGATAAGGTTAACGGGTTCGGCAGACCTTATGACATATGGCAATATACTTCTAACGGACAAATTGGCGGAATAAATGACAGGTTTGATATGAATTTTATGATTAATAATATATTTAAGAAAACCGATTCCGATTCCGAAGTACAATCACACCCAGATATAGTTCCTGCACGTGATGAAAAGGTAGATGTATTCTATAAAGTTTGCATTAATGGTAATGAATGGTTACCAGAAGTTAAGAATCTTGATGATTATGCCGGCAGTAAAAGAGGTAATATAACAGATGTTGCCATTAAAGTTAGTCAAGGATCTATAAAATATCGAGTTCATGTTAAAGGTGGCGGATGGTTGCCGCATGTAACAGGTTATAACATTAACGATGCTCAAAACGGTTATGCCGGAAATGGTAAAGTAATAGATGCTATTCAAGCATATTATTATACTCCAGACAACATCAGGCCATATAAATATGCCAATTATAGAGTTTGCGCAGATGGTAAACCGTTTTATTATAATTGGCAAGTTGATGATAAAACTGATAATAGAATGGATGGATATGCTGGTTTATTAGGTAAAGCAATCAAAAAATTCCAGATAGAAATTAAATAATAATTATATAATATTTTAGGGAATAACTCTTATTATAGTTAAGGGTTATTCCCTATTTTTTTGTTTTTATAAATATTTTTTATTAAGAATTGAATATATAACCGCTTTCCTGAAACTGGATTTAATGAAAAAGTATGCGAAAAGTATGCTATTATTTTTTAAACAGTCCATAAACCTGCATAAATAAAGGGTTTTAAAAAATTGACTTATTCCTTGGTAAGGACGAGGTCACCGGTTCAAATCCGGTTAGCAGCTCCATTAAAAAACCTCGAAAAATGCCTTATTTACCGGCGATTTTCGAGGTTTTTGCTTTATGTATTAATAATAACTTACACACTTAATTCTTAAATAATAATCCAAACAGCCCGACACAAAAGTGTCGGGCTGTTTAGGCAAAATTTATACAAATCGGAGTTTGGAGGCTGGCCGATTGTATGTAAAGTATTATAACTGTCCGAGTGCTGATGCCCATTGATTGAGCCACTCGGCATTATTATCCTCGCCGGATTCAATAAAAGAAGTCGTAACCTCATCAGTCGGGTTGAGTTCAATAACGGTTACTTCGGGTGATTCATAGTATTTCATTATTATTCTCTCCTTACTGAACAGTAGATTTCTTTTCGCGAACCGCTTTAAAACGAAGCGTTCCCTGTGTGGTTTGTGTACCGCCGTGATCGCCGAACTGGTAGAATGTAACGCTTGTGCCTGCTTTATCGGACGACAATGCGTTGTACAATGCCATAACTCCAAGAGGAGCCGAAGCCGAATAGTCCGCCATACCGGCAAATTCAATATTCATATTGTACGCTGTATTACCGTTTTCAACACGCTCGTTTATAATTCTTGCGGCTGTTACGGTACTGAAGTACGGCAGACCTGCATCGTAAACGGGATGCCAGGAATAAATGCAGCCGTTTTGTGCAGCACCGACCTGACACATCCACGGGATAGCGATTTTGGTGTTGTTGACTTTATCGTCAAGCGCAGCCATTAAAACAGACTGCCAAGCACCCATGGATACGCCTGTTGTCAAAATGTTTTCACCGTTCCAATTAACAAGTGATTTTGCCAACTGCAATGCCGTATAATCGCGGCGAATTATGCCGTAGTTATAAATGTTTTCGGGTGTGCCGTCGCCTGGCCTTGACTGCATAAACGCGCCTATTCCGCCTTCCCACTCGTTAGTGCTTGAAAGTTTTGAGCCTGCGGGAACACTTGTTATTTTCGGATCGTATCCGTGAGAATTCATATACACTTCAATTGTGTTCGCGCTTTGTGCCTTGGTCTCGGGCGGATTATTGCCATAGCCTTGGTAAACTCCCTTAATATCTGCGGGTGTGCTGCCAAGGGGAATTGAAATAAACCCTGTAGACGGACGGATCGTTGAATCGGTATATCTGAATTTATCGTAATTTGCCCCGTTTGTTTCGGTACCTATTTCCGCATCGGTAGCAATTATAAATCTGTACGCCGCAGCAGAAGCGCTTTTATCGGCAAATTCAATCCTTATTTGCTCTTTTCCGTCGGAAGACGCCGAGAACACCGCGCCCGTTTGCTTTGAATCATCGGTTGCCAGCCACTCGTTGAGTGTTTGACCGTTTGAGTTTTTCAAAGCAATTACGGAATTAAACTGTGCATCCCAATTTGATTTCCATTCGGTGTATTTTGCCTTTGCCGCTTCTACCAACGCATCCGTTTTTGTTCCTACCTCAAGTGCCTGAGTAACATTTTCGGAATCAACCAAAACGGTCATATCAATAGAATTACTTACCATGGCATCGTTTGCCATAACATTGTTGCCGTCAATATCCTTAACAACTGCCTTGAGCAAAACAGCGCCCGCGGTCTTTCTGTCCGTTGTAAAGAAGTAGGTGTTGTTTGCGGCATCATACGAAACCTTGTAGTTATCTACCCTTGTTGTTTTGTTGTTTTTGTTAAAGGTAGTCTCTGCGCTCATATTGCTGCTGTCATTATAATATGCGGTTTCGTCGGCGTATCCGCCTGCCATTGTGGAAAGATTGGATGACAGTGTATCCTTGTACATTGAATGTTCGATAGTATATGCGCCTTTAAGTTTAATTACAAACTCTATTTTTTCGTTAAGCGCATAGCTTATGTCGTCGCTTGAGGCATCGTTGTCGAAATCGTGATTGGTGCCGGCAACGGCAATATTGCTTACAGTCGTTGTTTTTGTTACGGGGTATGCGGCCTTCATAACACCGTTATACGACCTTAAGGTGACATCTGTATAAATGTAACCGTAGTTTTCACCGTCAAAATATCTTAAATACGGGGCATAAGCTATATCTATATCCTTCATGTCATCCGGAATGTTGTAAAGCGCTACCGAAGCATTTGAATAGTTTTCGGTTGCTTTATTAAGTTTCTCTATAACAACATTTCTTGCGGTTATTCTTGAGTCCTTTTCGGTATATCCCGGAATGCTTACGGTTTCATCCGTCAATTCAAATCCCTGTACTTTTAAAGCGTCGGTATTGCTGCCTATAATTGCACTCGGTACAATCAAGGCGCCTGCCGCAACTATTGTAACCTGCTTACCGCCGTATGTTACTTCGGTGTTAATAAGGTCAATACTTTCTCCCGAACGTCTTATAGCGGGAATGGAGCTTACAAATTTTATTGCACTCTTCGACGGATTGACGGAAGCACCCAAAGTATAGGTGTTATAAAGCAATTCGTTTTCGTCCTGAACGAACTCGCCGTCTATGCTCATAGTGCTTGCGGAGTAAATGTACGCACTGTACACTTTTCCGGTATCGCCTTCGCTGTTCATTAAGTATTCGCCCATAACCGAATCGGTTGCTTTAAGCGTGCCGGGAACCAAATAGGCGTTATCGCTTACCGTAAAGCTGTAATTTTTATCTCCCAAAGGTTTAACGGTAATACCGGACGGTGCAAACACCTGAACGGGAGCCGCAGTATCCGTACCGTAATTTGCGGTTGTAATTTTAAATACTACATTTTTACCGTTGTATGTTCCTTTAAGTGATATTACAGGATTTTGCTCGTCGCACTTATAAACATTAAGGTAATTATCGCTGATTTCGTATGTGCTGTAATCAGCGTCACCGATACCCGGAGTTTGCCAGCTTATCTCATTGCCAGAAACTTTTGTGCCGTTTACGGTAACGGTAATGCTGCCGAGGTAAATTCTGGTATTTACCGGAATTACCGCGTCAAATACATAATCTGTTTGTTCGGGCATACTTTCTGCCGTAATATCATTAAGTTTAACCTGCAACGTTTTCGCCCTGAGCCATCCGCTGTCGGCAACAAAGCCTATTGCGTTGCCGCCTTCGGTTTTTACATAACTCTTAATCGTTGCATTGCTGATTTCCTTATACTGCGCTTTACCTGTATCAAGTGCATACTGTGCGCCTGTTAAAGTATAAGTAGGTTTGGTTGTATTTAATACTTCCTCGCCGTCAAGCGAATAAATAATATCGTTGGACGTTAATTTAACGCTTACTTTTCTGTAGTTGTCTTCGTAATTACCTATGGAATAGGTAGTATCGGCCTGATTATACTTTGAAACCCATGTTTCCGATGCAGTTTGGTTACCCAATGTGTTTTTCCATTCCTCACCGGAAAGCGAGGTAATACCTGCCCTTACAAATCCGTATTCGTTGGATGCATACGAAGTTTTACCCAGCTGACCGATTCCCGCAAAGCCGTACTGCCTTTGTGCCAGATACATACCGGCTTTGTCGCCGTACTCCATACAAGCCTCGCCGTTTGCCGCTGCAAAGTTTGCATTTGCTTTAAATACAAGACCGCGAGAGAAGCTGTATCCGCCGTTTGTAGAAAACGCGTAATCGGACAAAATTGTATAATCTTCAAAATCCGAAAGTATGGGTGCATTGTACAGCACAAAACCTGCGCCGCCGTCATTCAAATCTCCCATAACGCCTAAATAATCACGTGTTTCATTCGGCTTTGCGTATCCGTAATAAACGTCTTTCCTTAAAGCGTTGGTAGCGGTGTTTTTGGTTTTTGCCTGTGCAAACATCCAATTATCCGAATCGAATGTAGAGGCAAGAGTTAAATCTTCATTTACAAGGAAGAAATCATAATCGTTTTCTTCGTTTACTACTACCCAAACATTTTTGGTAATTCCGTTATACGAAGCAGTCAGCTTGTAATTGCCTTTTTTGTGTGCGCTTAACTGCTTTGTTGTTTTATTATAGGAAATACCGGTTGTGGATTCGGCAATATTCCAATCAACGTCGCTGCCGGCAACGCTTGCAGTGCCCTTTTCCATTTGAACTTTTACAATGCTTAAGTCAACCGTTTTACCTACAAACATAGGAATTGCAGGTGAAGAATAAGTAATGTTGAAGTATTCTATATTGAACATTTCAGGCAATGTTTCCGCCGATACATCATTAAGCATTACCTTTAAGTTTTGGATATAAAGTCTGCTTCCGTTAACCATAAAGCCGATAGCGCTTCCCGCCTCGGTTTGGATATTTGCCTTAACGGTTGCCGCGTCAATTTCGGTATTACTCGGCTTACCGGATGCCAACGTATAATGTGCATTGGACAGTTTATAAAGTTTATCCGCTTTTGTATCAAGCACGGTGTTGCCGTCAAGTGAATACACCAAATCATTTCCGCTGAGTTTTACATTTACATTGCGGAAATTACCGTTTTTAACAATTGAATAAGCGGTATCCTGTTTATAACTGCTGGTCCATGTATCAGTGGTCTGGTCGCCGAGGGTTGTCTGCCAGCTATCCCCTGTAAGTGAGTGAACACCGGCGGAAACGACGCTGTACTCGGTAGAGGCATATGATTGACTGCCCCAAGTGCCGAGTCCCATAACACCGAACTGTCTTTGTGCCAAATACATACCTTTTCTCGGTGTTGTGTAGAACAACGTACCGTTTGCCGCAGTAAAATCCGCACCGGCTTTAAAGAACAGACCTGAAGAATTTACATAGCCGTCGTTACCCTGTACTTTATAATCCGTAGAAATGGTATAGTCTTCAAAGTCAGAAAGAATGGGCGCGTTATAAAGGTAAACGCCTGTTCCGCCGTTACCGAATACCGATACGTACTTTTGCGATGTACTCGGTGCGGCAAAACGCCAGTCGCCGCTTGTGCTTACCCACTTAGCCGCTGTGGAAGTATTACTTGTGGACATAGCCCATTTCCATGATGATAAATCATATCCGCCCGTTACGGTGAAATCCTGATCTACCAAACAGAAATTATAATCGTTCTCGTTATTAACGATTACCCAAACATTTTTGGTTAAACCGTCATATTCCGCCTTTAACAGCCATTTGCCTACAGCGCCTGCTGTTAATCTCCTGCTTGCCGAATTACATTCTATACCTACAGCCGATTCGTCTGCTGTCCAATTAATTGCGCTGCCTATAATATACTTACCGTTATCGGTAAACTGAACGGCAACGTTGTTTAAATTAACATACTTATCGACGAACATAGGAATTGCCGGTGAAGAATTGCTGACTTTATAGGTTTTTGTCGACGAATCTTCAAGGACAAATGTGTATGTACCCGATTCCAAATTGTAAACGATTTCTTCGGCGTCATCGCCGTCTACAAGTGTTACACCGTTTGAATTTTGCGCCAAAACGCCGCTTTCGGTATAAACCTTGTCAATTTCACGCGGCAAATAAACCGTTGCGGTAGTATTTGCAGGAACGGTAAATTCATAAGTCGCACCGTTTTCTGTCTTTTCCCAATTACTTACAATTTTTCCGTAAACAGAATTGTAGCTGCCTTTTGCATAGGTCAAAGTGCCGCCTACAGTCGGTCTTATAACGCTGTGTTTAAATCCTGTATTTACGGAATCGGTATCAATACCTAAAATATATCTGTACATATATTCGGTAGGTGTACCGTAAGAGTAGTGGTTTAAGGAGCCGGAATAGTAATACCAATAAGGACCCGAACCGACACGGCTATATCCGTCCCATGTTTCGTATATTGTCGTAGCGCCGTTTACAACAGGCCAGAGCCAGCTCGGATGAGTGGTCTTTTCAAGCATATTATAGGCGTCTTCCACATAGCCGTAATCCGCCAAAACGGGTAATATGTAAGATACACCTGCAAAGCCTGTTTTGATGCCATAATCATCGCTCTTAACCTTGTTGTGCAGATTTTCTGCCGCAAGTTTTACCACATCGTCATTAAACAAACCGAAATGCAGTCCCAAAATATAGGAGCATTGTGTGTTTACTATATCATAGGTTTCGCCGTTTAAAGTAACTGTTCCCTTGGAACTATCCTTTGCGGTACCGTCATCGTTGTATCCGTAAACGGTTCCCCATTTGGTGTTACCGTTTTGTTTAGCATTAGGCATGTTTTTATAGGATGTGGGGCAGATTGTTGTACCTGTTTGCGGATCAACAAATTCCTTATTCCATGCCGCGCGGTATTTTTCAAACAACTCACTGTACTTAGCGGCATCATCCGTGTTTCCTACAGCCGCCGCCATTTCCGAGAAGAGCTTTGTGGAGTATGCGGCAAATGCTGTTTCGGTTATTGCATACGGCGTATGTTCTTTTGCCATCCAGTCACCGTACAGCGTATTTTTACTATCTCCGCCGGGACGGTCTATATATTCGGGAGTGTACGTTGTATCCAATGCATTAGACAGCAATAAATCAACATACTTCTTCATCTCGGCGTAGTTGTTTGTTATAAAACTTGTATCGCCGTATTGCTGCCACATTTGGTAAGGAATTACAATACCGGCGTCACTCCAACCGCCTATAGGATCCTCAACATTAAAGCCCGGAGCGCCGCCCGGGAAGTTGCCGTTGGGATTGCTTGAATCCTTTATGTCTTCCATATATTTTGCCATAAATGAATTTACATTCATTAAATAGCTTGCCGTGCGTGCAAAGAACTGCGCGTCGCCCGTCCAGCCTACTCTCTCATTTCTCTGGGGGCAATCGGTCGGTACGGAAAGGAAGTTATCAATCAAACTCCATTTTGTGTTTTGCTCAAGTTTATTTATATTTACGTTAGATGACTCAAATGTGCCTGTTTCCTCAAGTTCGGAGCCTAAAACAAGCGCTTCAACCGAGATTATTTCAACATCATCCGGTACGGCGGTGTATCTGTCGGCACCGCTTAACTGCATATATTGGAAACCGTGATAAACCAAAGTGGCTTCAAATGTTTCCACGCCGTCGCCGGACAGTATATAAGAATCCTCTTGTTTTGCACCTGTAGGATAATTTGTGTACAGATTTCTGGTCCAAATCGTTCCCGGCGCATCATCCGGATTAGAATGTATCATCTGAGGATCTTCATTTGCCCAGTTCAATTGTTCGCCGTGTCTGAGGGTTATTTTTGAGCCTGCCGTTCCCTTTACCTTGATTCTTACAATACCTGCAATATTTTGGCCGAAATCGTACACCTTGACTTTTGCGCCGCTTTCCTGCGCCTTAACGATTTCAGCAGCGCGATCTTTATATTCCGTATTGCTCGCTTCAAGCGTATAGGCTTCTTTTACGGAAACGGGATTTATGGTATAAAGCACCTTTGTCAAGGGGCCGTTTTGTGCAACTATTTCGCCTAAGCCTTCGTCAGCGGCAGTGGTTACGGTTACATCCTGCCAGGCATAACTGTCATAGTCATATCCTGCCGAAGTCCATTCACCCGGCATTTTTGTGGCGTCATATTTCTCACCGTCAAAAATGTTGTCGTCGCGGATAGGACCGTCATTATAATATTTCCAGGTGTTGTCCGTATTTACTGTTTGGGTAGTGCCGTCGCTGTAGGTAATAACAAGTTTGCCTACAAAGGCCAAAGGCGCAGTATTTTCTCCGCCTGCTTTGTCCCACCAGCCGTGGCCTAAAACAACACCTATTGCATTATCACCGGATTTAAGCAAATCGGTAACATCATAGGTCTGATAGTATAAAAGCGATTTGTATACGGTTCTGCCCGGATTTAAATAGCTGTCGCCCACTCTCTGTCCGTTTAAGTATACATCATACACACCTGCCGCAGTGGCGTAGAGGCGCGCACTCTTAATGCTTTTTACAAGCAATTTGGTGTCTACGTTAAACTCTTTTCTGAAAAGAGGTGCCGGCAGTTGCTTACTTGTGCCGTCTGCTGCGGGCCTTGTAAGCCAAACACCGTTTTCATAAAAATCATTGTCTGCCAACAATGCTGTTTCAAACCAAGCGTCTTCCTGCGAGGTATAAGAAACGTCATTCTGATCCCAAACCGTTACAGTCCAATTGTAACGGGTACGGGCGGTAAGTGTACTGCCGCCGTATTCAATATTATTGGATTGATCGGATACAACTTTACCTGTATCCCAAACGGTCTCGTTATCGCCGTTTTTAACAACAATTTGATATGCCGTTTGCTTTTGGCCTCTGGTAGCTGTACCGTCAGACATCTGCCAACTGAAAATCGGTTTTTCCACATCTATACCAAGTGGATTTTTAAGACTTTCGGTTTTAAGATTATCTATGGTAATTACTCCTTCTGCGCTGGCATAAAAAATTGCAGTAGAAAACAATGTTGCAATTACGGTGGCAGCCATAAAGCAAGACATTATTTTTTTACCGATATTTTTCAGCTTCATAATGTTCCTCCTGTTGAAAGAATAATACTCGGAACAGACGGCTTATACCGCTGTTTTCCTAAGATTAGATTACAACAAAATCACACCGTTTTCAATGAAATTCAGAGCCCCTGAAAAAACTGAATATAATCACCCCAAAAACAATATAAAATCACCCCAAACGGAAAAATTTACACTTGAACATATTATTTTTTACGTGTATACTGACCTATAGAAGTATTAGGTATTATGTCGGTAAAGTATCAGTTTTAAGGTGAAGTTATGAATCTAAGATTTTTCAAGTTGGAAGAGAACAAATTCGAAATGACCACCGCAACCGATTACTGTGTAGAGTCACATATGCACAGTTTTTTTGAAATAGCGTATTTTACAGATAACAGCGGTACGCATTACTTTAACGGTACCGCCCAAACATTTAAACCCGGAGATTATGTTATTATTGATAAGGGTACTTATCACAGTTACGAAAGTCTTGATAAAAAGGAATTCAATGTATATAATCTGCTGTTTTTGCCCGAATTTTTGGATAACACGCTTTACAACTGCCCGAATTTTTCGTCGATTGTAAAGAATTATCTTATACCGCTTACAAATGTTAATTGGCTTGTTCCGTCAATAGACCGCATTTTTCACGATGATAACGGCGAGATTTTAAGCCTGTTTAATGCCATAGAACGTGAAGGCGAACAAATGAAAGCGGGTTATTTACAGGTTATCCGAAATTACCTTACAAATATAATTATTAAAACACTGCGAAAAATTACCAACAATAACATCGGCAGCAACTATTCCAAAAAAGTTTTAAATGAGATAAATAAACGCTGCACCGAAAATCTTACACTGGCGGATATTGCGGAAAAATATCATTATTCCGTTTCGTATTTATCAATGCGTTTTAAGACCGATACCGGTATGACATTTTCTCAAGCCCTGCAAAAAGCCAGAATTGAGGTTGCCTGCAAACTGCTTGCAAGCAGCGAAAAGAAGATTTCCGAAATTGCAAATTTATCCGGCTATAAAGACAATAAAACATTTCTCGCGGTTTTTAAAAGCGTCATGGGTATGACGCCTACCCAATACAAAAAATTACTTAAAGACAGGCATATGGTTTTTTACGATAATAAACAGCAGGCCGAATAAAAAAATCCTCTTGAATATTCAAGAGGATTTTTTTATGCCAAGCACATACTTATATCTACTGTAAATTTTCTGTTTTTGCAGGTGATTTCCAAATTACCCGCGTGTTTCTTAACCGTCTGATTAAGCGAGTAAATACCAAACCCGTGCAATTGTTTGTTGCTTTTTGTGGTTTCGACTGTATTGTTTAAAACAGTTACCTGTTTATTTACGGGATTGGTTATTTTTAAGAACATAAACCCGTTGCCGCACTCGCATTTAACATTAATTGTTTTGGTATCATTCGTTTCAATTTTTTCGCATGCTTCAATAGCGTTATCTATGGTGTTGCCGAATATTACGCAAAGGTCTGTTGCGACTATACTGTTCGGCGGAACCGAGCCTTCAAATTGTATCAGTATATTTTTTGCCGCCGCCCTTCGCTGCTTGTCCGCAAGCAATGCATCCACAATGCCGTTTCCCGTATCAAAGCACAGCATTAAATCGGTAGCATCGTAGATTTCATCCTGCATACTTTCCAAAACGCCTACGGCTTCTTCCGTCCGTCCTTCCGATATAAGTCCTTTTACACCCAAACTGATATTTTTAAAGTCGTGACGGAATTTCCTTAATTCAAAATTTGCCTTTGAAATTGTGGTATAATGTTCCGCCTGATTTGCAATCTGCTTTTCGTAGTTTTTGGTTAGATGCTTTAAGTAGGTATT
>CAKSKA010000020.1 GCA_934464615.1 uncultured Eubacteriales bacterium | reverse complement strand
CCGGATTTATAGGCGCAAATTTAGCGCTTCAACTGTTAAGGGAAAATGAAGGCGGAATTATAATCGGACTTGATAATATGAACGATTATTATGATGTTTCCATTAAAGAATACCGTTTGGACGAAATAGAAAAGGCAGCAAGGCACAGCGGCACAAAATGGCAATTTATAAAGGGAAATATTGCGGATAAAGCGCTTATTGAGCGAGTATTTGCCGAGTTTAAACCCGATGTTGTCGTAAATCTTGCGGCACAGGCGGGGGTGCGTTATTCAATTACAAATCCCGATGTTTATATCGAGTCTAATATTATAGGCTTTTATAACATTCTTGAAGCCTGCCGCCATTCCTACGACGGCGGCAACACAGGGGTACAGCATTTGGTTTACGCTTCTTCGTCGTCAGTTTACGGCTCCAATAAAAAAATACCGTATTCCACGGACGATAAAGTTGATAATCCCGTGTCGCTTTACGCCGCAACAAAGAAAAGCAACGAATTGCTTTCCCATGCATATTCAAAACTGTATAACATTCCGTCGACGGGTTTGCGTTTCTTTACGGTTTACGGACCTGCCGGCAGGCCGGATATGGCATATTTCGGCTTTACAAACAAATTGTTAAAGGACGATACAATACAGATTTTCAATTACGGAAACTGCAAGCGCGATTTTACATATGTTGATGATATTGTAGAGGGTATTACGCGCGTTATGAAACATGCCCCCGAGAGAATTACCGGTGAGGACGGGTTGCCTTTACCGCCGTACAAGGTGTATAATATAGGCAATAACAGTCCGGAAAATTTACTGGATTTTGTAAGTATATTGCAGGAGGAATTGTTGGCGGCCGGCGTATTGCCTGCCGATTACGATTTTGAGGCGCACAAAAAATTAGTGCCTATGCAACCGGGCGATGTTCCCGTAACTTATGCGGATACTTCCGCTTTGGAACGGGATTTCGGTTTCAAACCGTCAACGCCTTTGCGTGAAGGTTTGCGGCGATTTGCAAAGTGGTATAAAGATTTTTATAATGTTTAATTTTGTTTAGGAGTGTTGAATAATGAAAATAGCAGTAGCGGGAACAGGATATGTCGGACTTTCCATAGCGGTGCTTTTATCGCAGCATAACGAGGTAAAGGCGGTTGACATAATACCCGAAAAGGTTGAAATGTTAAATAACAGAAAATCACCTATAGCCGATAAGGAAATAGAGGAATATCTTGCAAACAAAAAACTTAATTTGGTTGCAACATTGGACGGCGACAGCGCCTACAGCGATGCGGAATTTGTTGTAATAGCGGCACCCACAAATTATGATCCGGATAAAAATTATTTTGATACGCGTGCTGTGGAAAGTGTTATAGAGCAGGTTATGCGTGTAAATAAAAATGCCGTAATGATTATTAAGTCCACCGTACCGGTAGGCTATACCGAGTCGGTAAGGGATAAATATGATTGCAAAAACATAATTTTCAGTCCCGAATTTTTAAGGGAAGGCAAAGCACTTTACGACAACCTTTACCCGAGCCGTATAGTAGTTGGCGCGCCTAAAGACGACGAAAAAATGCAGGCGGCGGCGCGCAAATTTGCTTCTTTACTGCAACAAGGTGCAATAAAAGAGAATATTGACGTGCTTTTCCCGCCCCTTACCGAGGCTGAGGCTATAAAGCTGTTTGCAAATACATACCTTGCGTTGCGTGTTGCATATTTTAATGAACTTGATACTTATGCCGCAACAAAGGGACTTGATACACGTTCTATAATTGAGGGTGTATCGCTTGATCCGCGAATCGGTAATTACTACAATAATCCGTCTTTCGGATACGGCGGATATTGCCTGCCTAAAGATACTAAGCAGTTAAGAGCAAACTATGCAGATGTTCCGCAGAATTTGATTTCCGCTATAGTTGAATCCAACGGCACACGTAAAGACTTTATTGCCGACCAGATAATTGCAAGGAAACCTAAGATTGTGGGCATTTACCGCCTTACTATGAAAGCAGGCAGCGATAATTTCCGTCAATCGTCAATTCAGGGCGTTATGAAGCGCATAAAAGCAAAGGGTATTGAAGTTGTGGTTTACGAGCCGACTATGAAAGATGATAATTTCTTCAACAGCCGCGTAATAAGGGATATTGATGAATTTAAGAGCATATCCGACGTAATTATAGCAAACCGCAAAAATGACGATTTAACAGACGTACTTGATAAAGTTTATACAAGAGATTTATATTTCAGAGATTGATTTTATTTTTCGGATAGGGAAGTGATACCGTATGGAATATCAGCAGTTGGCTTTAGAACTTGTAAAGAGCGCTTTGAACGGTTACGAGTTGAAAGACGAAATAAAGCAACAGCTTGATGATGCAACGCTTTGCGAAATATACGATTTTGCAAAACGGTTTGATATGGCGCACCTTGTAGCATTGGCACTTAAGCGCAACGGTATACTTCCGAAAAACGATACAGGCGTAGGGCTGTCGAGGAAAATAGCGCAGGCTGTATGGCGGTACGAAAATCTTAATTATGAACTTGACCGAATAAGCGAGCAGCTGACCGACAGCAATATTAAGCATATACCGCTTAAGGGTATGGTGTTGTGCCATTATTATCCTGAACCGTATATGCGCACCTGCGGCGATATTGATATTCTTGTTGATAAGAGTGAGATTGAAAGGGCAGCCGAAATATTAAGCGACAAATTAAAATATAAAAGCAGTTTTATAGGTCCGTACGATATTTCACTGTATACGCCGAACGGCATACATGTTGAGCTGCACTTTAGTTTGGAAGACGGGAAGCATATTAAAAATTCGGACAATGTTGTAGCTAAAGTGTGGGAATATGCAAAACCGGTTTCGCCCGACGCATATAAATATGAAATGAAGGACGAAATGTTTTATTTTTACCACATTGCGCATATGGCAAAGCATGTGCTTTGCGGCGGCTGCGGAATAAGGCCTTTTGCGGACATTTGGGTACTTAACAAAAGGATGGAATTTGACGAAGAACGCCGTAGGGATTTGTTGGTGTCCGGCGGACTTGACGGTTTTGAAAAGTATGCAAGGGCGCTGTCTGATGTATGGTTTGCAAACGGAGAATATGATGAGGCGCTGTCGCTTTTGGCGGATTATGTGCTGACAGGCGGTATGTACGGAACAGCGGAAAACTGGGCTGCAATGCGTGCCGTATTGCCCGACAGCATACAAAAGGTAAAAACAAAGGAAAAAATATGGAAACCGTACGATAAGTTGAAATATTGGTATCCGTCGCTTGAAAAGCATAAATATCTTATACTTTTTTATCAAATAAGACGTTGGATTGAAATAATTTTCGGCGGAACGGTTAAAAATGAATATAAGTTGAGAAAAATGAAAAAAAGAATATCGGATTCTTCATACAGAAAAACTCAATATCTTTTAAATAAATTGGAATTAAAATAAATACATTAAAATGCAGTTCCGAGAAGGCGGGACTGTATTTTAATACGTAGTATTCGGGGAATGTAAATGATACAGTTATCGGACAATTTTACTTACAAAAAACTGCTGCGGTATACTTTTCCGTCAATAATTATGATGATTTTTACATCGGTATACGGCGTTGTTGACGGATTTTTTGTTTCAAATTATGCAGGTAAAACGCCTTTTGCGGCAGTAAATTTTATTATGCCGTTACTTATGATACTCGGCTGTATAGGCTTTATGTTCGGAACGGGCGGCGCGGCTCTTATAGCCAAAACAATGGGGGAAGGTAATTATAAAAAAGCCAACAATACTTTTTCGCTTATTATAATTACATCAGCCGTTTGCGGAATAATACTTTCGGTTGTGGGAATTGCGGTTTTAAAACCGGTTGCCGTTGCAATGGGCGCGCAGGACAGACTGCTTGCCGACAGTATTTCCTACGGTACAATAATACTTGCCGCACTGCCGTTTTATATATTACAGTATGAATTTCAGTGTTTGTTTTCGGTTGCGGAAAAGCCAAAGTTCGGACTTTATGTAACCGTTGCCGCAGGCGTTACAAATATGGTGCTTGACGCTTTGTTTGTGGCGGTGTTCAAATGGGGAATAGTAGGTGCGGCGGTTGCCACCGCGATAAGTCAGTTTGTAGGCGGAATAATACCTATTTTGTATTTTTCATTTGAAAACAGCAGTAAATTAAAAATCGGAAAATGTAAGTTTGACGGCAAGGCACTTTTAAAGACCTGCACTAACGGCTCGTCTGAATTTATGAGCAATGTGTCCTTCTCGCTTGTAAGTATGCTTTACAATATTCAACTTATGAAATACGCAGGAGAGGACGGAATTGCGGCCTACGGTGTGCTTATGTATGTAAGTATGATATTTATGGCAATTTCGATAGGATACTGCGTCGGTTCGGCACCGATTGTGGGTTACCACTACGGTGCGCAAAACATTGCGGAATTAAAGGGACTGCTTAAAAAGAGCCTTGTATTAACAACCGTATGTGCGGTGCTTATGTTTGCGGCGGGGGAAGTGTTGGCTTCGCCGCTGTCGCATATATTTGTTGGTTACGATGCGGAACTGTTAAGCATTACCAAACGCGCGTTTTTTATTTTTTCCTTTTCCTTTCTTTTTTCGGGATTTTCAATTTTCGGCTCTTCGTTTTTTACCGCCCTTAACGACGGCTTAACTTCGGCAATTATAGCCTTTTTGCGTACATTGGTATTTCAGGTTATAGCGGTAATACTGCTGCCGCTTGTATGGCAGCTTGACGGCATCTGGTTTTCCATTATTGCAGCTGAAGTTATGTCCTTTATTGTAACAGTTCTGTTCCTTATATGTAAACGCAGAAAGTACAGATATTAAAAACAAAACCTCACCGTACGGTGAGGTTTTGTTTTTAACGGGCCAGTGTTGAAATTAAATCTGTTAATTCATCAATTGAAATGTTTTCGGATTCAATATCGTAATTAATTCCGCCGTATCCGAAAAATGCGATGTAACTTTGCTTATTGCCGAGAATTTTAACGTCTGTTCCGCCGATTTTTGAGGATATTAAGTTATCTCTTTTTATATTAACGCATCGCGGCCTTTCGGTGTAGCCTATAGGCAGGAATAAGTCAATGCGTCCGCTTTCCGCCATAACCGTATCAACGGCCTTTAAAATTTCTTGTTCGTCGGTTACATCGGCGCGTAGACTTACCACATTATCAATGTCGCCGCCTCGGCGGGAAATACCATATACTTTGTATCCGCGTTTTAGCATATTTTCGGCGGTAGCCTTACCTATTCCGGAGCTTGCGCCCGTTATTATACATACCTTCGTCATTCAAAATCACCATTCTGTATAATAACATAACTTTTTTAAAAAAGCAATGATGCTAAATTTTGATTTTTGTAAAGGCAATACAATAAAATTTGCGTTTTTGGTATATTGTTTTTAAAGAAGTGAACAGTTAAAAGCGGAGAAGTAAAAAAACCACGCGTGATAGTCGTTTGGTTGAATAAAGGTTAACTGTTGAAGAAAAAATCAATTGACGTAAATAGTTTATAACACAATTTTTACAGACATTATTAAATTTCGAAGTGGTTGGACTCTTTCCATACAGTTGTGCAAATCCCAAAATGATTGAGATGCCGAAAATCAAAAATAATTTACACTTTTATTAACATAAAAAATCTGCTAATTTCATTTGATGTTAGCATATTTTCAATAATTTTAAATGATTTTTCAAAAAACTTGACACAAAAAAAATAAGAAATATGATTTCTATATCAGAAGTTTTAAGGATACTTCTGAATAAAAAGGAGGTGATAAAATGATTAAAAATTTTGAAGCAAACATAATTGAATGGTCTTTTAAATACAGTGATAACAATTTAAAACTGATATTAAAAGGAAGTGTAAGAAAGGATGGAGGTTATAGAATGAAAAATGAAAAATCGATTAAAAAAGAAAATATTTTTCCGGGGAAGTCTGTTGAAGAAAACAGAAAAAAATTTCATATAGTATTTGCTTGTTTTTGTTGGAGTTTTATTCTGATTTTCATAGCAGTGTACTTGTCTTTAGCAAAAGAATATAAAATCGGGGATTTAATAAGGTTTTTAATGATTCCGTTTTTTGCAGGTTTATTTTCTCTTACTATATTTAATGTCAATACGGCACAAAGTGTACTTATGCTTTTAAAATTTGTTGATTTTGTAATAAAAATTTTAAAATGACTTAGTTTGTTATAAATAATTCTATTAAAAATTTCAAACAAAGACACCGCCCAAAGCCGCATAAACAAGTGCTTTGAGCGGTGGTACAGCGATTGCATTAATATCCGAACCAAGCCTGATTTTTCAAGCTCGGTGAAATTGATTGTTTTAGTTCCGTCTTTGTAATTGAATGTGAACGTAATCCTGTCGCCATAAAGGAAAATTGCATCGACAAAACTGTCAATCAGCCTGCGACGGTGGTCAAGCTTCTTGGTAATATGATGTTATATAACAGGTGAATTGCTATAGCAAACTCAGTTCTTGCTGAGACAATATCACTTTTGACAGTTTGGGGGATTTAATATGAAAACAATTTTTGAAAATCTCGGCGGTGATTATGCACAACGAGGTGATTACCTTTTGCCAAATCTTACATTGCCTGATGAAAACCAAAGGCAATTCGGTGTTTGGGTAACGAGACACAAACGATACTTGAAATCAAATCATCGAGTGCTTTATTACAATCTTCTTACATCAAGCAAGCTCGACAATTACCTTGCCGATGTTGAAGAAATAGCAAAAAATTTATTTGAACAGACAGTAAAATTACTTGCCGAGCAGGAGCAAGTTACGGAAAAACTCAAAGCAGAAAATATGATGTTGTGGGTACAAAAGGTGAATAATATTCGTAGCCGAGCAACAGAAATCGTTAATGAACAAGTGATATATAACTAAGAAAAAGGCACAACTTACGAATAAAATTCCGTAGGCTGTGCCTTAATTTTATTTGTCTGATTAAAATGTATAATCTTAGCGAGCAGACCATTTGGTTATCCAAATGGTAGTTTTCTCGTTAGGGACATCCTAAGACCTGTTATCATCGAAAAAATGGTTTTATAATTTTATCATATCATTATAAAATTCAACAGAACGCTCATCTCCGTTAAAGAAATGGAACCCCCAAATTTTATATTTGTTGTCATTCGCAAATTTTGTTACAGGAATTGCTTTAGATTCAAGTTGTAGAAGAAAATCCTCCTTCCAACGATCCTTGTCGATAAGATGTGTTCCTTTGGGCTCAATGAAAACTTGTAATTGCTCATAGCTATCATTTTTTTGTTTATGCAAGAAAAGAAGATAATCAGGTTCAAAGCGTTCACCGCCGTCAAATGAATAGATTACAAGTTGGCGTTCATTACGAACAAGATATACCTTATCATACTTGCCTTTTAAATCATCAACATATGTTTTAAAGTATGCAACAAAAGATTTTTCCTCACTTGTGCCATAATTGTCTTCAAAAGCAAACCAATCTTCTTTTGATAGATCCATTTTCCAGGCTATAGGAACGCTATTATCATTTTGTGACACACCAACTCCGCCAACGTGTGGATCTGTATAATTGCATCTCTTGTCTTTGAATATATCGTGAATATATCTTGCTGTGAATTCTTTGCTTCCTTCATATGTTTCCTCGATACCCGATATACTCTCGGCAATATCTCCGATAACCCTCAAACAGGCATTGTATAAAACATCGGCAGTGGGAACTTCATATTTTGATGTAATATGCAGTTTAATACTTCCCAAATAATTACCGTTATAAATAAATTCTCTTGTTGACTTTAAATTAGGGAAATAGGATTTTAATATGTTAAATTTGAAAACATTATATTTACACAAGGCTTTATAAACAATTGCGTAATTTATGTTTGCAATCTCGCCTATTGTTGTCTTATAAGAAAAAGTAATTGAATTGTTATCTCGTGAGGAATTTTCATCCATAATGACATCTTCTCCGGAACGCCCGGTAGAAATAGATATATTAAAAATTCTATCTCTTACAGACGGCAACAATCCTACAACCTCATTTCGACTTTTCAAAAGGCGTTCATTTACAAAAACATATCCGTTTTCGTATAAATCATCATGCTTGAACTCTTCTTTGAGTACATAATTTCTTGTTACGATTTTGTCCAAGTCAATACCGATTTCACGCAAAGCCGTATGCAATTCGCTTATGTAACGAGGTTCATTCCAACAATGGTAATAGAGCGTTTCACAAATTCGAAGAGGATTGTCTATATCATTATCATATTTACGCTGATATTTTTCCTGTTCTTCTGTAATTTTAAAAGGGCAGTAACGAGCACCACGACCGATAAGCTGTGCTTCTTTCATTGTCGTTTTACCGGGAATGCCATTTTTACCGTCACGGGTTTCATATAAGCGGACAATATCAAATAAGTTGAGGACATCCCACCCTTCATTCAGCTTATCTACAGCGAAGACAGCACGGTATGGATTGGATTTATCTTCAAGCGAGTTAAGCATTATTTGCTTATTTTCAACATCTTTATTATCGTTTGCCGAAATACAATGATTCTCTGAAAAATCATCTTTTAATTCGCTTGCCAATTCATCATACGATATTTTGTTTTTTACAAAATACTCATTTGCTCTGGCAATAATCTCGCTTGATGATTGCTCAAAAAGGTCTTTGATTTTATCACCTGTAAGATTTTGCACCATATTTATAATTGAGTTCATATTTGCGGCGTTTTCTTTTACAAGTCTTGATTGAAAGAAAACGACGGGTTTTATATTTTGGCGATAATCCTGAAATATCTTATAGCGATACTGACTTAATATCAATGCCTGTAACGCCCTGTCTTCAACTCCTAAATCGGAACGCAGTGTTTTAATTTCTTTTGAGTACCTGTCCGCACGAAATTTATAAAGCGGGTAATCAAAAACTATTTTATTTTCATATTCAGCCTTTATTAAAGGATTTTTAATATCGCAGGTTGCAGTAAATTCAAGTAATACATTATCTCGATTAGCATTAAAAATATGATGAACCGTATATTCCCAGCTTTTGTAACTTGCTTCTTCATCTTTGCTCATCTTTTTTGTATCGGCGTTTAAATGGTGTGCCTCATCGGAAATGAGCACAACTTTTTGATTTGCAAAATCATCAATTGAAAGCGCATTTTCTTTTACTCCCCACATATCCGAATGAAGTCCCTGCGTGGTTGTAAAACAAATGTTTACGGCATTATTATCGCAGTACTGAAAATTTGTAACCTCCTTAATCGGCACTTTTTCACCGTCAATGATAATTTCTTCTGAAAAAAGATATTTACTTGAGCCGTTATTCAAAAAATTTTCTTTTGTTTTTTGAACAATATTCGAGAGATTGACAAAAAATAAAAAATTTCGGTAGCCGTGCTTATACAAGTACAGTATCAGTCCCGCCATAATAAGTGTTTTGCCGGAACCTGTTGCCATATGGAAGAGCGTTTGCGTCGGCTTTTGGCACAGTTTGTCACTTTCAAAATATGTAATAAAATTTTCAAAAGCGTTTTTCTGATATGGACGCAATTCAAAATTCGGATTTAGGTTTTCAGGTATATATTTCGGTAACTCTTTAGATACGCCCACTTCACGCAATGTATCTATCTTTTCATAAAGGAACGGCATTTTTATACCTCCTCGTAAAAGCTTTTTGTAAAGGCTTTATCTTCTTCTGAAATTCCGTATGTTTCATCATCAATGTCGCAGTAATTAACATAAAGTTGATTTTTATCGAGCAATTCCATAAGAAGTTTCTTTTTGTCATCAATAGACAATTTAATAAAGTCCTCTGAATTTGTATCAATATCTGTTGGGTTTACTTTGTAACTGATAAAGCCGGTTTCAAGTATATCGGCATAGAGCTTTGTCAAATCTTCGTCTGTTGTTGCTTTCTCAATTTCGTCAACAAAATTTTGGTTTAATTTTGCAAGTTCACAGTAGACAAAAGAACCGCCGCCTTGCCAATTTACATCTTTGGAAATACCAGATTGATCTCCTGAAATGACTTTTTTTAAACGTTCAATTAAGATATCATCGATATAGTCCATTTGTTCTACAGTTATAAATCTCCTATCTAATTTTAATGCTGTTGCCGCAGTAGTACCAGAGCCAGCATGAAAATCTAATACAATGTCACCGGAGTTAGATGAGCACTCAATAATTCGTTGAATCAGTTTTTCGGGTTTTTGTGTTGAAAAGCCAGTAATTTCATCTGAATTTACAATAGTTTGAAAGCTCGCTATATCGTCCCAAACATCTGTTAATGGAATTCCCTTTGCTTCATCAAGATATAAACGTCTTGTTTTTGTTATTGTTTTATACCTTCTGCCGTTCTCATCAACACTTGAAAAACGTTTTAATTGCATTTCGCTATATGGCAGATACTGTTTGTTGTATACAAAGTTTCTGCTTTTTGTGTAAAATAAAATACTATCATGACCACGCACGTAATTTTGTGTAAGTGATTTATAACCCGAAGCACCTTTAAGCACCCAAATAATTTCCGACATAAAATTATTATCAAAAATATCATCCATTAAAACTTTTAGATATGCTGATTCATTTGAATCTATTTGAACATAAATACTACCGTTAGGAGCTAATAATTTTTTAGCTAATTTCAATCTATTTTTCATGAAAGTTAACCATGAGGAATGATTAAAACTATCGTTATACTTAAATTCATCACTTCTGGTATTGTAAGGTGGATCTATATATATGAGATTTATCTTTCCTTCAAATTTTGAAAGCAAAGAACTTAATGCTATTAAATTATTACCTTTAATAACAATATTGTCCGTTTCATCAAAGCTAATGATGCCTTCTTCAATACCATTTTTAGTATATCTTTTCGCATTAGTAAAAACTTTCGGATAAAGCAACCTGTCCACTTCATCAGGTGCAAGCGTTTCGTTATAGAAAATCTCGCTTCTTTTTTGATCTTCTTTTGTTTGTCCGCCCTTTAACACACAATCTTTGTACGGAAAAACAAGCTCTACATCGTTAGATGTGGAAATATACTCGTTCTTATTATTTACAAGCCCGATTTTGTTTTTATAACGGGTATAGGAGTCCGGCAAAAATTCACGGTTATTTATTACCCATCCGAATCCTATTTTATCAAAAACGGCAATACCGTCAACATCCGTAAAAAAGCGCTTTCTTGTTTCTTCATTATCATACAATGCTTTAATCAGCTTTGCATCCATCTGCATTGCCGCTTCATATACGGCATTACGAAGTAACTGTCCGTCATCGGTAAAAAAACGCTCGTCTTGTTTTAACACATCCAAAACCACATTGTAAAAGCTCATAATTAAACTCCTTCACTTTACAACAAAATCGATATTATGTTGTATTTGAAACAGCTATCAAGCAAAATAAAAAAGCACCTACAGTCAAATGTAGGTGCTGAAAACTGAAAATGAGTATGACGAATAAGCCTTGTCAAGAAAAAACTTGAAAAGGCTTATTCGTGTTTGTATTAAGTGACAATTTTGGTACATTTCATACCG
>CAKSKA010000019.1 GCA_934464615.1 uncultured Eubacteriales bacterium | reverse complement strand
TTGAGCTTTATCATCTCTCCGCTTTCTACCGCTTCTTTCCTTATCCTCTCCAGCTGCTCCTCGCTTCCGTCTATCCACTCTACCTTCTCCGGCTGTACTAATTCTTTTACTTCTTCCAGCCATTTCAGTACTGTCTTGTTCGTTGTCATAACTTGTCCCCTCCGTAAAGTATTTCGATACATATGTTATCGATATATTTTCCGATAAAAGCGACTGAATACACAGCCGCCGACCGAAAATTTTTATATCTTGCGTATATTGTACCATATATTTCCGTTAAAGTAAATTGCGGATTTTTAATATCAGCCATAAATTTTAGGCATACCCGACCGTTTGTAACAAAGCGTTATGTGCAGAATAAACTGTTTTTAGGGAGTGATGCCTTTTGGACGAATCAATGATTAATAAATATAAAGAGGAATTGCTGAACATGTACAAATCCCGTACCGAAGAAAAAAGCGCCGAAAACGAAAGCGCCCCTGTGCTGCGGCAGGAAAAAAGCGAAGCCGAAACACAGCCCATTATGCCGTCTGCAACCGAAAATATGCCTGATGACACAAATACATCCTCTTTCGGTAAACTGGTTGTAATGGTTACCACCGTTTCAAACATATACCCCGTAACCGACGCAAAAGTAACGGTTTTTAAAGGCGCGTATGACAATATGCAGGTAATTGATACCCGCTTGACCGACAGAAGCGGCAAAACCGAGGAATTTAAACTTTCCGCACCGAATAAAAGTCTTTCTATGGATTCGGACGAGACGCAATTGCCGTATTCGCTTTACAATATAATGGTATCGGCAGACGGATTTATACCGAATGTGCATTTAAATGTGCCTATCTTCAGCGGTATAACATCGTTACAGCGTTCCGACCTTATACCTACGGAAATATCCGACGGTGTTGCAGGACCTATGTTTTACAATGAGTCCTCGGCATATAATCTTTAAGGGGGATATTTATGCCAACCGTAATACAGCCCGTAATACCCCAAACGGTTACAGTACATTTAGGTCCGCCTTCAAGCAATGCAAGGAATGTTACCGTACCGTTTGTGGATTATATAAAGAATGTAGCATCAAGCGAAATTTACCCGACCTGGCCGGAAAACGCACTGCGTGCGAACATATATGCAATAATATCCTTTGTACTTAACAGAATCTATACCGAGTGGTACCCATCCCAAGGCTACGACTTTGATATAACCAACACAACCCAGTACGATCAGGCATTTGTTCCCGACCGCGACGTGTTTGAAAACATAAGTAACATAGTAAACGAAATATTTGATGAATACGTTGTCAGAAACGGCACCATACAGCCGCTTTTCACCGCGTTTTGCAACGGCACCACGTCTACCTGCAGCGGACTTTCCCAATGGGGAACGGTAGCCCTTGCAGAGCAGGGATTAACACCTTACCAAATACTGCAAAACTACTACGGCGACGATATAAGCATACTTACCGACACACCCGTTATGTCTGTCGGAGAATCTTATCCCGGTACGCCGCTTAGACTCGGTGACGCTTCTAACAGCGTTAAAATCATACAAACCGAATTAAACAGAATAAGCCGCAACTATCCCGCAATACCACGTATTCCGGTTGAAAGCGGTCTTTTCGGCGATGGCACCGAGGCGGCGGTAAGGGCATTCCAAAAAATATTTTCTCTGCCGCAAACGGGCGTTGTAGACAAAGCCACATGGTACCGCATAAAACGGTATTACAACGGCGTAAAACAGTTGTCAGACCTTATATCCGAAGGCGTAACCATAGACGAAGCGACACTGCCGTACAACAACGTAGGTTTGTTCCCAGGGGACAGCGGCAGCGAAATACGCACACTGCAATATTATTTAAATGTGGTTAAAGCATTTAATCCCGAACTTATGGCGGTTGAAATCAACGGCGTTTACGACAGTCAAACGCAAAAAGCCGTAGAAATTTTCCAAGAGTTTTACGGTTTACCGGTAACCGGTGAAGTATACAGAGATACATGGGATACCCTGTCGCGTATTTACAGGGAGTCTATTGCCAGCCTGCCTGCCGGTTACGAGGGCGAACGCGCTAAAATTTATCCCGGTTATGTGTTGAGTTTCGGCATGGAAAACGAAGATGTACGCGACCTGCAAAAAT
This sequence comes from uncultured Eubacteriales bacterium, assembly GCA_934464615.1. Lineage (GTDB taxonomy): Bacteria > Bacillota > Clostridia > Oscillospirales > Acutalibacteraceae > SIG565. The sequence goes on along the minus strand of CAKSKA010000019.1, from coordinate 9,846 downwards.
ACCTTGACTATATAGGCAGTATTTATCCCGAAATACCCGAACTGCCCGTAACAGGCTATTACGGCGAGCAAACCAGAAATGCCGTTTCGGTATTTCAGCGGCTTTTCGGACTTGATGTAACAGGCACGGTCGGACACAGCACATGGTACAGAATTGCCGAAGAATACGATACGCTTAAAGGCGTGCAGGGCATAGAATACGGGATGTAAAAAACACGGCGATGCCGTGCTTTTTATATATTTATTCCGTTTTGATAATCGGTGGTCAGGTTTTCTTTATAAAGGTGGGAATCGTTGGAGAGCTGAAGCACTTTCGGAATCGTATCCCCCTGCGGTTCAAAATAAACAACGGTAACGCCGGTATGCCCCATATCAAAATGTGTGCAAAACTGCGGATACGGTATATCCAAAAGACAGCTTAAAAACGCAAGTCCGAATCCCTGATGCGCAAAGAGCGCAATACGTTTTTCATTATAAAAAGCGGATTTATAACATTTGTTTTCCCTATCGTGTTCATATCCGAGCGATTTTAAAAAGCCGTCCGTTTGCTTGCGTATACGCTCAATTCCCTGCCCTAATTTGCAGCCCGACAAAGATTTATGCGTATACCATTGTTCGCCGAGTTTTGAAATTTCATCACTGACAAAAAGTTTTTTAAATCTATCAATCTGGAAGCACCAAGTAACGCCTCCGCTGCCGTCGGGCAGCGATAACTGTTCCCAGGCCAATCCCTCGTTACACCACGGCAACAGTTTTATATCCTTTTTAAGAAGTTCGGCCGTGGGAGCCGCCGTCATTACGGCACGGTGGGAGTCCGACGAATAAATTTCATCAAAGCCGAACCGTGACAGCCGAAGCGATAACGCCTCGGCTTGTTTTTTGCCCTTTTCGGTAAGCGAATCGGGCGAATATATAGGATCGCCGTGTCTTATAAAGTACAGTAACATTTTTCCCTCCGTATCAGGTTTACATTACGCCGACTTTTTCCCTAAGCGCAACCGCGGCATTTACGCTGTACTGCGTAACATTTAAAATCGTTTCACCGTCAATCTGCAAAGCGGTGGGTTTATCGAATTCCACTTTAATCTCCTTACCGCTTATTACCGTAACGGTTTTTTGATGTTTTACATGCTCGCCTTTAAAAATAGACGGAAAAATAATCAACGATTTAAGTTTTCCCGAGCCGTGGAACGCCATTACGGAAACGGTGCGCTCGGAGTTATCGCGTCGTTGCTCGGGTGCGGGCAACATTCCGCCGCCGTAAAATCTGCCGAACATAGTAGGCGCCAGCCATACCTTTTTATAATTGTAGGTTTTACCGTCTACAGTTATCTTTGCGTTTTTCGGCTCATAACCGAAGAGCAGTCCCTTAACGGCAATGGAAGCGTAATTAATGTTGCCCTTGCCTTCTTCGCGCATTTTGTCGCCTACTTCGCAGCAATACCCGTCAATGCCGTAACCTACACCGTTAATAAACTTATAAGTTTTGCCGTTTACGGTAACGCTCGGCAGATTTTTAAGATACCGTGTAATATCAACAATATCATTTTTGCCGTCCGCAACATCAAGCAAAAAGTCATTGCCGGTGCCTGCCGCAAAATAGTAAACCTTATTTTCAAGTGCGTCGGTATCAACCGAATTTACAAATCGGTTTATTGTACCGTCGCCTCCGCACAGCACAATAATATCATCTTCATAAAGCGTTTTCAAGTATTTCGGTAAATCTTCAATCAATGTAATATCAACAAATTTCTTATCGCCCTTAAGTTTGGATTCAAGTTCACTGCTGCGAGATTTTCCTGTGCCGCCGCCTGCAAGCGGATTATAAAGAATATAATACATTTTACTTCCTCCGTTCTTGTTTTGTGCCGGTGTGGCAATCCTCCTTTTTTGACATATTACGACATTTTTCTACTAAATGCAACTGACAAATCTCACCTTTTGCCAAAAAAACAGACAAATTGTTGCCTGTGCCTGTTTTAAAATTCGTTGACATAAATCTGTACGGGGTGTAAAATGTTATACATAATTAATATAGTCGGGAGAAAAGATATGCGACCTATGGGACCTCCTCCGCATGAATTAAACGAAAGATTTAAAGTAAAACCGCCTAAAAATCTTAAAGACGTACCGCGTTTTTTAAAAGAAGCCGTAGGCGGTACCGCGTCGCGCCTTTTTTACATTTTTTCGCTTGTTTGGGAAATACAGCCGTTTTTGTTGGTTTTCCTTGGATTTATGGCCCTTTACAACGGCTTTATGCCGCTTGCGGGTACTCTTATTACGGCTAATTTACTCTCCAAAGTAGTTTTAAGTTTCAGTCAGCCCGTTAACCTTATAATACCGCTTGTATTGCAATTCGGATATTTGTTTTTAAACACACTGACACAAAATCTAAACACCATACTTATACAAATAGCCGGCGAAAAGATGTCCAACCATGTTAAAGTTAAAATTATGAAAAAGGCAAAAACAGTTGACATTGCTTCCTTTGATATGCCGGATTTTTACGAGCGCCTTGAAAATGCAACAAGGGAAGCGAGTATGCGACCGGTCAACATACTTCGCAGTTCTTTTGAATTGATTTCGAAAATCATATCTATGATAAGCTATTTTGCCGTTTTGGTTGCAATACTTAAAATTCTGCCGAAAATAAGCATACTTTTCTTTATTGTATTTATTGCGCTTAACTTTACAAGCACCGCTGTGTCGTTCCATTTCAGGAAGAAAAATTTCTTTTATATGTTCCGCCGTTCGCGCGACAGGCGGCAGATGAATTACTACACGGACCTTATGGTAGATAAAGACTGCGTGAAGGAAATACGGCTTTTTGACCTTTCGGATTTACTTATAGGCAGGTATAACAAAGTTTTTAAAAATTACTTCAGCGGTGTAAAAAAGCTTATATGGCAGGAAGGATTTTGGAATATATTTCTGTCCATGCTTACCGCGGTGATGAACGGCGTCCTGTTTTTTATGATAGCAAACGGCGTAAAACTGATAGGCGACTATTCGGTATATACCGGCGCGCTTAACGCAATTTCGTCGGGACTTGTATCAATAATTGCCACTGCGGCTTCAATTTACGAGGGCTCGCTGTTTATTGATAATATGATACTGTTTATGAAGGAAAAACAGACTGTAAAACCGAGCATAACACCGCCCGCAATCCCGCAAAAGCATTGCGGACATACCATAGAACTTAAGGATGTTTCCTTCCGCTATTCCGGCAGCGACCGCGATGTTATACATAATTTAAATCTTACAATAAATGCCGGCGAGACCGTTGCGCTTGTAGGTCTTAACGGTGCAGGTAAAACAACGCTTATAAAACTTATTACCCGACTTTACGATCCGTCAAGCGGCGTTGTATTGCTTGACGGCAAAGATATAAAAGAATACGATTTAAAGGAATTATATTCCCTTTACGGAATAATATTTCAGGATTTTGTTAAATACGCCGAAACGGCAGGCGACAATATTTATTACGGCAAAGCAGACAAGCCTAAAGATAACGACAGGATAGAATGGGCGGCGCAAAACTCAGGCGCAGACAAATTTATTGAAAAAATGCCGAGAAAATACGATACTCCGCTTACAAGATTTTTTGAAAGCGACGGTGCGGAACTGTCTGTCGGACAATGGCAAAAACTGTCTGTCGCAAGGGCTTTCTATGCCGACAGCGACATACTTATCCTCGACGAGCCGACGGCATCGCTTGACGCTATTGCGGAGCAGGAAATTTATAATCAGTTTGACGAGCTGCGCAAGGGCAAAACAAGCATATTTGTATCCCACAGGCTCTCAAGCGCCACAATAGCCGATAAAATTGTGGTATTAAGCGGCGGTAATGTGGCAGAATCCGGTACGCACTCCGACCTTATGGAAAAGAAAGGCTTATATTACGAATTGTTTTCAACACAGGCGGCAAGATATATTAAAGGTGATGAAAAACATTAAATGATTAAACTTATTGCATTTGATCTCGATTTAACATTGGCGCCCGTAGGGGAACCGACAGAATATGAAAATGTGCTGCGCATAAGACGGCTTGAAAAAGAAGGAATACGCATAGCCGTATGTTCGGGCAAATCAACATATTATTTAAGCGGATTTCTGCGTCAGTTCGGTCTTAAAAATCCCGTAATGGTAGGCGAAAACGGTTGTGTAATACATTTTGGCGCCGATTTGCCGCCCGAATATTACAACGTAATTCCGATTACGGAAAACGCTTTTAACGCACTTAGAAAAATAAGGAGTTTTATTGAAAAAACCTATCCTGATATATGGTTTCAACCAAATATTACGGCGGTCACTCCGTTTCCTACAAGTGCCGAACAATTTGACACAATAAACGCATTTCTGGAAGAAAATAAAAACGAGTTTTGCGACATTGACGTTTACAGGCACTTTGATTCATTTGATATATTGCCGCACGGTATTTCCAAAAAGACAGGACTTGCCGCCGTATGCGAAAAGCTGAAAATAGGTGCCGACGAAGTTATTACAATGGGCGACGGAACAAACGATTACCCGATGTTTGAATTTTCAAAATACAGCATCGGAATAAACCTCGACGACAGCAAAAGGGCAACTGTAAATGTTAAAAATTTAAGCGAAGCATTGGATTTTGCGCAGGCTGTTATAAACCGCGACAAGGCAAAGTAATTTTATTTATCCGACATATTTAATTGTTGACAAACATTTAATATTGTGATAAAATGATTCAGTCGCACGGAGAGGTATCGAAGCGGTCATAACGAGGCGGTCTTGAAAACCGTTTGGTGGCAACACCACAAGGGTTCGAATCCCTTCCTCTCCGCCATTTCAAAAATTGTATTCAGCATATTAATCACACGGAGTAGTACTCAAGTTGGTGACGGGCTACAAAGCCGAGCGCGTCCTGCGGACGTTGCAGCGAGGGTTTGTTGGCGCCGCGGTCGAAATTTTCAGGCGCTCCAAGCCGTAAAAAATTTCGGGCACCGCAAGAGGGCTGCCGAGTGTAATAACTGCATTTTACTTACAATTTTATATTGAATATATCAAATCACATGGAGTAGTACTCAAGTTGGTGACGAGGCACCCCTGCTAAGGGTGTAGGCCGGGAAACCGGTGCGAGAGTTCGAGTCTCTCCTACTCCGCCAAACCCCAAAGGTTTAAACCTTTGGGGTTTTATTTATCACCATTTCGCCGAAGATATACTTATGGCTTTGAAAGCGGAATATTAAATGGCGAAAAGTATTTTGCCGTTTAGTAAATTACATCGCAAATAAAAATATGTTAAAATTAAGACATTGAAAATGCGAAACATATATATCGCCGTTTACATTTGTACTTTCCCCTATTTAACTAAACCGAAAATTATGGTATAATATCTTTATGTCGGCGGCGGTGGAACGCCGCCGAAGTGCTGACGCATCTGCAATTATGGTATAATTATCACATAAATCGTTTTAGAAAATCGAGAGGAAAACCAATATGTCTCAAATAACAAAGCGCGCATTGGAACAATCTTTAAAAAATCTTCTTTTAAAAAAACCGCTTACTAAAATCACTGTCGGCGACATAGCGGATGATTGCGGAATTAACCGTATGACTTTTTATTATCATTTCAAAGATATTTACGACCTTGTGGAATGGTCCTGCCTTGAAGACGCAAGACATGCGCTTGATGAGAAAAAGACCTACGAAACATGGCAGCAGGGACTGTTACAGATTTTTGAAGCCGTACAGGAAAATAAACCGTTTATACTTAATGTTTACCGCTGCGTGCACAGAGAGCAGGTTGAAAAATATCTGCAGCCGCTTGTAGACAGGCTTCTGCTGGATGTTATCAATGAAGAAATCGGCGGAATGACTGTCAGGGATGAGGACAAACAGTTTATCGCCCAAATTTATTCTTATATACTTATAGGATTAATGCTTGATTGGATCAAGGATGATATGAAAGAAGATCCCGAACAAATTGTGGACAAACTCGCAAAACTTATAAAAGGCTCAATGTCCGAAGCGCTTTCGCGTTTTAAACTGTAATTTTATCATTTTTAAAAATTTGATAAATTTTTTTACACTTTCAGGCTCTGTGATAAGACTTTTATCACGGAGCTTTTTCTGTCTATTTTAAACCGAATTGAAATGGGTATAATGAAAACATAAAAGAAAAACACAGGAGGTTTTCATTATGTATTACTCTGCAGGAACTTATGAATCGTTTGCCCATCCGGAAAAACCGAAGGATGCTGATAAAAAATCGGCTTACATTATCGGTACGGGACTTGCCGGACTGACGGCGGCTTTCTATCTTGTCCGTGACGGACAGGTAAAAGGCGAACACATCCATCTGCTTGAAAAGCAGGAACTTGCCGGCGGCAGCTGCGACGGCCGCAAAGATGTAACCAAGGGCTTTTTTATGAGGGGCGGACGCGAAATGGACAACCATTTTGAAGTTATGTGGGATACTTTCCGCGACGTACCTTCTATAGAAACACCCGACGTTTCTGTTCTGGACGAATACTATTGGCTCAACAAGCACGATCCGAACTACTCCCTCTGCCGTGCAACGATAAATCGCGGCGATGACGCGCACACCGATAAAAAATTCGAACTTGACAAAGATTCGGCGATGGCGCTCTCCAAGTTGTTTTTGACTCCCGAAAAGGATTTGGAGGACAAAAAAATCTCCGATGTTCTGCCCGATTCTTTCTGGAGCACTAATTTTTGGCTTTACTGGCAGACTATGTTCGCTTTCCAGCGGTGGTCAAGCGCACTTGAAATGAAACGCTACCTCTGCCGTTACGTTCATCACATAGACGGACTGCCCGATTTCAGCGCACTTCGCTTTACTAAATACAACCAGTACGAGAGCATGATTTTGCCGCTTGTAAAATACCTTGAATCTCACGGTGTGCGTATTGAATACGGTATGGATGTTAAAAACGTTATAATTGATACCGAGGGTGATAAAAAAATTGCCCGGCAAATCGTTTATGTAAAGGACGGCAAGGAGCAGACCATTGACCTGATTGAAGATGACCTTGTATTTATTACCAACGGTTGCTGCACAGACACATCGTGCTACGGAGATCAAACTCATGCGCCGGATCTTTCCGCCGTTAAAAACGGATACGGAGAATCATGGGATATGTGGAAAGCCATTGCAGCGCAGGCAAAGCACGGCGAGTTCGGCAATCCGGATAAATTCTGCAGCGATGTTGATGCTACCAACTGGATGAGCGCTACAGTGGCGACATCAAACGAAGAAATTATTAAATATATAATGGACATTTGCAAGCGTGATCCCCGTGCAGGCAAAGTAACTACCGGCGGCATTGTAACAGTAAAGGACAGCACAGACAACTGGTATCTTTCGTGGACGATCAACCGTCAGCCGCAGTTTAAATCGCAGGACAAAAACACGGTGCTTGTATGGTTGTATTCGCTCAATACAAACCGCGAGGGTAACTATGTAAAGAAAGCCATGCGCGACTGCACCGGCGAGGAAGTATGCCGTGAGTGGCTGTACCACATCGGCGTGCCGACCGATAGAATAGACGCTTTGGCACACGACGCCTGCAATACTACGACCTGTTTTATGCCTTATATAAACGCTTTCTTCCAGCCGAGAAAAGAGTCCGACCGCCCGAAAGTAGTGCCGGACGGTGCCGTTAACTTTGCTTTTATCGGTCAGTTTGCCGAGACACCGCGCGACACCATATTCACAACAGAATATTCCATGCGTACAGGTATGGAATCCGTCTACACCCTGCTTGACATTGACCGCGGCGTACCGGAAGTTTGGGGCAGCAAGTACGATGTCCGTGAAATTTTACGCGCCTGCTACTACGCTATTGATAAAAAGCCTATCAGCGAAGCAAAACTTTCCTTTGCCGAGAAGGAAATGCTGAAAATAGTTTTGAAAAAAACCAAAGGTACCGATATCGAAATTTTGCTTAAAGAAAGCGGACTTATTAAATAAAATAACATCAGTCCCATGCCGTAGGGCATACGCAAAAACAGCAGCATATCTTTCGGGATATGCCGCTGTTATTTTTTTGCACAACACAACTTTAACAAAAAGACTTCGGCTGAATACAGTAATAAAAGAGGTGCTTTATGAATATTTTATATAACATTTTAAACAGACGTGCAAATGCCGCCGCACACATAAAAGGCAGCGATAAGTATCCAAACATAAACGGAACGGTATCATTTTACACGGTTTGCAACGCCGTTTTGGTGCGTGCCGAAATATCGGGATTGCCTAAAGGTAACGGTGCGTGCAGCAATCCTGTCTTGGGGTTTCATATTCACAGCGGTTCGGACTGTACGGGTACTAAGGAAGATCCTTTTGCCGATGCCGGCGCGCATTATAATCCCGACGACTGCAAACACCCTTACCACGCAGGCGATATGCCGCCGTTGTTCAGTGTTAACGGCAATGCCGTTTCGGTTTTCTTAGTGTGACAGGACTCGAACCTGTCGCGCCTACGAAACAAAATTTTGCATAATACATTGCCTCAAAACTTGAAATACGTCAGCCTTGTAAAAATAAACGCAAAGCCGCAATCTAAAAGGCGGCGAGCGAAACCGCGGCAGGTTCAAGCCCTGGCACACTAACAAACAGATTTACCGTGGACGAAATTATAGGCAAAACCGTAATAATACACGCAAATCCCGACGATTTTATGACACAGCCTTCCGGCAATTCGGGCGAAAAAGCGGCTTGCGGTGTAATTGTAAAATACAGGGCCTGAATATGCAAAACAAACGGCTGCAGATGAATTTTTACACATACGCAACCGTTTTTGTTTGTTTTATTAAATTGTTATACCCGACGTAAATTGCGACGCGCTTACACCGCATAATAAAAGTACGATAATTACAACCGCAATAACAACGTATATGCACCAAAACGACCGTGCAAAATTCCTGCGGTTTATATTATCCGATGACACGCTGTGTATTATAAGGAAAATAAAACCTATAATCGGTATGGAATAAAGTATCTGTAATCCGAAATACTGCCATGGACTGAGCGGTTTATTCTGCATAGTAATTCACCTGCTATTTCAATATCTTTCCTGCTTTAAAGGCATCGCCTACAGTGCGTTCCAATACAACGTACTTATTGTTAAACGGATCAAACGTTATGGGTTTGGCTTTTGTTATATCAACATTACCGTCCGAGTCCAAAACGCTTTCGTCAACGCTGACATTTACTATTTTACCCACAAGTCTGCCTGTTTCCGATTCGTAGGATTTAAGTTCGCACTCTACCGCTATAGGCAGTTCATTAATAAGCGGCGCATTTACAAATTCCGATTTTTGCGCGCTGAAACCTGCCTTGCTGAATTTATCCGGCACGTTGTTTGCCGATACTATTCCGACATAGTCACATGCGGCAAGATGTTTTTCATCCGCCATGCTTACGGTAAATGCCTTTGATTTTAAAATGTTTGCCGTTGTTTTGTGTCCGGCACTTATACACATCGTAATTTCATCAGTATCGGCAATTCCGCCCCATGCGGCATTCATGGCATCGGGTATACCGTCAGCCCCGTATGCCGCCAAAATAAATACAGGCTGCGGATATGTGTATGGTTTTGCTCCGAAATTTTTTCTCATAACAATACCTCCTTTTTTAATTATTATACAACCGCCGTACTTTAAGTCAAGTACTTTAATCAAGTACTTTAATAATGACGATTACACGCCTTGACATAATAAGCAGAACAGTATATAATTAAAACACACGATTTAAAACATTAGTTTTAGAAAGACTAACTATTAAAAGTCAAGTCTAAAAAAAGAAAAATGTTGTAAATTGATTGACGGCAAAAAAGGCATAACG
>CAKSKA010000018.1 GCA_934464615.1 uncultured Eubacteriales bacterium | reverse complement strand
CACTTGTGCGTTGCCAGTATCGTTTAGGGCTTTGCCCGAAAATGAAATACCACCCGCTTTGCGGGTGGATATTTATTCGTTTATAAAGATTTTTCTTTTTAGATGTATGTTTCCTGATACACGTTTTCCTACATAAAGGTATTTCCCATCGCCGCGTTCTTTGATTTCGGGTGTGACATCGTAGATCATTAAGTTCAGTCTGGTATTGAGGACAGCACGACTTCTAAGCAATTTCTCTGCTTCACTATATTGTACTGCCATTGCAGTTCCCCTTTTTGGGGAATAATTTTGAAAATCAATCTTTAATATTTCCCCCGATCTTGTAAATACACAATATAGAATGCCCTGATTCAATATGCCGGAAGCAACAGAAAGTATAATCCTGCTTAGCATTTCTAATACTTTTTGCGGTTTCCCAATGAGGACTTCTTCGACAGAAAAATAAAAAAGTACGGTAGCCCATTGTATCATGGACTATCGCACTTCGTTTGGTGGGAGAGGGTGGATTCGCAAGCCGCGCACTAAAAAACAGTTCACTGAACTGTTTTTTACCGTCTGCGGACGGCACGTGCTGTTCTCATCTCAACCTCTCAGCCAAAAATCAAAAAAGCACCAACCTTGCGGTGGTGCTTTTCCGATTTGGTGGGAGAGGGTGGATTCGAACCACCGAAGCTGAAAGCAGCAGATTTACAGTCTGTCCCCTTTGGCCACTCGGGAACTCTCCCATATAATTTAACGCAAGTGATATTATATCACACGGCATTTAGTGTGTCAAGCAAAATATTTTAAATTTGACCGATAATATTTTTTTATATGTAAATGCCGTGAAAACGCTTTACGGATTTCACGGCGAGAGTTCTATTTAAACATTGTGTGTATACCGTCTACAAAATCGCCGACGGCTTTAAGCGCTTTGCCGGAGCCTTTGGAAATGTTTTTATTGTTATCCATAAGCATTTTGCATACTGCGGTAACCGAAGCGCCTACAAGCATTCCGGTAACTGCGCCCTTTGCAAAGCAAGCGGCAGATCCCTTATTCATAAAAATACCCCCTTTTGTTTTTATTATGTGCAAAAGGGGGATGTTTATTTAATTAAAATATTGCCTGTACCATACAAGGAAGGTGTAAACCGTCCAAATTTTGCGGCTTACGTCCTCTTTTCCGCTTTTATGCCTGTCAAGCAGTTTTACAAGGCGGTCGGTGTTAAAGAATTTTTCGGCATTTTCGGATAAAAATTCTTCTTTTACGGTGTTATAATACTTGTCTTCCTTAAGCCATACGCGTATCGGCACGGGGAAACCGAGTTTATCTTTTTCGGCGGTAACTTTAGGCAGAGTTTTTTCCGCAGCCTTACGCAGCGCCAGTTTTGTGGAAGTCCTGTTTACACGGCAGGAAACGGGTATTTTTTCCGCAAGTTCCATAACCCGTTTATCAAGGAAAGGAACGCGCAGTTCCAGCGAATTTGCCATACTGGTTTTATCCGCTTTAAGTAAAATATCGCCCATAAGCCACATATTTATATCCAAATATTGCATTTTGGTTATTGTGTCTTTGTCTTTTACTTCGTCATAAAACTTTTTGCACAAAATCTGCGGAGCAATGCCGTTATCGTTCTTTAATAATTTTTTGCGTTCTTCCAAAGAAAAAATATTTGCATTGCCTATAAAGCGTTCCTCAATAGTTTTTCCGCGGCGAATCAAATAATTCACACCGTGTTTTTTGGGTATATGCAGCGCCTCAAGCGTTTTGCTTACGGCACGGCGCAGGAAAAACGGCAGGCGGTCATAGGCGGTTGTGGTTATAGGCTCCTGATAAATCCTGTATCCGCCGAAAAGTTCGTCCGCGCCTTCGCCCGACATTACAACTTTAACGTATTTGCTTGCAAGCTGCGATACGAAATAAAGCGCTATTGCGGCAGGATCCGCCAACGGCTCGTCCATTTGATATTGCAAATGTGCAAAACTGCCCCAATATTCTTCGGGAGTTATTACCTTGCTTATATTTTCAACCTTAATGGTGTCGGCAAATTTTTTGGCGAAATCAATTTCGTTATATCTGTTGCCGTCGGGGCTTTCAAAGCCGACGGTAAAGGTCTTGTCCACCTGTGCGGCTTCGGCTATATAGGAAGAATCTATACCGGACGACAGGAACGAACCTACCGGAACATCGGCTATTTTATGCGCCTTTACCGATTCCCTTACGGTTTCGTCTATTTTGTCGCAGTAATAATCAAGCGATGCTTCTTCCGGTCGGAAATCCGGAATAAAGTAACGTGTTTTCTCTATTTTGCCGTCCTTAAATTTAAAGTAATGTGCCGGCGGCAATTTATAAACGCCCTTAAAAAAGGTTTCTTCGGTCGGGGAATACTGGAAAGACAGAAAATGCGACAATGCGTCGGTATTAAGTTCCTTTTTAAATTCGGGATGTTCAAGGAATGATTTAATTTCGCTGCCGAAAATAAAACTGCTACCCATAACGGTATAGTAAAGCGGCTTTATGCCGAACATATCCCTTGCACCGAAAATTTCACCTGTATTTCGGTTAAAAATAACAAACGCAAACATACCGCGCAATTTTTTTACAAGTTCCTCACCGTATTCCTCGTATCCGTGCAAAAGGGTTTCGGTATCGGAATGGCTTGTTGCAAAGGTGTGGCCTGCCGCAACCAAATCACGCCGCAGGTCCATATGGTTGTAAATTTCGCCGTTAAAAACAACCACAAGGCTTTTGTCCTCGTTAAACATAGGCTGATTTCCGTCGGCTATATCAATAATACTGAGCCTTCTGAATCCCAAAGCGATATTACCGTCGACATACTTGCCGGCGGCATCGGGCCCGCGGTGAACTATCTTGTCCATCATTTGTCCGAGGATCGTTCCGTCATCCTTAATGTAATTTGTAAATCCCGCAAATCCGCACATATTGTTAAAACACCTCTTTAAACTAAAAGTCGAATAATTTTATTACTGTTTTATTTTTTAAAAGAAAAACGCTTATTAACCCCGTAAGCGCGCCGCAAACAGCGCCTGCCGGCAACATTATCGGCAAATAGGACAGCGGTATTAAATTACCGAAACAAAGCACCGCGCCGAGCAGTTGACCTACATTGTGGAAAATACCGCCGAATACTCCGGAAAGGAACACCGACGCTGTTAAACGCGTGCAAATGCACATTGCCGTAAAGGAAAACAGCAATCCGCAAAACGCGTACAAAAACGTTACGGGTGTGCCGAAAAGCAGGGACGCCAGCGTTATGCGGCAAAGTCCCACGGCGGCAGCGGATTTTTTGTGTTTCAGGCAGACAAGCATAATCACGGGGATATTCGCAAGTCCCGGTTTTATGCCGGGGGCAAGAAAAGTAAGATCCAAAAACGATTCCGCAAAGGAAAGACACAGCGCCGCAGATGTTAAAACACCGAGAAAAACCATGCGTTTAACTTTCATTTTTAACCTCCACCGCAACGCAGTTCGGCAAGCAGATTATTTTTTCACCGTTTTTGCTTATTTTGCCCGTTTTTACACAAACCTGATTTTTGCAGTCCGAATGTGCCATATAAACACAGCAGTTTTCTATAACAACGGTGTTGTGTGCAAGGGTTATGGTTCGGTCGCAGTCAAGCGCGTATTCCGTAACGCTTTCTCCGTTTGTTATAACTACACGGTTGCCGTCTTTGCGGCACAGCAGGGCAACAGCGGCCGCAACCGACAGTATTAAAATTAAAATGCCGAAAACAAAAAATTCTTTTTTTCTTTTCATAATTTCTTATTTTAGCACAAATTTAATTTCTTTACAAGGCAATAAAAGGATGTTATAATCATTTTATGAAAAAATTATTTGCGGTAATGGGAATTATGGGCTGCGTTTCCGTAATTTTTACAGGCTGCACCGCTAAAAACAGCAACAGCGCCACTGCGTTTTTAATGGACACGGTGGTTAATATCAGCGCCGATGCGGATATGCAAACGGTGAACGGTGCCGTAAGTCTTTTGCGGCAGTGCGAGGGCGAACTTTCGAGGACACTGCCGGACAGCGTTATATCGCGCCTTAACGGCGGCGAGATTCAAACGGTTGACGACGCTACGGCGGCGTTTTTAAAAACCGCGCTTGAATACTGCGCGCTTACCGACGGCAAATTTGATATTACAATAGGCGCAGTAAGCCGTTTATGGAATTTTAACGGCAACACGCTGCCCGACGGCAGCGAAATCGAGAGCGCGCTTAAAAATGTGGATTACCGAAGAGTTGAAATTGACGGGAACACGGTAAATACGCACGGTGCGGTGCTTGAAACGGGGGCGGCGGCAAAGGGTTACGCTGCCGACAGGGTAAGGGATTATTTTGCCGAAAACGGTGTTAAAAACGCGATTATAAACCTCGGCGGCAATGTTTGCGTAATGGGGGACGACTATTACACCGTAGGCATTAAAAATCCTTTTGCGCAGGATGAAATTTCGGCAAAATTAAAAGTAAAAAATACGTCTGTTGTAACTTCCGGCACATACGAAAGGTACATGGAAAAAGACGGAAAAAAATATCATCACATACTTGATACGGCGACGGGATATCCCGTACAGACCGATGTAATATCCGCTACGGTTATCTGCGAAAATTCGCTTAAAGCGGATATTTTATCCACGGTTTGCGTTATATACGGCAGCACCGCGGCGCTTAACCTTATAAACGCTCTGGACGACGTACAGGCAGTTATTATAACCGACGGCGGCAGCATTTTGCTGTCGGACGGAATTTATTGCGAGGACGGCTGTTACAGATTATAAAATATACCTTTATTTTACGGTAAATTTGTTGTATACTATTTTTATATGTTGAAAGACAGAGGTTAAACTATGGGTTTATTAAACAGAATATTCGGTAATTACAGTGAAAAGGAATTAAAGCGCATACAGCCGTTACAGCAAAAGGTGCTGTCGCTTGATGGCGAATTTGCCGCACTGTCGGACACGCAGCTTAAGGAAAAAACAACGGAATTTAAGCAACGGCTTGCCGACGGCGAAACGCTTGACGATATTTTGCCGGAGGCTTTTGCCGCCTGCAGAGAAGCGGCGAGCAGGGTGCTCGGCATGAAGCATTTCCCCGTGCAGATACTCGGCGGTATTGTACTGCATCAGGGCAGAATAAGCGAGATGAAGACCGGTGAAGGTAAAACATTGGTCGCAACTCTGCCGGCATATCTTAACGCATTGTCGGGCAAAGGCGTACACATTGTAACGGTTAACGATTACCTTGCAAAGCGCGACTCGGAATGGATGGGCAAGTTGTATCGTTTTATGGGACTTTCGGTAGGTCTTATAGTCCACGGTATGACGCCGGAAGAGAAAAAAGCGGCATATGACGCCGACATTACTTACTGCACAAATAATGAATTGGGCTTTGACTACCTGAGGGATAACATGGTGGTTTATGCCTCGCAGCGTGTACAGAGGGGTTACAATTTTGCCATTGTGGACGAGGTTGACTCCATACTTATAGATGAAGCGAGAACGCCGCTTATTATTTCGGGCAAGGGAGATAAATCCACCGACCTTTATGAGAGAGCGAACCGCTTTGCGCGCGGACTTAAAATGGAAAAGGTTGTAAAGGTAAACGATAAGGAAACCGACGAACAGCAGAACTTTACGGGCGATTATGTTGTTGACGAAAAGGCAAAGACCTGCACGCTTACCCCTGCGGGCGTTAAAAAGGCAGAGGATTATTTCGGAATTGAAAATCTTAACGATCCGGAGAATATGACCATTGCACACCATGTAAATCAGGCGATTAAGGCCTACGGAATTATGAAGCGTGATGTGGATTATGTGGTTAAGGACGGCGAAGTTATAATTGTTGACGAGTTTACCGGACGTCTTATGTTCGGCAGACGTTATAACGAGGGCTTGCATCAGGCAATCGAAGCCAAAGAGGGCGTTAAGGTGGCAAGCGAGTCCAAAACACTGGCAACCGTTACATTCCAGAACTTTTTCCGTCTATACTCAAAACTTTCGGGTATGACGGGTACCGCCATGACCGAGGAACAGGAATTCCGTGAGATTTACAGGCTGGATGTTATTGAAATACCAACAAACAAACCGCTTGCAAGAATTGATAATCACGATGTTGTATATAAGACCGAAAAAGCCAAATTCGACGCTGTTATAGAGCATATTGAGGAGTGTCACGCAAAGGGACAGCCGGTGCTTGTGGGTACTGTAACGATAGAAAAGTCGGAATTGCTGAGTTCTAAACTTTTAAAACGCGGTATAAAGCACAACGTACTTAACGCGAAGCACCACGAAAAAGAGGCTGAGATTATAGCGCAGGCAGGTAAACCGGGCGCTGTAACAATAGCTACAAATATGGCGGGACGCGGCACCGACATTATGCTCGGCGGTAATGCGGAATATCTTGCAAAGGCACAGCTGCGTAAAGAGGGACTCAGCGACGAAATTATCGCCGAGGCGACCGGTTTCGGCGAAACTCAGGACGCGGATATTATAAACGCGCGAGAACGGTTCGGAAAACTTTATGCGGAATATAAGGCTGAGATTGCACCGGAAGCACAGCAGGTACGCGACGCGGGCGGACTGTGCATTATAGGCACGGAACGTCATGAATCGCGCCGTATAGACAATCAGCTGCGCGGACGTGCGGGACGTCAGGGTGATCCGGGAACAACGCAGTTCTATATTTCGCTTGAGGATGACCTTATGCGTTTGTTCGGCGGAGAACGCGTATATAATATGATGGATTCGCTGAATATTGACGAAAATACGCCGCTTCAGTTTAAAATGCTCTCAAACGCTATAGAAAACGCACAGAAAAAGGTTGAGGACCGCAACTTTGCGGCGCGTAAAAACGTGCTTGAATACGACGATGTTATGAACAAGCAGCGTGAACTGATTTACGCACAGCGTAATAAGGTGCTTGACGGTGAGGACGTAAGCGACAGTATAACTTCTATGATAAATTCCACCATAGATGCCGCCGTACAAAAGTATTTAGCCGGCGATATACGCGACGAATGGAATTTTGACGGACTGCGCAGGTACACTTACGGTTGGATTGCGGATGCAAACGATTTTAATTTTACCGCAGACGAGTTAAACCGTACAGACGCACAGGATATTGCAGATAATCTTAAAGAACGCGCGGCGCAGAAACTGCAGGAGAAAATACAAAAGTACGGCGCGGAAAGATTTGCCGATATTGAACGATATATACTTTTACGCAGTGTAGATACCAACTGGATGGACCACATTGACGCAATGGATGAACTGCGCAGGGGTATAGGACTGCGCGCATACGGTCAGCATGATCCTGTTGTGGCTTACAGAAACGAAAGCTACGATATGTTTTCCGCTATGACCGACACTATAAGAGAGCAGACTGCAAAATTGGTACTGTCGGTTGAAATACGCGAACAGACCGAAATCAAACGCGAACAGGTAGCCAAGGAGACCGACACCGGAAGCGATGACGGCAAAGGCAGGACAATTAAGGGCAAGGGCGTTGTAAGCAAAAACGCGTTATGTCCTTGTGGCAGCGGTAAAAAATACAAACGCTGCTGCGGTAAAGATATAAAAGATTAACAGTAAAGGCTCCGCAAATAACCCGCGGAGTCTTTAATTAAGGTATAAAGCACTGTGGACAGGGGATAAAAATGGAAAGCAAAAAATGGGTTGCCGTGTGGGGCAACGCACCGAGTGTGGCAAACACAAGGCCTACTTCTTACGCAAAAGACATTACGCTGCGTTACAACTGCAAAACTACTGTGGACGCACAAAAAATACGTTTGCAGTTTACAAATTTTTGCGGACGCGAGGACGTAAGCCTTGCTAAAGTTACCGTAGGCATAAACAACGGCGGAAATGCCGTGTGTGCCGACACGCTTAAAACAGTGCTTTTCGGCGGCAGCACGACTGCGGTTATTAAAAAGGGCGGCAACATTAAAAGCGATGAAATTGACCTGAAAATGACTGCCGGTCAAAGCGCAACGGTAAGCATATATTTAAAGGACTTTACCGATATGCGCACCTGTGTGCATATAACCGGGGTTTTATCGGACGGGTGGTTTGCGCTTGGCGATAAAACGGGCGCCGACGTTTTGCCTATAGACGATACGCGAAAAATAAACAGTTATTACTTTTTAAATACGCTTGAAGTGCTTACAGACAGCGGCGCTTCCTGCTGCATTTTATACGGCGACTCCATAACGGCGGAGGATTGGCCGGATTATCTTACGCAAATTATTGTAAATTCGGGCAGGAAGGATATTGCAACACTGCGCCGTGCCGCAAGCGGAACACGGGTGTTGGGGCGTTACGATTGCGCCGAATATGCACATTACGGACTGTCGGGGAAAGACAGGTTTGAGAGTGAAACGGATGTTGCGGGAGCAGACACGGTGTTTGTTTTGCACGGCATTAACGATATAATTCACCCCGACGGAATAAATCCGTGGAGACCGATGAGCAATATGCCGACAGCCGAAGACCTTATAAACGGCTTTAGGTATTATATAAAGACTGCACATAAAAAAGGTCTTAAAATAGTTTTTTCCACACTTTTGCCCATAAAGAACTGGCGGACTTACGCACCGTTCCGGGAAACGGTAAGGCAGCAGGTAAACGATTGGATAAAAAGCACGGATGAGACCGACGGATATATTGATCTTTCGGCGGCGGTTGAAGATCCGGCGGACCGTACCGCGTTTAAAGATATTTACGACAGCGGCGATCATTTGCATCCGAGTGCGGCAGGGTATGAGAAGATGGCACAGACGTTTTTTGACGTGTTTTATAAAGGGGTAAAAGTATGAAATATTTAATGCTGTCGGCTATTGTAATACTTGCATGCGCCAAAATTACAATACAGGGTTCAATAACCAAAAACCATTTGCGCAACACTACCGATGTTTTATTTTACAACACGGTTGTGTTCGCCGGTATAGCGGCGGTGTATATAGTGCTTAACGGTTTTAACTTGCCAAGCCGTGTGACACTTATAATGGGTATTTTGTACGGACTCGGCAATGCGGCTTTTCAGGCAGTATATACAAACGCAATTAAAATAGGTCCGGTATCCATAACCGTGCTTATTAATAATTTTTCGCTTGCAATATCGACAATTTTCGGAATTACATATTTTAAAGAAACATTAAGCGCATTTAACATTGCCGGATTTGCGGTGCTTGTAATATCATTTTTTATGAGCGTGGATTTTTCCGCAAACAATAAAGGCTTTAATATTAAATGGTTTATTTTAGCGCTTTTGACGATGATTATAGCAGGTACAAACAATATTGTGCTTAAACTGCAAAAGGAATGGGTAAAGCCGGCAAACGAAAATACATCTATGATGATGGTTACATATTTAAGCGGTATGATTTTCCTTATTTTGTTTATGTTTATATGGAAAGCGGTTAAAAAGGAAAAACGTACGGTGGATGTAGGCGTTAAAAGCATCGGCGAAATGCTGAGCGTTGCTGCGGTACTGTGCCTGCATATGCCGCTGTTTATGACAGGCGTTAATTATTTCAGTTCCGCGGTCTATTTCCCCATTGTAAATGCCGGCACAACAACCCTTATTTCGTTTATAGGTGTGCTGTTGTTTAAAGACAGGTTAAACGCAAAGCAAATATGGGGTATAGTACTGGGTATAGGCTCCATAGTTTTACTTACAATTTAGAATATAAATACGGCGTACGGCTGATACCGTGCGCCGCATTTTCGTTGTGCACAGGCAGAAGCGGAAAGGAACGTACGCATTTATTGTGTACTTTACCACGTTAAAGTGATAAATCGGGTAACAAAATGTACAAAATGTACAAAGTTTGATTTTTTCGCAAAAAACACTTTACTTCTTTAGTTTGGTGAAGTATAATACATACAACGAAAAACGAAACGCAAGGTTTCAGCAAAAGGAGAAAAAGAAAATGAAAAAAATATTATCGTTAATTTTAGCAGCATCGGTTGCCGTGCTTTGCTTTGCAGGCTGCGGCAAAAAGGAAACGGCACAATCGGATTCGGAGTATGTTAAATCCAAAGGCAAACTTATAGTAGGCATTACCGAATTTGAACCGATGGATTACGAAGAAGTACAGGGCAGCGGCAACTGGATAGGTTTTGACGCCGATATGGCTAAGGCTTTTGCCAAGAGCCTTGGTGTAGAAGCAGAGTTTACCGTTATAAACTGGGATAACAAAACTTTTGAACTTGACGGTAAGTCGATTGACTGCGTATGGAACGGTATGACATTGACTGACGGCGTAAAGGCGGCTATGTCAACATCCAACGCTTACTGTGTAAACGAGCAGGTAGTTGTTGTAAAGGCCGACAAGAAAGATATTTATAATTCGAAAGACGCAATTAAGTCCCTTAACTTTGCGGCTGAGGGCGGCTCTGCCGGCGAGGAAGTTCTGACAGCGCTCGGCTATAAAGTAACACCGGTTGAATCTCAGGCAGACGCCGTTAAGGAAGTTGCTTCCGGCACGGCAGATGCTGCGGTAATAGATTTACTTATGGCAGGCGCCGTAATAGGCGAAGGTACAAGTTACGAAAACCTTGTGTATACAATATCTTTAAGTGATGAAAAAGAAGAATACGGCGTTGGCTTCAGAAAAGACAGCGACCTTACCGAAAAACTTAATGCATTCTTCTTGGAATCATACAAAGACGGCACACTTCTTGAAACCGCAAAGAAGTACGGCGTTCAGGAATCGGTAATTAAACAGAAGTAATATATAAGCGCGGCAAAACGGCAGGGAGATTGACTTCCTGCCATTTGCCCTGTTTACGAAAGGATTTTTAAATGTTTGCAACCGTATTAAAATCGCTGTGGGTGGGCTTCGGCTCTACACTGCAAATATTCTTTTTCACCCTGCTCGGCGCTTTGCCGCTGGGACTTGTTATTGCGTTTGGCTCTATGAGCCGTTTTGCGCCGCTTAAGGCGTTTGTGCGTACTGTTGTTTGGATAATACGCGGTACACCGCTTATGCTGCAGCTTATAATAATATATTACGGTCCGGGACTGCTTCTGGGCAGGAACTGGTGGGGAATGGGTATGACAGGCAGAATGACTGCCACGCTTGTTGCCTTTATAATAAACTATTCCTGTTATTTTTCGGAAATATACCGCGGCGGTATTGAAAGCATATCCAAGGGGCAGTACGAGGCAGGCCATGTGCTTGGTATGACCAAAAGCCAAATATTTTTTAAGGTTATACTTTTACAGGTTATCAAGCGTATAATTCCGCCTATAAGCAACGAGGTAATTACACTTGTAAAAGATACTTCGCTCTCGCGTATAATTGCCATACAGGAACTTATTTATGCAGGGGAGCGCTTTATTAAAAACGGCGGTATAATATGGCCGTTATTCTTTACGGGCGTTTTCTATTTGGTGTTCAGCGGAATTTTAACCTTGCTTTTCGGTTACATAGAAAAGAAGTTATCGTATTTCAATTAAGCAAAGCCGACAAGTTCAAACTTGCCTGAAACAGAGTAATTTCGGCATTTTTCGGCTTGTTGTCATAGCAAGGCGACAGCCTTGCGTCTTCCTCCGCACCAAAAACTACTCAAAATTCTTTCCGTTTCAGGTCAAAGAATTTTAAGGCGGAAAATTTTTGGTTGTGCGAGGCAAAAACGCAGTTAATCCTAACGGATTAACGAGTATTTTAACAATGCAAAGACGAAAATTTGGCCCTTAAAATCGGGTTCGAACTTGTCGGCTTTGCTTAAGGAGAAAAGAAAATGTCAGTACTTGAAGTAAAGAATTTAAGAAAGAACTTCGGCAAGACAGAGGTTTTAAAAGGCATAGATTTTTCTCTTGAAAAAGGAGAAGTTCTGGCGGTAATAGGCTCTTCCGGCGGGGGCAAAACAACGCTGCTGCGCTGCCTTAATTTGCTTGAAACAGCCGATTGCGGCACAATAAGCGTAAACGGCGAAGTTATATATGACGGCGAAATGAAAGCAAAACTTAAGGATTCGGACTTGCGTATTAAACGCCTGCATTTCGGTCTTGTTTTTCAAAACTTTAATCTTTTTCCGCAGTATACAGTGCTTAAAAACGTAATGTTAGCGCCTATGCTGCTTAAAAAGGATACACCCGAAGCCATTGAGAAAAAAGCAACGGCCCTTATAGAACGCGTGGGACTTGCCGAAAAGACAGGCAGTTATCCGTGTCAACTGTCCGGCGGTCAGCAACAGCGCGTTGCCATTGCGCGTGCCTTGGCGCTTGAACCCGACATACTTTGTTTTGACGAGCCTACAAGCGCGCTTGATCCCGAACTTACGGGCGAAGTTTTAAGGGTAATAAAGGGACTTAAAAGCAATGACCGCACAATGATTGTGGTTACGCACGAAATGGAATTTGCCCGTGCCGTTGCGGATAAAGTAATGTTTATTTCCGGCGGTGTTATTGAGGAATACGGCACTCCGCAGCAGGTGTTTCAAAATCCGCAAAGCGAAATCACAAAGTCGTTTTTAAGTAAATCGGAAGAAAATTTCGGGGGATAATATGGATAACAAAAAGAAAAAAATCAAGGATTTGTATGACGTAATTTTAAGCCTTGAAAATGAACAGGAATGTGCGGATTTTTTTGCCGACCTTTGCACCGATAAGGAAATAGAAAAAATGGCGGACCGTGTTTGCGCCGCAAAACTGCTTTTGGCAGGCGATACTTACAGCGAGGTAATTAAAAAGACGGATATTTCATCCGCTACACTCTCAAGGGTTTCGCGCTGCGTGCAATACGGCAAAGGATATAACAAAAAATTAAAATAACGCATTATTTTTGTGCCGACGGCGGTGGAATGCCGTCGAGGTGCTGACGCACCGAGAGAATCAAAATTTCCGCACAAAAATATTGAATCAAAACCTCGCCCGTGTCGCAACACGAACGAGGTTTTGCCATAAAAGGCTGACACCTTTGCGATTTTGGTATTATATAAAAAGAACTCCCTGCGGCTATGCCGCAGGGAGTTAAATTTTTATCCGAAAGTGTAATATTTAAGCGCTTTTTCCATAAATTCTTCCGTAACGTCAAAGTACTGTGCAAGGGACGGGATACAGCAATTGCCCTGTTTTATCGCCTTTTTAAGACGGTCGCGCGGTACGAGATAATTTATAGCCCATTTATCCGCTTTTTTTTCGTATTTTTCCCTGTTTTCAAAAGGGGAATACATATTATAAAAGGCGGCGGTTTTGCAATGCCCGAGTTCGTGCGCCAAAAGCACGCGCTCTTTGGTTACACGGCCGCAAAAACGGGTATCTATACCTATATAATATTTACCGTTATATTCAATGCTTACCGATGAGGTCTGCGGCAGATTGAAAAAATCAATACATATACCGTCTTTTTCGGCAATTTTATATAAGTTATCCTTGTTCATTTGCTCTACCAATGCTCCGTTAATTCATATTTTTTTCCTTAATATACTGCGCGTAACGCTTTACTTCGTCCCACATATCATTTGTAACTACGGTATCTCCGCCGAAAAGTGCAACTTTCAGGCTTTCCTCATCATTAAGCCGCGTATCGCCCGACAGCAAATATTCTACGCTTACGCCGAAATATTCCGATATTTTTGACAGCGTTAAAGCAGATAAAGTTTTTATTCTTCCCATCTTATAATCCGTAAGTCCCGCACGCGGAATTGAACATCTTTTACAAAGTTCGGTTACCGTTATCGAGTGTTTTCTGCAAAGTTCGACTATTCTCTCATAAGTTTGCGGCATTAAATACAGCTCCTTTTATGCAAAATGCAGAAATTACTGAAATTAGTAACGAGGTATTGATTTTTACGAAATTACGCAATATAATTGGATTATAGTTACTGAATTTAGTAATATTCTGTGTTTCCAACCAAAGTATATTACAAAATTCAGTAAAAGTCAAGTATAATATAAAGGAGCATAAAGTATGTATCGTTGCAAGGATTGTGGGAGAAAAATTGTAAATTTGCGTAAGGTGGAGGAAAAACACGGTATGGTCGGCAGACCTTACGAAACATTTTATCTATGCCCGTACTGTGACAGCACGAATTACGAAAAAATGAAGCCGAATTACTGCAAGTGCTGCGGGGCAAGAATGTACAAACAGGTCGACTACTGCTGCCCTGCGTGTAAAAAAAGGGGAGAGCTTATGTGGGCAACGCAGGAACAAAGAAAAAAGGCGTGGCTTGAACATCCGCTTTACAAGGCTATAAAAGAGGTTGATGAGTATAACAGGGTTAACGGTACTCAGCTTTCCTACGGACAGTATTTTGCTGTTAAAAGCGATAAAAATTAAGGACGGTGCGGTATGAGTGCAGATGAAAAAAGAGATTACCTTAAACTGTATTTGTTGCAGCAGGCAAAAATAAACAGGCTGAATTTAATGATGAAAGAAAACCCTTTACGCCGTTATAAATACAAAAAAATGATAAAAAAATCCGAGGCCTTGCGTGAAAAGATAGAAAAAGCGGTGGATAGGGTGGACGGCGGCATTTTAAGCGAGGTGCTGTCGCAAAGATATTTGTGCGGAAGAAGTCTTGAGCAAACGGCGGAAGTGCTTAATTACAGCAAAAGGCAAATAGAACGTATGCATACGCAGGCTGTGGACAAACTGAAAGTAATAAAGTAAAAAATTCCTCTTTACAAAAGCAGGAATTTATTATATAATTATGCTTAGAACAAATGTTCTAAAATAAAGGCGGGGTGAAAAAAACGGACAGGGTAATATTACATTGCGACCTTAATAATTTTTTTGCTTCGGTAAGTTTGCTTTTTAATCAAACCCTTGTAAACCGTCCGGTAGCCGTTGCGGGAGACGCAAAAAAACGACACGGGATAATACTTGCCAAAAACGAGCAGGCAAAAAAATACGGGGTAAAAACGGCGGAGGTTATATGGCAGGCAAAGCAAAAATGTCCCGACCTTATAATATTGCCGCCGGATTACAAAAGGTACGAGGAATATTCGCTTGCGGCAAGGGAGATATACAAGCGTTATACCGATATGGTAGAACCGTTCGGGATAGACGAGTGCTGGCTTGATGTTACGGGCAGCACGATGCTTTTCGGCAGCGGCACCGAGATTGCGCAGCGAATAAGGCGCGAAATTAAAGAAGAACTCGGGATAACCGTGTCTGTCGGGGTAAGTTTTAACAAGGTTTTTGCAAAGTTGGGTTCCGACCTTAAAAAGCCGGACGCGGTGACGGTAATAAGCAGGCAGAATTTTAAGGAAAAGGTATGGCCTTTGGCAATAGAGAATATGTTGTTTGCAGGAAAAAAATCTGTTAAACGGCTTAATGAGTCGGGCGTATTTACAATAGGCGATATAACACTGTGTTCGGATGAAATGCTTGAGAAACTGTTAGGTGTTGCCGGGATTCAACTTAAAAAATATGCAGCTGGGCTGGATGATTCTCCCGTGAAAGATGTATCCGCACAGGAAATTCCTAAAAGCATAGGGCGCAGTGTAACGGGGGAAGAAGATTTTACAAATAACGACGAAGTATACGAAGTGTTTGTAAATCTTTGCGAAGAAATATCAAAGCGGCTGCGAAAACACGGTTTATATGCAGGCGGCATACAGGTGCATACACGCAACAGCGAACTTAAAGTTAAGGAATTTTCGCTGACGCCCATACAGCCGACCGATATGTGCATGACGCTGGCGCACAAGGCAATGGAATTATTCCGACAGAATTATTACTGGAATTTACCTTTAAGGTCCGTAGGTGTGCGTGCAATAAATTTAAAGGGAACGCAAACAGCTGTACAGCAGTCGCTTTTTGAAAACACCGACAGTGAAGAACGGCTTAAAAAAATAGAGGACAGCATTTACGAAATACGGGATAAATTCGGCGACGGCATTATAAAAAGGGGACGTACTTGCCGAGAGAAAAAACAATAACATATGTAAAACGCTCCGTCGGGAGCGTTTTTTTAAATGGTACCGGTTAAAACAAGCGTAGATACACCCGGTGTGGTCGTAACAATTCCGGTTGTCGCATCCTGCGTAAAGGTTGCGGCAGGTATGCTTATCTGGTTCGATGCCGTTGTAAACAGACCGGTTGCAGTGTTGTAAGTGTAGTTTGTTCCGACTGTCCATGCCGTGCCGTTGAATGTTGCGGTAAGGTTTGTAAGGACAGGATTCAGTATATCGCTGATTATTGCATCGTCGGCTGCGGTAACTGCGGTATTTCCGTAGTTTTCAATCCTTATGGTGTAAGTTACCGTACTGCCCGATGTTACGGGATTCGGCGATATTTCCTTTACAAGCCTTAAGTTAGGCTGAGATGCTACGGTTACGGTTTCGCTGTCGGTAACGGTGTTTACGGCACCTGCCCCTGCTGCCGACGCGGTATTTGTTATTGTGCTGCCTGCCGTCAGCGGTGCAAAATCGGTTACGTCTGCCTCGTAAACAATATTTACATTACCGCCTGCGGGTACGGTTATGCCCGTTACGGTCATGGGCGGGCCGGCAGTAACCGCAGGTGCTGCCTGCAATACGCCGTTTACAAAGTAACGTATGGAATTTGCCTTGTAAGCCAGCGGATATAAAACCGCATTGCCCGAAGTATACGCTCCTAAATTATCCGTAAGAGTTATACCGGAAACGGCTGCGGTGCCGGTGTTTGTAAGTGTTACTATATAGGTGATGTCACCGTCCGCATTATAAGAATTTCCCACTGCGGTTTTACTTAAAGAAAGCACGTCTAAAAGTTCGCCGGAAGCAACGTTGGAAGCAACGGTGTTGCCGGAGAGAGTAAGAAGTGCCTGGTTTGTAAATGTTGCCATTTTACAGTCCTCCGAATTTAGTAATTACGCATTACTGCGTATTACAGTATATGCCTTGGTTTTTTAGGTGTTAAAATACGACAAAATTTTACGTCAGACACCGTTGTTTTATATTGACATATTATGTAGAAAAAATTATAATAATTGTGATTAACATATATAAAGGGAGCATATAAATGGGAAAAGGCAAATTGAAAATTTTGACCTGCGTTTTTGTATGTGCTGCGATATTTTTGGCATCGTTGAATTTTTCTTTTTGGAATTTGGGTGCGTCGGCAATATCCTTTCCGTGTTACGCAAAAATAAGCCGCGATAAAGCGGCGGTTTATTCATTGCCGGGTACCACCGGACACGAGGCGGACAAGTCGACAAAAAGCGTTTGTTTGGCAACTTTATACCAAGGGGATATTATTAAAATTATCGGTCAGGGAATCGACGG
The DNA here is from genome assembly GCA_934464615.1 of uncultured Eubacteriales bacterium. Taxonomy (GTDB): domain Bacteria; phylum Bacillota; class Clostridia; order Oscillospirales; family Acutalibacteraceae; genus SIG565. The sequence goes on along the minus strand of CAKSKA010000018.1, from coordinate 7,253 downwards.
TGACGGCGATAAATGGTACCTTGCGCAGTACGGCAGCGGATATTCAAAACAGGGTTATGTATACAGCGGACGTGTTGAACTGCAGACCGAATATCATTATGACAAGGATTTTGAGGAATATTTAAACGGACAAGGATTCCCCGAAAGTTATAAGGACGGACTGCGGAATTTGCACGCAATATATCCGAAATGGGTTTTTGTTGCGGACAAAACCGGATATGATTTTTACACGGCTGTAAACAACGAATACAATACGGGAAAATTAATAGGAAAAAATTCCGACGATTCGCTGAAATCCATGGCTAAAGGCGATTATAATTGGAACGGCGATGACTCGGATTACATATTAAAGGACTCCGGTGCGTGGGTACGCACTACGGCACGGGTTGTGGCATATTATATGGATCCGCGTAATTTCCTGACACCAAACGATGCGTTTATGTTTTTACAGCAGTCGTATTCTTCAAACAATTCGTCGGTTGAGCAGATAGAAACGGCGGTTAAGGGTACGTTTATGGACGGCAAACTGCCCGACAGTGACAAGCGTTATGCCGAAGTTATTTTTGATGCCGCACGGCAATTAAACGTAAATCCCTTTACAATAGTGGGACTTATCCGTCAGGAGCAGGGCGTAAACGGTACAAGCAGGCTTATATCCGGTACGGTACCGGGTTACGAGGGCATATACAACTACTTTAACGTGGGCGCTTTTGCCGGCAACGGTATGGACACGGTAACACGCGGACTTTGGTGGGCGGCAGGTGCGCCGTCAAGCAACGGCAGCGTAACAACTTCTTACGGCAGACCGTGGAACACGGCGGAGAAATCCATAAAAGGCGGCGTGCAGTACCAGTCCGAAGGTTACATAAGCAAAGGTCAGGATACGTTTTATTATATGGATTATAACGTAAGTCCGTATTCTCAAACCAAAAAATTCGATCATCAGTATGCTACAAACGTAGCCGATGCTGTGGGTAAAGGCAGGGGTTCTGCCGGCGCGTATGAATCTATTATTGATTCGGCGGCGCTTACGTTCCGTATACCTGTGTACGAAAATATGCCGGACAGTACTTCGTTACCGCAAAGCGGTACAAATAATAACTGTTACCTTAACAGCCTTTCGGTAGTCGGTTTTGAAGGGCAGACCGAAACATTTGACAGGTACAATAACGAATATGAACTTGTCGTTCCGTACTCTTCTTCAAGCGTAGAAATAACGGCAAACCGTTCGGATTCCGGCGCACAGCTTTCCGGTACGGGCATTAAGGACCTTAATGTAGGACTTAACGTGTTTGAAATTAAGGTTACGGCGACATCCGGACTTGAAAATGTTTACACAATTAAAATAAGCAGGGAAAAGGGCAGCGGCGAAGATGTGCCGAAGCCTGAAATAGATATGCCTTATAAAAACGGAGAGTTTTTAACGGGGATTGAGCCGGGAACAACAGCGGACGTTCTGCGCGGTAATATAAATATCCGAAACGGCAGTATAAAGATAATTGATAAAAACGGCAACGAAAAGCAAAACGGTGTTATGGCAACGGGCGACGTTATTTATGTTTTTAATAATAACGGCGACGAGGTACAGAACTTCAGAGTTGTAATTTACGGCGATATAAACGGCGACGGAAGGATAACATCCGTTGATTTGCTGGTGGGACAGAGGCATATACTGCATTATTCCACGCTTGACGGTGCCTTTTTGGAAGCCGCGGATATCAATCACGATTACCGTATAACATCGGTTGACTTACTTGTAGGTCAAAGACATATTTTAAATATAAAACAAATAGTACAGTAGAGGTAGTAAAATGAAATTTATTAAAAAAATAATGCCTGTAATGTTTGCGCTGACAATGATTTTGTCCTTGTTTGTAATACCGGCAAGCGCCGACAGCGCTGCAATTTCATGTGACAGCAATGTTTTTACAGGCGATACATTTTCGGTAACGGTAAGTTTCAGTTCGTCATCAAGCAGCGGTACGGGTGCGGTTGACGCAACTTTAACTTATGATGCATCTATGCTTGAATGTGTAAGCAAACCGGCAGGTACAAACGGTTCCGGCGGAAATTATGTAATTTCATTTTATGATGCCAACGGTGTTCCATCCGCGTCTTTTACATTCAAATTCAAGGCGCTCAAATCCGGCAGTGCCGGTATCAGTGTAAATGCAACGATAACTTCGGCAGACCTTTCAACTTCACTTGAAAAATCTGACCAAAAACGTATATACATTACCGACCGTGCGGCACTGTCGAACAACGCCGATTTAAAGGGACTTATAATTTCGGCGGGAAAATTGTCGCCGTCGTTCAGTCCGTCGGTTACAACATACAACGTAACTGTGGAAAATTCGGTTACCGAGGTGCTTATATCCGCAACAACCAAAGAGGATGCGGCGACCATAAAGGTGGGCGGCAGTTCTAAAATGAAGGTCGGCGACAATCAGCGCACCGTTACGGTAACGGCTCCGGCAGGAAATAAAAAGGTATACACAATTAACATTAAGCGTTTGGCGGCAGGGGAAACAGCACCGGAACCCACCACGTCATCCGATGTATCCAAACCCGACGAGACGCTGCCGGAAAATCCATACAGGATAACGGTTGACGGCGGTTACAAATATATGATAAACGATTACAGCCTTATTACTGTTCCGGACGGATTTTCGTCGACGGTTATCCATGTAAACGATATAGATGTGCCGGCGGTAACGGATCCCGTTAATAATGTAACGCTTGTATATGCAACCGACGAGGACGGCAGCAACGGCGGATTTTATATTTATGATGCCGACAGCGGTACTTTCAGTGTTTACAGGTATTTTATGACTTCTTCGGCAAGGTATGTTATATACGATTACACCGAGAAGAAGATATCTTTCGGCGATTACTGTTACGCGACCTGTGAAATAGGCGGATACACTTTCGGCGGATTTAAATATGCCGATACTTCTTTTTCCGATTTTGTTATTTTTTACGGTGCAACAGCCGACGGCAGAAAAGGATTTTACCGCTATGATGCAAAGGACGGAAGCGTACAAAGGGCGGTTGAGTTTACAAAAGCGTTTGAGGCGGCCGAAAAAAGCAAAGACGGCAAAAATATTTTTGCCGCGTTTATGGGTATGAGCCTTAAAAACAAACTTGTAGTTGCAGCCGGTGCGGTTGTGATACTGCTTGCAATAGCATTGGCGGTAATTATGGCGGTAAGGGCTTATAAAAATAATAAGGCCGAACAGCAGGCTGCCGATTACGACAGCACCACAAAGCAGATGGACGGTGAGGAAAGCGGCAAAATGTTGTATCTCGGCGAGTTCGGCGAGGAAGAAAAACCGACGGATGAAAACAGCGGAGACACAACTTTATTCGGCGGTGATAATACCGATAATTTCTTTACAGACAAAGATGAAAAATAAAACAAACGGGCAAATCAAGACTGATTTGCCCGTTTGCTTGTTATATAAGGTTGTACCGAAAAAATATTTCACGCATAAAATGTTAGAAAAGAAAGATGATTAAAACCGCGGCAAAGCGGTAAAACTATCAATACAAATATTGTGTTACTCGGTGTGACACTTTTCGGAGCGTGAAATAAAAATGACAGTTAAACGAGGAGATATTTATTATGCCGATTTAAGTCCCGTGATAGGCTCTGAACAGGGAGGAGTAAGACCGGTACTTATAATACAGAACGATGTGGGCAACAGGTACAGCCCGACGGTTATAGCGGCGGCGATAACCAGCCAGCAGGAAAAGGCAAGTCTGCCGACACATATAAAAATTACGGCGGACGGCTGCGGACTGTCAAAGGACTCCATAATCCTGCTTGAACAGGTAAGGACCATAGATAAGCGGCGGCTTAAAGAAAAAATGGGCGCCTTGGATGTTCCGGCGATGGATAAGGTTGACAGGGCATTGACCGTCAGCTTCGGACTGGGCGTAAATAACCCGAGTTACAGTTAAAAAAATCAGCCTAAAGGCTGATTTTTTTGTTTGTATTATTCCTGTACCAGTGCTTTTTCTATCTTGCCGATTATAACATTGTGCAGGTCGTTATTGTACCATTTTTCAAGCGGTGCTTTATCTACGAAGCAATCCGGCTTTAGCGCCGATACATACTGCTTGCGGCATATAAGCACAAGACGTGCCTGATTAAAATATACCGTGTTGTCGGCAAAAACGGGGGTAAGTCCGGCAAGAGCCACCTTGTCGTTATCCCTTCCGGAAAGATGTCCGCATATTTTGTGTATTTGTTTTGCGTCACCGTAAAAGGACAATGTAAAATATTCGTTTTCATCAATAAATTTCATGGTATACCGTGTCGGGCGTACCAGCGCCACGGCGCAATCGCTGCCCCATATTTCGCCCACAAATCCCCAGGACGCCGTCATCGTATTATATCCGTCGGCGCTTCCCGCGCTTACAAGCATCCATTCGTCCGCAATATCTTTTATAAAATTTTCCTTTAAATCCTTTGCGTTTACTTGTTTAAAAGCCATAAATAACACCTCTTATAAAGTATATCACATATTTTTGTAAAATATCAATCATATAAATTGCATTTGTGCGGTTATTATGATAGAATTTAATTTCGGAAGGCGGTGGAATTTTGAAATACGAGGATATTATAAAAAACGAGGAAATAAATACATACATTAAAAAGGCGGATGAATCGCTGTCGGCACTTGGATTTACCGAACACAGTTTTGCGCACGTTGTGCGTGTTGCACAGACTGCGGAATACATACTTAAAACACTTGATTATGACAGCCACAGCATTGAAACCGTAAAAATTGCCGCATATCTGCACGATATAGGCAATCTTGTAAACAGGGTTGACCATTCGCAAAGCGGCGCCGTGCTTGCCTTCAGGCTGCTTGACCACATGGACATACCGCCTGAGGATATAGCGACGATAATCACCGCGATAGGCAATCACGACGAGGGTACGGGCGTACCCGTAAACCCCATATGCGCGGCGCTTATTTTGGCGGACAAGTCCGATGTAAGACGCAGCCGTGTACGCAATACCGATGTTTCGAGTTTTGATATACACGACAGGGTGAATTATTCGGTTGAAAACGCCGACCTTAAAATAAGCGGCGACAAAAAATCAATTACACTTACAATTAAAATCGACACGGTGTACAGTTCGGTAATGGATTATTTTGAAATTTTCCTTGACCGTATGAAATTGTGCAGGCGCGCGGCGGAAAAATTGGGGCTTTCCTTTAAGCTTATAATAAATTCGCAGCGGCTGCTGTAAATGTAAAAAACCGCGTTAATTTATAAAAAGGTTATTGTTTTTTCGACATTATGTGGTATAATTGTAAGTGGCTTTCAGTGTTTTAAAGCTTAATTATTACTGCAACCGTTTATAACAGACGGGAAGACAACCGAAAGGAGTTAAATTATGCATTATTCTAAAGAAGTAGAAAATATGTGCCCATTGGCTAAAGGCGCATATCACGGTCCGGCTCCTATTCCGCAGGAAGGAAAATGGACAAAGGCTATGGAAATTAAAGATATTTCCGGTTTTACACACGGTGTGGGTTGGTGCGCACCTCAACAGGGCGCATGCAAACTGTCCTTGAATGTTAAAAACGGTGTTATTGAGGAAGCGTTGGTAGAGACCATCGGCTGCTCGGGTATGACACATTCGGCTGCTATGGCTTCCGAAATACTTGTAGGCAAAACAATTCTTGAAGCCCTTAATACCGACCTTGTTTGCGATGCTATAAACACCGCAATGCGTGAACTTTTCCTCCAGATAGTTTACGGCCGTACACAGACCGCTTTCTCCGAGGACGGACTTGCAATCGGTGCGGGACTTGAAGATCTCGGTAAGGGACTTCGTTCGCAGACCGGTACTACATATGCAACAAAGGTAAAAGGTCCGCGTTATTTGGAACTTGCGGAAGGCTACATTACGGAATGTGCTGTTGATGAGGACGGAACTATTATAGGTTACAAGTTCGTTCATTTGGGCAAAATGATGAACTGGATAAAAGAAGGTATGGATGCCAACGAGGCTCTTAAAAAAGCCAGCGGCCAGTACGGACGTGTTGATGATGCCGTTAAGTTCATCGATCCGAGAAAAGAATAAGGAAAGGGCGGTAAATAACAATGGCATTATTTGAAAATTACGAGAGAAGAATAGATCAGATAAATGCAGAGCTTAACAAGCACGGCATTGCATCTATTGAAGAAGCTAAAAAAATATGCGACGACGCCGGCGTTGACGCATACAACATAGTTAAAGGCATACAGCCTATATGCTTTGAGAACGCTTGCTGGGCTTACGTTGTAGGCTGTGCAATAGCGCTTAAGGAAAATGTAAAGACTGCCGCCGAAGCATCGGAAAAAATCGGTCTCGGACTTCAGTCATTCTGCATACCCGGATCTGTTGCGGACGACCGTAAGGTAGGTCTCGGCCACGGCAACCTCGGCGCAATGCTTTTGCGTGAGGAAACAAAGTGCTTTGCATTTTTGGCAGGTCATGAATCTTTTGCCGCCGCTGAAGGCGCTATAGGTCTTGCAAAAAGTGCAAACAAGGCAAGAAAAGAAGATTTGCGTGTAATTCTTAACGGTCTCGGCAAGGATGCCGCAAAGATTATTTCAAGAATTAACGGTTTCACATATGTTCGTACCGAGTTTGATTATTACACAGGCAAACTTAACATTATGGAAGAGATTGCTTACTCGAAGGGCGAGCGCGCAAAAGTACGCTGCTACGGTGCAGACGATGTTCGCGAAGGTGTTGCGATAATGCATCACGAGGGCGTTGACGTTTCCATTACAGGTAACTCAACAAACCCGACACGCTTCCAGCATCCTGTTGCGGGCACTTATAAAAAAGAGTGCATAGAGCAGGGCAAGAAGTACTTCTCTGTAGCTTCGGGCGGCGGTACAGGACGTACACTGCATCCCGATAACATGGCTGCAGGTCCGGCTTCCTATGGTATGACAGATACTATGGGACGTATGCATTCCGACGCGCAGTTTGCAGGTTCTTCTTCAGTTCCGGCACACGTTGAGATGATGGGACTTATAGGTATGGGCAACAACCCGATGGTTGGCGCTACCGTTGCTTGTGCGGTTGCGGTTTACGAAGCGCTTAACAAGTAATTTTTAAGCTTTATAAAAGACCTTCCCGTGTATACGGGGAGGTCTTTCTTTTTGTATAACGAAAACCACGCGATAGTCGCGTGGTTGGAAAAAGGTTAACCGGTGAAGAAAAACTCCTTTTGTGC
>CAKSKA010000017.1 GCA_934464615.1 uncultured Eubacteriales bacterium | reverse complement strand
TGCACCATTAGCTCAGTTGGTAGAGCACCTGACTCTTAATCAGGGTGTCCCGGGTTCGAATCCCTGATGGTGCACCATTTGATTATAACACTAAGGTGTATATAATACGTGGCCCGTTGGTCAAGCGGCCTAAGACTCCGGCCTCTCACGCCGGCAACACGAGTTCGAATCTCGTACGGGTCACCATTAAGGGCTATGTGTGTTTGCTTTAAACAGTGTAAACTGTTTAATATAGCGGTATCTTTTGATACAGCGTTTTAGTTGGTGTTGATTGCGGTGAGGGTCCACCCGTTCCCATTCCGAACACGGAAGTTAAGCTCACTTGCGCTGAAAATACTTGGCGGGCAGCTGCCCGGGAAGATAAGTAGATGCCAACATAAAACCCTGCAAGTCAGGGTTTTAAAATTTGCCTCAATAGCTCAGTCGGTAGAGCACGCGGCTGTTAACCGCGGTGTCACAGGTTCGAGCCCTGTTTGAGGCGCCAAAAACTCTTGTTCGAAAAGAACAAGAGTTTTTTAGTTATGTTCGCCTTTGGCGAGTTATATTGAGTTTCGCTTAGTTATATTTGCTTCGCAAGTGGTATTCGCTTTGCGATCTTGGCGGCGAATGTAATATCAATTTTGCATTAGCAAAAATATCGCTATGTCGTAAGGCATAATATCACTCTGCGCGTAGCACAGAATATCACTAATCACTTGAGGCTTCGTCGCTTTTATGCTATAATTCACACAGGCGGTGATGATATGAAGAATAAAGCCCAACATCCAGAACGATATTATTATCTTTCGTTAATATGTTTGATTTTGCTTTTTTTAAACTTTTACCGTACGGATGGTTGGACGGGAGATAAGCCGTTTTCGGAATTTGTCGGGCGAGATTGGCAATTGTTTGCTGTTTTTTTGATTGAAGAGTTTATTATCATTTGTGTGATGGTAATTTTTTACATTTTGGGTAATAAAAATATTAAAAGCAGAAGACAAATGTTTATCGAGCAATGTGAAAAAGATAAATATTCTGGTATCAAACCCGGCGATTATGATTATGTATGGTTTGATTTTTCAAATATGAAGCGGGCTTTAATCTTGCAACAAGGCAACCAATTTGTGTTTTATGTTCAAAAATATGATGACCATACGGGAAATTGGGAGAGTTTTAACGGTGTAAGTGTTTATGATAGTTTAGAAGCAGTTAAAAAAGCATTGTATTACGAATGTGAATTTTATTGCGAAGAAAATGCCGAATTAGATGGTTAAGTGTATAAAGAAGAATAACTTATAAAGAAAATTCTCGGCTTTTGACCAGCTTTTTTGGACACGAGAACCAAAGCCCCAAAGGCGTAAGTCTTTGGGACTTTAACTTTTATCTGCTCACTATTGTTTGTTTTCTTTTTTATAGTTTATTGTGCTTTGTGCGAAAAAAATCTGTTAAAAAACATTTGAAATATTTTAATTTGCGTGCTATAATGGTTGTAACGAGTAGCAGAAATGCGTAAGTCCGGTTCGGGCTTACGCATTATTTTTTTGCTGTTTAGGAGGTCATAAAATGGAAAAACATAAATCAAACCTTTCTTCCGAAAAGGTGGGAAAACTAATGGGCAAATATGCCGTGCCTTGCATAATTTCTTTGCTTGTCGGCGCATTGTATAATATTGTGGATCAAATTTTTATTGCAAATGCAAGTTATCTTGGCTCTTACGGTAATGCTGCAAACACGGTTGTCTTTCCGCTTACGGTTATTGCACTCGGTATTGCTGTTATGATCGGCGACGGCTGTTGCGCTTTTGTAAGCATATCGCTCGGGGAAAACAAATCCGAAAATGCAACGCGCAGCGTGGGAAATTCCGTATTGCTTTGTATTGCCTGCAGTGTTGTTTTAACGGCAGTTTATATTCTTTTTGCCGAACCGATTTTGACTGCCTTTGGCGGCAATGTTAACAGCGAAACCTTTGAACTTTCCAAAGAATACTTTTTTTGGATTGCCGTGGGTATTCCGTTTTATATGTTCGGGCAAACGATGAATCCGATAATCCGAGCTGACGGAAGTCCGAAATTTGCCATGTTTTCCACACTTGCCGGAGCTATAACTAATATCATTCTCGATCCGATTTTTATTTTTCCGCTGAAATGGGGTATGATGGGTGCCGCCGTCGCTACGGTAATAGGTCAAATTGTTACGGCTGCTCTTGCGGTTTGGTATTTGTTTCGTGCAAAGATTATTAAACCAAAGCGTATAGACTTTAAACCGCAACGGAAAATTATCGGCAAGACTTTATCACTCGGTCTTTGCAGTTTTCTTGCACAAATATCCCTTGTTGCGGCAATGATGGCCATTAATAATATGATTCGCAAATACACGGCTATGGATGAAATCTTCAGTCAGACGCAGTATGCTCAAATTCCTATGGCAGTTGTAGGTATTGTAATGAAATTTTTCCAGATTATTATATCCGTTGTTATCGGAATGGCTGCCGGATGCATTCCCGTTGTAGGCTTTAATATGGGTGCAAAGCAATACGGCAGAGTTAAAGAGTTGTTTACAAGGTTACTTATTGCCGAGGCCTGCGTCGGTGCAGTTGCACTGATTATAGTTGAGATTTTCCCGAATGTTTTGATACAAGTATTCGGCGTTGCAAATGAAAGTGTTTATTATACCGATTTTGCCGTCAGAGCGTTCAGGGTGTATCTGTGTATGATAGTTCTTGCATGCATTAATAAAGCGACATTTATATTTATGCAGGCGATGGGCAAGGCTGTTGAGTCTGCGATTCTTTCAATGGTGCGTGAAATTGTTTTCGGTGTAGGCTTTGCACTCTTACTTCCGGTATTTTTCGGACTTGACGGTGTACTTTATTCTATGCCGGTATCGGATGTCTTGACGGCGGTAATTTCAGCAATTCTCATTGCAAAAGCATATAAGCAACTCGGCACGCCTACTAATACAAATATTTTAATACAACACGAAACAAATGAATAATCGGTGAGGATGAAACAAAAAGCCATTAGCATATGCTAATGGTTTTTTGCTGCTTTCGGTTAAATTTGTAATTCATAATTACACGTGAACAATATTTAACAGGATTAATATTATTTGTTATCCAATAATTCCTCAAATGTTTTGTTTAATACCTTTACAAGTGCAATAAGTTCAATATCAGTTACAAATCGCTGTCCGGATTCAATTCTCTGTATCGCATTTTTGTCAACATCAAGACCTATTAGCTGAAGCCTGTCGGCAAGCTCGCGCTGAGATATTTTAATTTCTTTGCGAAATTTTGCAACATTTTTACCGCAAATGTTGTTTTTATTATCGGATGTTTTGTTTATAAACATATAATTCCTCATTTTTTGACATTTTGTGCTTGTCAACAATGAAATTATATGCTATAATATACTCAAATATGACATTCACTAAATGTCAAAAATGGAGGAGAAATTAAAATGGCACAAGAAACAAGTACAAAGTTTTGCAAACATTGCGGGGAAATAATACCGAGTGACGCTGTAATTTGCACTAAGTGCGGAAGACAGGTGGAGGCAATAAATACGACAGTAGGTCAACAACCGCAAATTGTAATAAACAACGATAACAATAACGTCAATGCTAATGTTAATAAAAACACAAATGCTGCGGCAGGAGGAAGATTGTGTAATAAATGGGTTTCTCTTTGTCTGTGTATATTTTTGGGATATTTCGGCGCGCACAAGTTTTATGAAGGAAAAGGCATTATGGGAATAATATATTTACTCACCGGTGGATTATTTTTGGTAGGTTGGTTTATTGATATATTTTTAATTCTTTCAAAACCCAACCCGTATTATGCGTAAAAATACGGAACACCAACAAACTGTAAAGCCGGACAAACAATAATAATCCGAACACGCCTAAAATGGCATATTTTCGGAGTATTTAACTTGTCGTCTTTGGGTGGCTGTCGGATTAGCGAGTATTTTAACATGGCTATGCGAAAAACCTGCCGCCTAAAAACAGGTTCGGATTTATTATCAATTGCCTATACTGAAATTAAAAATATAAAATTACTGCTTCGACTGATTGTTTTTTCGAACATTCGGCCAAACAATTGTCATACATTATTGACAATTCCTCATATTATAGATATAATGAAATCAACCGATAACGGTAATATATTTATGGGGGATTTTTTATGAAGTATTGTCAAAAGTGCGGCAAGGAAATTGTGGACGAAGCGGTAGTTTGTCCCAACTGCGGATGCAGCGTTGAGGAAAAGAAAAAGGAAGACGGCGGCAATGACGGTTTGGCAGTTGCCAGCAAGATATTCCTTATTTTAGGTTGCATTGCTCAGGGTTGGATGTTAGTTCCGTTAGCTTGGTGTTTGCCGATTACAATTTCCATCTGCAAAAAACTTAAAGCAAACGAACCGATAGGAACAGGTCTTAAAGTTTGCTCATTGTTGTTTGTAAGTCTTATCGGCGGAATTCTTCTTTTGTGCCGCTCCGACGAACAGTAAGTTTAATGTTTTTACAGTTTTAACAAATACATAAAAATCTACATATCAATGATATGGAGATTTTTGATTTTAATCGGCAGAATTCGGCTTGCCGATATTGATGTACGAATTGACTTTTATTATGCACTATGATAAAATTACGTGAAATAATCGGTAACGAAACGGAGCTTGTAATGAAGAGACTTATAATCCTTTTAGTGGCTGTTATTAATGCTTTTGTGTTTACGGGATGTAAGAGGGATAAAAAAGATGCTTTAGGTGCGGATGCTGCACAATCGGCTTTTGACTCTGGTAATTATGATACGGGAATTGCCGAAGGTAACGATGAAATTACAGAACAGAACGATGCGCCTGTATCAGACAACTCACAAACATACTCGGCCGGCATGCCGACGGATAACGGTAAAGCATCGACTGATACGGGCAGCAATCCTACACCTTCAGGCGACACCCCACATACGGCGAATGCGGCGGATGAACTGCGTGCCGACTATAATCTCGGCACTTGCAAGAATTTAATCGGTGATGTAACGGTTGCACTGTTTTATATGGAGGATTCTCAAGGCGGATGGGAAAAAGCAAAGGCCGAACATTTTAAGACAGCACAGATTGAGCCCGGTCTTGATTTTCTGGAAAAGGAAGCCGAAAAAAGAGGAATATACTTAAATTTTGATATAAAAGAAACGCATTTAAATGTGTTTTATAATGACGATGTTGTCCGCAGCACTGCGGAAACCGGTTTGGCAACAATAGACGTGCTTTGGGTAGCGGCAAACGGTATAGGCTACAGTTCCGATAATCGAATGGTTGAGGAGTTAAAAGCCAAATATCAAACCGATGAAGTGATTTGTCTTGCAATATTCAATAAAGGCGGTACCGCATATGCCATAAATCCGCCCCGAGGATCTTCGCTGAATGTTGCGGAACACTGCATAATTTTCGTAAAGGATTTATATTCTGTCGGAAAAGAACCGGACGGCTCGCAGTCATCCGTTATTGCCCATGAAATATTACATCTCTACGGTGCGGAGGATTTTTACGAACGCACTTCCAGAAAAGCATTGGCAAGGCAGTATTATCCATCGGATATTATGCTTAGCACAAAATATTCAATACAATTAAACAATATAGGCGATGCAACCGCTTTTTATATAGGGTGGACGGATAAGGCACCGAATGTTCTTTATAACAAAGAATGGTAGCATTACAAATTAAAAATCAGTGCTTTAAGCACTGATTTTTTAATGTTTATCTTCGGAATGTTTATCATAAGGAATATACTTTACATTTCTTTTCTTTTTGGGGCGGATATTAATGATAATACAAATTATTATATATACGACCACAGCGCCTGCTATAAGCCCTATTATAATTTTAAACACCACGGTGTGTACGGCATTTTTTATTACCCGACCTGCCTGAAGAAAGAAATTTGCCTTAACCGATTCATGACATACAAGTTCAACCTGTCCTATAACCTCGTCGGCGTAAATAACATCAGCCGTGCCGAGTACCGTATTTTCGGTAATGGGTGCGCTTACACTGTCGGCGGTTAATTTTACATCAAGTTTAAGGGTAGAACCGTCTGCTTTTTTCGGCAATATTTTTGTAAGGCTTTCTTTAGGATAAAGTTTTAAATGGTCTGTGTTAATGCTTAATTCCACCGGAATTTCGGCAACGGGTTCATTAACATCAAGCACGGATTTGTATTCAAAATTATTAAATGCCCACCTGTAAAGGTTAGCGCTGTCTATAAATTCATTGCGTTTGCCGCCGGTGGACGGTGAGTTCATAATAACGCATAAATAGTTATATCCGCCGTCGCTCGCAGTGCTTACAACACACCTTCCGGCTTCGTCCGTAAAGCCTGTTTTAATGCCTTTTGCAAACTTGTAATAGTAATTTGTTGTGCGGTCAATTAAAAAATTGGTTGTGGATATTGTCCTTGCGGGAGATTTATTGGTTGCCGGCACGGTATAACGCGCAAGTGAAGTAACATTAACAAAATCCTCAAAATTCAGCGCGTATTTTGCCAAAAGCGAAATATCATACGGTGTTGTATAGGTCTGTTCATCGTGCAGCCCTACGGGATTTCCGAAATGCGAAGCCGTCATGCCGATTTTTTGCGCGGTTTCGTTCATCATTGTTATAAATCCGTCCACGCTGCCGCCGTAATGCTCCGCTATAGCATAGGCGACGTCACCGCCGGAGGAAATAAGCAACGCGTGCAGCGCCTGATCCGCTGTAAGTTCTTCACCGATTTTAAGTCCCAGCACACTCGCCCCCGTACCCAGTATACAGTTCATCGCGGTATCTGTCATAACAATTTTTTCATTTTCAAGATCCTGCGTGTTTTCAAGCATAACAACCGAAACGAGCATTTTGGTAAGGGAAGCCGGATACATTTTTTCGTATGCGTTTTTGCTGTAAAGCACTTCGTCGGTATCAAGACTTATAAGCAGCGCGCCTTTTGCGTTTAAATCAAATCCGCTTATTTGAAAAGCGGATACCGGAAGACAGTATAATGAAAATATTGAAAAAATAATAAAAAATGATATAATATATTTACTTAACCGTTTCATTTTGTTACCCCTGCTTATTTCGTTTCATTATTTTTATTATACAATAATTAATAATAAATTAAAAGTGTTAATTTAAAAGAAGGTGAAAATGTGATATATATAACCGGCGATATGCACGGCGCACAGGAGCGTCTTTATTCAAGACAATGGTTTAAACTGCGTAAGGGTGATATACTTATTGTTTGCGGCGATTTCGGCTTTTTGTGGAACGGCGGAGAGCAGGAAAGGGAGTATATAAATTATTTAAGCTCCCGTAAGTTTACCGTCGCTTTTTTGGACGGAACGCACGATAATCTTGATAAAATTAACAGCGCGCGCGTGACGTATTGGAAAGGCGGATATATCCACCGTATAAAAGATAATCTTATACATTTAATGCGCGGGCAGGTTTACGATATTGACGGCAATACATTTTTCACTTTCGGCGGTGGGGAAAGCACGGATAAGGATATGCGGATAGAAAACGGACTTTGGTGGAAAGAGGAAATGCCGTCGCCTGCAGAAATGTCCGATGCGGCACGACTGCTTGACAGCCGTGACAGAAAGGTTGATTATATACTGACGCACGAGCCGCCTTCGCTTGTAAAAAGCGCAATGCTGCTGCGCAGCGGAACTGCCGGCACTGTAAATAAACTTAACGGATATTTTGAGGAAATAGACGAGATGTGCGATTATAAGCATTGGTATTTCGGCAGTATGCACGAGGACAGGCTTGTTACGCCCAAACATACCTGCGTTTTTGAAAAAATGATACCCATATTACCCAACAAACAAAAGGTTACAGAATAGACACTGTACATTTTAGCGTTTTTGTGTTAAAATATACTAAACTTTTATTTTTATAAAGGAGAAATTTTATGCTGGATACTGAAAGGCTTTGCATCGGCTGTATGAATGATAACGGCGGGGAAAAGGTCTGCTCAATATGCGGATATGATTCAAAGACTGAAAATGATGCGGAATACTTGCCTGCGCGTTACTGGATTAAAGGCCGTTATTACGTCGGCAGGGTGCTGGATTGCAACGGTGAAGGCGTAACATACATAGGCTGGGACAATAAGGAAGATACAATAGTTAATATACGCGAATATTTTCCGAAAGGCGCCGCTGTACGCGCCGAGAACGGCAGAGTAGCGATTGAGCCGGGCAATGAGTTTACTTTTAATGAGGGTATAATGAATTTTCTGGAGCTTAACCGTAAGCTCATGGGATTTTATGATTTACCTGCACTTTTACCCGTTGTGGAAGTGTTTGAGGAAAACGGAACGGCTTACAGTATTACAAAGGCTGTTTCCGGTATAACTTTAAGGGAATTTTTAATACGCAACGGCGGCGATCTTACATGGGAGCAGGCCCGTCCGCTGTTTTTGCCCGTTATTACCACGCTGTCGTCTTTGCATGAGGCGGGAATTATTCACCGAGGCATATCGCCTGAAACCATTTTGGTTGGCAGGGACGGCAAACTGCGCCTTACGGGCTTTTGCATAAGACCTGTGCGTATGTCGGAAAGCAATATGGTCGTACAGCTTTTCCCAGGTTATTCGGCTGTGGAACAGTACGATTACGAAATGGAACACAAGGACGGCAAATATACCGATGTTTACGGTCTTGCGGCAACGCTTTTCCGTGTACTTATGGGTAAAACGCCTACAGATATACGGGAAAGAATTTCCAACGATAATATGCAGATTCCCGCACGCTACGCCGAAAAAATACCCAAATATGTTTTGGCGGCATTGGCAAATGCTTTGCAGATAATGCCGGTGAACAGAACGCAGGATATGGACGCGTTCCGTATTTCTCTGACGCCGGTATCCGCGGATACAACAGCCGTAGCAAAAACCGCACAGATAACAGTTCAGCCGGAAAAGAATACGGCAGCGCAGCCGGCTGTTAAGGATAAAAAAGAAGCACCGAAAAAGAGCGGCAGCGACTCCAAAAAATATGCCGTAATTTCGGCGGCGGTAACTGCCGTAGTGTTTATTTTTGTGGCATTGGCAGTTTATTTTGCCGTACTTAAACCTAAAAATAATGATGACGTCAGTAGCAACGACACGTCATCGTCTTCATCAATGCCTTCAAGTATGCAGGAAAGCATTGTGCAGCCTACGGACAGCACGGATAAGATGTATCAGGTTCCGAACCTTATTGGCAAAAAATTTGCGGATGTTGTGGATAACAATGAATATACACAGCTTTATACAATTGTAAATGCCGCAACGGCATACAGCGACGATTACGAACGCGGTTACATTATAGATCAAGAGCCTAAAAGCACCGACAGTGTTAAAAAAGGCACTGAAATCCGCGTTACCGTAAGTGCAGGCTCACAGAAGGTTGCAGTGCCTAACGTAGTCGGAAAGACAAAAGAGGAAGCTATTTCGGAATTGCTTAAACAAGGGTTTTTGTATGAAAATATAAAGGTACTTGAGGTATACGATTCAACAAAAAATAAAAATATTGTTGTTGAAACCGAACCTGCGGCAAAAACAAAGATAAGCCGCGATGAAACGGTTACCATAAGGGTTAACGCATATCAGCCTACGGCATCAAGCTCATCTTCGTCGCAAACATCATCGGCACAATAAATTTAAAGCGTTTCATTATTACTAATGAAACGCTTTTTAGTTTGCATAATCAATTTAAAAATCAATTTTATAATCCAATACCCGTATATAGCCGCTGCCTATTTCCACTGCGCTTACATACTCGCCGTACCCTATAAGGCGTATATTTTCGTATGCTTTGCAAATGCCTAAAACAAGCAGCATAATATTAAATACAATTATAAAACTTACGGTTAAACTTCTTAAAAAGATTTTTTTATTCATTCCTTAACTGTATTCAAAAGACTTATAAGTGCATCTGCCGCATAGCCTGCAGCCATTTTTGCCTCGTCAAGCGTGTTTGCCTCGCTGCCGACCTCAAGCAAAAGCGAACCGCGGCTTATATGCTCGTTATATTTTCCGGAATTTAAAGCCAATGCACGTGCAAGCCCCGGATACATTACCTCCATTGTTTGCTGGTATTTTACTGCAAGACTTAAATTATCCTGCCAATGCGGAAAGTTGGTTATATCACCCGTTTCGCTGCCCATTACAAGCATTACCTGCGCACATTTTTTACCCTGTACTTCGGCAACGGTTTTAACTTTGTCGCTGCCGCTGCCGGATATTGAATCGCGGTGCAGATCTATTATTATGCGGATAGACGGATATGCTTCAAGGTCTTTAAGTATGGTTTGTGCGGCTCTTGAATAACTGCCGGTGTATGCGGGATTATCATGAACGGTGGTGTCGTGGATAACGCCTATTCCGGCATCACGCAGTTTTTTTTCAAAAACATCGCCCACCGCAACCATATTAATGTTGTTATCAAGACTTCGCGGATTGTCGTCCGATGTGTAATAATCCCTGTCTTCAAGCATAAAACTTTCGGTTGTATGGGTATGTACAAGCAATACCTGCGGCTCGCTGTTTTTCTTAATTTTAAACGGCAGTGCGTTTTTCAGCAATGCGGCAATGTCAAAATCGGCACCGGCGGCGTTGCGTAAATACACGTTGTTGTACTTAACGTTTGCCCCGTAAGGCGTAATAAATTTGGGTATTATTTTGCCTACGGCGTTTTCGGCGGCAGACGCCTGTACGGCATCGGTTTGTGCGTCGGTATCGGTTTTGCCGCTGTCGTCCTTAGTATCTCCATTATCGGAATGCGTGTCCGAAACGTCGGTATTTTTATCTTTGCTTTTTCCGCTTTCAGCCGCCGTGTAAGACACTTGCCGCAGTTCGCTGCCGATTGTTTTTAACGCGCTGGGGAAATTATAATTAACATATTCGTATGTGCCGAAAACACACAGATATATTGCTGAAATTACCGTCATAATAATAAGCGATAATGCTTTGAAGTTCATTTACATCACCGCTAAATTATATGTGATAATATATTTATTTATGTCAGCGCATACAGTGTTTCAAAACTTATTTGCGGTTGCAATGCGCGGCACACCGAAAAACCGAGCAAACGGGCGGAATGTTCGATTTTCGCGTCTATATCCGACGGAGTTACTATCATATTTTTCATTGCGCTGCCTGTGGGTATATCGGTGCCGAGTTCATGTGCTATGGCGTCGGCGCACACCACTGTCGGAATACCTATTGCAATTACCGGTATTCCGAGAGTTTTACTGCTTATTTCAAATCGTGAATTTCCGACTCCCGAGCCCGGTGTTATACCCGTGTTGGAAATTTGTACCGTACGGCACAAACGGCTTGTATTAAGCGCTGCCAAAGCATCAACCGTAATAACGGCGTCCGGCTGTATTCGCTGTGAAATGCCGAGTATTATTTCGCCGACTTCAATTCCCGTTTGTCCCAAAACCCCGGGGGACAGTACCGCAACGCTTTTTAAATCGGCAAGGCCTATATCTCGTGCCGTTTCAGGTGTAATGTGACGCGTTGCAAGTATACTCTCGGCAGTTTTGGGACCAAGTGCATCAGGGGTGATATCTCTGTTTCCGAGTCCGATTACAAGTGCTGTTTTAAAATTTTTCGGTAAAAGAAAAGATATTTCATCGGCAAGCGCAGCAGAGATATCACCGTATTCTTCCGTGCTTCCCGATATATCGGGAATGTCGGCCGTTACATATTCCCCTATAGGCTTTCCTATGCGTTTGCAGGCATCCTGTGTGGTTATGCGTGTTCTTGTTACTTTTATACTGCCTGCAATATAATCGGTACTTTCTATTCCCTTTAACTGTTTATCGGTATTCTCAATTTTTTCAACTGCAAGGTCGGTTCTCGGTTCCAAAGTTATCACCGATAGTATTATTTCCGCTTTTTTTAAAATTTATTAAAAAACTATTGCAATTTTTGCGCAAAGATGTTAATATAATATTACTTGAGTATTTTTGAGGAGGTGCGACAATGCCGAATATTAAATCAGCAAAAAAGCGTGTTCTCGTTAGCGAAGCTAACAATCAGCGCAATAAGGCTTATCGTTCTGCTCTTAGAACAGCAGTCAAAAAGGCTGATGCTGCTATCGAGAGCAAAGATGCAAATGCTGCCGAAGCAGTTAAGGTTGCTGTTAAAAAGATTGATCAGGCAGCTTCAAAGGGTATTCTTCATAAGAATAACGCTGCTCATAAAAAATCAGCTTTGGTTACCCGTTTAAACAAAGCAAACTAACAATGTTATATTAAAACAGACCGCAAAAAGCGGTCTGTTTTTTTATCAGAATAAACTGTGCATATTAATTTTTGTATCGTTTAGCATATGCAAAAGACCTATTTCTATTTCTTTACATTCTGCCAAAAACAATTCCTCGTTAAGCGGTGCGTATATAGGTAATTTTGATATGGATACGCCTAATTCGTCTATTATATCGTGGTTTACGAATACAGAGAGGTTGTCCTCTTTTTTTACCCATTTTTCTTCAAATTCGGCAGCCTTTTTTTGTGCTGCCTTGACCGATTCGCTGCTGTAAGATTCTTTTATGCCGTCTATATCGGATTTTAAATCATTATACGAATTTTCAATATATACCACATTAAAAACGCAAAATCCCGCGACGGCTAATATAAGCACTATGGCTGCAATAACTCGTTTCATGCGGCTTCCTCCTGTTTAACTATACGGCTGTTACCCAGTGAGTCAAGCGTCATAAGGAACACATCGTCTACGGTAAGCGACTGCTCTTTAAGCATTGCATATATTGCGGCTTCGGTTGCGTTTATATCGGCAAGGGAGTCCTTCATTATTGTGCCGTCTATTATTACGGGCATCTGCAGACTGTCCGGTTTTCTTTTAACCGCCATTTCCTGCTTTGTGGGCGGTTGTTCCGCATTTTTAAGCAGTACGCTCAGACTTCCGTTAACTTCCAAAACGGCATACGCTACAGTGCTTATATCAAATACGTCCTGTGCGCGCAGCAGTTCTATCAGGTCAATAACCGTTAAACGTACTTTTTTCATTGCATTTTGGTCTATTTCGCCGTCTTTAATTATTATTACGGATTTTCCGCTTAATACGCGGCGTATTACATGGCTTTTAACCGACAATGCCGAAAGCAATATTTCAATTACAACAAGCGCGCAAATGGCAACTATACCGTTAATAACGGGTTGTGTTGTGTCCTGCAAAGGTATTGCCGCAATTTCCGATATAAGCAAAGTAACAACAAGTTCGTTAGGCTGCATATCGCCTATTTGGCGTTTTCCCATTAAACGTATACCTATGGTTACAAATGTATAAAGCAGTGCTGTGCGGATAAGTGTTATTACCATAATTCTTCACCGCACTTATTTTGTGGGAAAATTTTTTAATTATTCATATTTTTTATATTGTACGAAAGCTGCATAAGGCTGTCGCCGAAATGTACATTTTCTACCGTTATACCGCTGTATTTTAAAGATAAATCGTAATGGCTGAAATTAAGGAATGCACGCACGTTCAATTTTATAAGTTTTTCGGCAATGACGGAAACTTCCTGTTTCGGAATACAAAGTATGGCGGCATCGGGCTTGTTTTCCCTGCAAAAATCTTCAAGACTGTCTATGGGGCGCACGGGTATGTTGCGTACGGTGTTGCCTATAACCGATTCCTTTTTATCAAAAATTCCTACAAGGCAAAATCCTTTTTTTTCAAAATCAAGGTGCAGGGCGACCGCCTGACCTAAATTGCCGGCACCTATAAGTATAATTTTTTTTAATTGGTCAACGCCGAGTATTGCGCCGATTTCCTCGCGCAGCATATCGGTATTATAACCGTATCCCTGCTGCCCGAATCCGCCGAAGCAGTTCAGGTCCTGACGTATTTGGCTTGCCGTTAAGCCCATTCTCCGTCCGAGTTCTCCGGACGATATTTTTTTAACACCGGAACTTGAAAGCTCGCCCAAAAATCTGTAATATCTGGGCAGCCGTTTAATTACCTGATTTGAAATACCGTTAACATTCATACTTTCGCGCTCCCGTTTTTTCATTAATTATATTATTAAACAAAAAAATTAAATTGTCAATATTTTGTCAATTAAAAAAAGTACTTGACAAATCTTTAAAAGTGTGTATAATATAAAACAGTAATCATTACTGATTTTTGAACGGAGCAAAAAATGAAAAATTATTCAAGGCAAAGGGAAACGGTATTAAAGGTATTGTCTTCCACAACATCACACCCCACGGTAAATTGGATATACGAACAGGCAAAAGCGGAAATTCCGAATATAAGCCTCGGTACGGTTTACCGTAACCTGACAGCGCTTGCACAGGCAGGGGATATACTTGAAATTGATGTGGGCGACGGTTTCCAGCATTTTGACGCGGATACAACCCCGCACATGCATTTCCGTTGCAGACTTTGCGGCAGGATTTTTGATTGCAAAACTCCGTCGAATAATCTTAAAAATTACGTTGAAAAAACACTCGGCTGTCATGTGCAACAAGAGGCGCTTCAGTTTGAAGGCGTTTGCAAAGACTGTATGAGTGATAAAAAATAATTTTACGAGGTGCATTAAAATGAAAAAATTTGTATGTTCTGTATGCGGTTATGTACACGAAGGCGATTCTGCTCCGGCAGAGTGCCCGATATGCCATGCTCCCGCTTCAAAATTTGTTGAGCAGTCAGACGAGAAAAGTTGGGCAGCCGAACACGTTGTAGGCGTAGCACAGGGCGTTGATAACCGTATAATTGAAGGTTTGCGCGAGAACTTTAACGGTGAGTGCAGCGAGGTTGGTATGTATCTTGCAATGGCACGCGTAGCACACAGGGAGGGTTATCCCGAAATAGGTCTTTATTGGGAAAAAGCCGCTTATGAAGAGGCCGAACATGCTGCTAAATTTGCGGAAATGCTCGGCGAGGTTATTACCGATTCCACAAAGAAAAATCTTGAAATGCGCGTAGATGCCGAAAACGGCGCAACACGCGGCAAAACCGAACTTGCAAAACTTGCAAAAGAATTAGGTCTTGACGCAATACACGATACCGTACATGAAATGGCTCGCGATGAAGCCCGTCACGGTAAAGCTTTCGAGGGACTCTTAAACCGTTATTTCGGCAAGTAATAGCATCATTTACAAGGCACTCTACCGATTTTTTCGTGGGGGGTGCCTTATTTTTTTGTTTGCCGAATTACAGTTATCTTCTATTGTTTTTGCAACCCTTGATAATTTAACGTCAGGCAGTTATAATTAAATCATAAATATTGTTAATTAAAGGCAGTAATCAATGAAACCGGACAATACAAAACAACAAAATTTGCCGGCGCAGCTTTGCTTGCTTATTTCGGATTGGACAGGACTGTGTGATCGCGAACCGGAACGGGCGGATAAAGCGGCGGAAATGATTGGCATATAAGGCAATTTTTAAAAATATATCAGTCGGCGGAGGTTAAAAATGAACTATATTAAGATTACTAAAGAAAACATTGATAAAGAGCACATTTGTTGTGCTATGTCCGGCAAACAAAGTACAGCGAAAAAAGAGTGGATGAAACAGCGGCTTGATGATGGTTTGGTGTTTTATCGCAGCGAGGAACGGGGAAAATGTTTTATAGAGTATATTCCCGCGGAGAATGCGTGGGTGCCGATTGAGGCAGAAGGGTATATGTACATTAACTGTCTGTGGATTGCAGGCTCAATGAAAGGACACGGGTATTCGAATGATTTGCTGTCGGAGTGTATCCGTGATGCAAAGGCAAAAGGCAGGAAAGGCGTATGTATTCTTTCATCGCAAGGCAGGAAAAGGGAATTCCTTTCCGATTCGAAATATATGGCGTACAAGGGCTTTACAGTTGCCGATACATCCGATTGCGGTATTACACTGATGTATTTGCCGTTTGATAAGACTGCCGAGCCGCCGAAATTTAAAGAATGTGCAAAGCATCCTAACACAAAAGACAGCGGTTTTGTTGTTTATTATACGGATCAGTGCCCGTTTACTTACTACTGGGTGCCGAGAGTGCAGGAGGTTGCAAAGGAACATAACATTCCGTTTAAAGCAATACATATTACAGATAAGCAAACGGCACAAAACGTACCGGCACCTGTTACGACATATGCGCTGTTCCGTGACGGAGAGTTTGTTACGCAGGCAATACAATCCGACAAAAAGTTTTTAAAACTTGCAGGGTGCTGATTAGCGGCACTATGTTAAAAATGAAAATATAATGAAGCCGCTTCAAGCGGTTTAAAAAACATTTAAGATGTTTCAGGTACTTGCAAATGCCGCGGAAATTCTTTGCATTATCACGGCGCCGAATAAGACTGTTTAATTGTTAAGAGCTTTCATATAAAAACCCGAAGCCGATTATCAAATTGGCTTCGGGTTTTTTGCGTATATCCGTAAAGTATTTAATGAAATATAATTTTAACGGCAGCAAACATCATATCCGAAAAAATTAATGCTCAGGTATACAGTTTTTAAGAAAATCTGATTGAGCGGCACAATAGGATTCGATTTTCAATCCCTTGTTTTTAAGAACTCTAAATTTAAAATCCAGTAATTCTGCCGGAACATACAGTTCTTTTGCCATATTGAAAAATGACTTATCTCTATCATTTAGCAGTTCAAGTATTTCCTCATCGGAGATTATTAGTTCCGCAGCAAATAAATTTGCTTCGTATTCGGTCGGTACGAGTGAATCAAAGAGTTCCAATTCCTGAAATCCGCGCATTGCTGCTAATTTATTGTGTAAGACGGCATGTCCAAGTTCATGGGCACAAAGAATTCGCCTTACGATTATACCTGAACGGGGGTTGATAACGATATTTTTAATCCTTGATTGATAAAAATAATATGCTTTTAAAGCATTTCCAAGGTCTTTGTAATGGATATTGATATCCATGCTTTTACATATTTCAAACGGATCTCTTGTATTGCATTTTTTTGTAATTGTATTCACTTTTTCATGAATAAAATCAATATTTGACATAAAAAATTCTCCCCTCGTGAAACAACCATATAACAGCCATTATCCAACTTCTGCGATTTTATTTTAACAATTTAAGAAGCTTGTAACTATATTATACAGCATTTTAAGTCCTATAAATCGGACTTACGTTTACGGGCACGCTTTTTGGGTGAAAATTTATTTCTTGCTTCTTGTTTGGAATCTAAGTAGACTTCCATAAGAGATTGGAAAAAAAGCTCCTTTGCATCGTCATCAAGTTCACCGCCGGCAAACAACGCAGATGCACGGGATAATAATTCGGTAGCTTCCTTTGCTCCCTTGTAGCCGTATTGCTTTTTGGAATTTGCAATAAAGATGTCATAATCAATGTTTTTGTTCGGATCCGTTTCTTCTTCATCCAAAAGGTAATTTACAGAAACATTTAATGCATCGGCAAGTTTTCGGAGATTGTTGCTTCGTGGAAGAATTCCGGTTTGCTCGTAGGTATATATGGAACGTTCTGAAATACCGGCTTTCTCAGATAATTCACTTTGAGATAAATTTAAAGATAAACGAACGGTTTTAAGTTTTTCGCCAAAAGTCATAATGCACCTCTTTTTTGTTAATAAAACTTCTGATTATGGATTGACAAACTTCGGGTTTTGCAGTATACTTGTATTTGCAATTAACTTCCGATTATTATTTTAACAAAGAATATAAGTTCTGTCAAGAATTCTTTTAAAATTATATAAGGAGAATAAAATGGATAAAAATGTATTTATGGCCAGTTGTCCCATATGCGGAAGGTCTTTATTTAAGGGTAAGCCCGATTCCTATATTGAAGGGGGATGCCCTAAATGTAAAAACTATCTGCAAATATCGTACACCCCAAACGGTGTCCAATCCGTTGTTAGTATAATAAAGGAATAAAAGAAAATATATTGATGCCGAAGAGATAAGTTGGACTTGTTAAGTAATCAAGATGAACCTGGCAAATCAATGTACGTTGTACATGATTTGTCAGGTTCTATTTTTTTGTCTTAACCCTGACAGCAGTTGTCAGGGTTAGATTTTAAACTTTGTTAAAGAAAGGAGAGAGTACGAATGGGAACTGCCGAGCGAAGAAAAGAAATTATGCGTGTATTATGCCGTAGAAGACATGAGACAATTTCAAATTTAGCACAAGAGTTCGGCGTTTCCGAAAGAACCATTTTGCGAGATATAGAGGTGCTTAGTGTTACGGAACTTATCTATACACAGTGCGGCAGATACGGCGGAGGGGTTTATGTAACAGATGATTATTCAATGGACAGGATGTATATGACCGAAAAAGAGTTATCAGTATTACATAAATTGTCAGGATACGCAGATGAAAACGCCGTATGCAAATTAAGTATAGAGGAAAACAAATTGTTGAAGTCTATTATCTCGCAGTATACAAAATTAAAGAATTGAAAGGAATTTTATTATGAGAAAAAAAGAAAAGGAACTGTTTAAAAGTTTGTGTAGTTTTAAGGAAGATGAATTCGATGAGAGCTTACTTGATGCTGCAAGTCCTGCGGTTTTAGGACACTTATTTTTTAACCGTATGCAATCTGTTGCATTTGGGACACTTAAAAAACACGGTTTGTTGGGTAAGGTTAACCGCGAATTCAAAAATTCGCTCAGGGACGCCTTTAACCAAAATATTGAAAAAAACAACAGTTTTTTTCGGTGTGTGCAATTGGTGGAGGAGGCACTGTCCGGCTGCAAATGTAAATATGCAATGTTAAAAGGGGCATATCTTTGCATGGCATATCCGGAGGGCTATAGGACTTCAAATGATATAGATTTGCTTGTGCATCCAAATGATGTTACCGAAGTAGGAAATGCACTGATACAAGCGGGCTTTAAACAGGGCAATATAAGAAACGGTAATTTTGAGCCGGCAACTCGGAAGGAAATTATCGAATCAAAAATGATGCGCGGTGAAACGGTGCCGTATATTAAGGAAATAAACTTTCCCGCAATGCGTTTTTTAGAGGTCGATATCAATTTTTCGCTTGATTATAAACACGGGGATACGTTTCTTCTTGATGATATGATAAACAATACGGTTATAGTGAAATTCGGGGATTATGAAATTCACACTTTACGCAATGATGATTTTTTTATTCATTTGTGCAGTCATTTATATAAGGAGGCAACAACTCTTCCGTGGGTGGAAATGATGCGTGATATGACATTGTATAAATACTGCGATATTTATATGCTGCTTAATGATGTAAATGAGGAACACATTGATTGCCTTTTTCAAAGAGCGGAGAAACTCGGTTTGGGAAAAATTTGTGCCTTTGCTGTGTTGCAGACAGCGGAGTTGTTTAAGTTTAAAAACCGGTATGCAGTAAAAGTTGCATTAAAAGCGCTTGGAAAAGATAAGGATTTTATTCATAGAATTGTATCCCCGAAAGATAAAAAGGAATTACTTTTTACGGAACGCAGTGTATCAGAACGGCTTTTTGCCAATAACAGAAAAGAACTTTTAAGGGAGGTGGTAAATGGTGAAACCGCTTAATATGAGACCTAATAAAACTTCGGGTTTTTTGTTTACTTTTTGCGGTCTTGACGGTTGCGGTAAAACTACTATGTTAACAAGGCTGGAAAAGGAACTTGGAGATAAATTTACGGTTTTTAAAACTAAACAGCCGACAGACACCGTTCGGGGATCTAATATATTCAGAACCTACATGGATAATCCCAATCATGATGCTTACGATTACAGAAGTTTGTCATTGCTGGCAGCAAGTGACCGCTTGCAGCATGTAAACAAAGTTGTAGAACCGCAAATGGCACAGGGTAAGATTATAATCAGCGACAGATATTTTTATTCTTGTTTAGCTAATCTCCGCGCCCGCGGCTTTGAAAGTGATGAGTGGATTTACGAGATAGCCGAATCAATTATCAAGCCCGATGCAGCCTTTTTCTTTGATGTGCCGGTTGAAATTGCGGTAGAACGCGTCAGAAACCGTATTGAAGAAAAGGACAGATATATTGATATGGAACTTCAATATAAACTTCGTGATGAGTACATCAAAATCTGTAAGGCAAACAAAGGGATATTGATATCCACTGAAATGCCGATTGAAGAATGTTATGCAATTGTAAAAAATGAAGTAGAAAGAGTGATGAAAAGATGAATATTGAGGAAAAAGTAAAAGGTATTTTGTGTGATCTCAGCGGTGAACAATCTGTTGAAAACACGGCGCATTTACAGAACAATCTTGCACTTGACAGTCTTAAGATGGTAACTTTGCTTGTTGAGATCGAGGATGTTTTCGGCATTGAGTTGGATGAGTCGGATATGAATCCCTTTGACCTTGGCAGTGTACAAAATGTTATTGATATGGTTGCCAAATATTGCGGTGATAAAAATGAATAAGCATATTGAGTTGCCGCTGGCGGAACCTTTGTACAGTACTTATCATTATCAAGCACCCGGAACAGCGGTTATATGCAATAATAAATCTGTGCGCAATTGGTATCTCAATCAGGTTATGGATCTTAAGTGCAGTAAAAGGTTTTTAAATGGTTTTACTACGCCTGAAATAACAATTGAAGATTCATCATGGGCTGTTAATCCTTATTTGGATAAAAGGGGAATGTCTACCGAATTCACAAGGGGATTTATTAATCCGATTATAAGGGAAATGATTGACAGGGGATTTTATGTTACGTTTGGCGAAGTGGACGATTTTTACGTTAAGGGTAAGAGTTGGTATAAAGAACATCATTTTTGTCATGACGGTTTAATTTGCGGATATGATCAGAATGATAAAACTTATTGTATTTATGCTTATGACAGTAATTGGATTTACCGCAAGTTCTGGACGCCGCAAAAGGACTTTAATGCAGGAAGAATCGCTATGAGAAAGAAAGGGATTTTCAGTAGCATTTGCGGTTTAAAGGTAAATGATGACAAAGTAGAATTTTCTTCTAAAATTGCGTGTCAAAAGATAAAAGAGTATCTTGATTCAGATCTTCAAAAATATCCTTTTGACAGTGGAACGAATCCCCGAGGTATAGTAGTTCATGAGTATATTGCAGAATATGTAACCAAGCTTTATAACGGTGATATTCCATATGAACGTATGGACAGACGGGTATTCCGCTTAATTTGGGAACAAAAAAAGGTGATGCTCGAGAGAATTGTAAATATTGAGAAATGTTTGGATTCGGCAAACGGAATCAGCAAAAAATATGAGGGTGTTGTTTCTGAAGCGGATACAATGAGAATGCTGTATGCTTCACATCATATGAAGCGCCGTGACTCTGTTTTGCCGATTATAAAAAAGAAACTTTTGAAATTAAATGATGCGGAAAAAGAGTTACTGGAATTACTTATTGATAAAGCAGGAAAGGAGTTTGGAAATGAAACTTTGGCAGTATCTTAAAACCGGTATGCAGGCAAATTTGCAACAGGAAATATGTGAAGGTGACGCCTCAATGACTTTTGAGGATATGATTATTTTTGCACAGGAATTTTCCAAAAAACTAAAGGGCATAAAATGTTGTGCAATATTATGTCAATCCGAAATGGCAGCAAGTATGGCTTTGCTTAGTTGCTTTGCTGCCGGGGTAACGGCTTTGCCGTTGTCGCAGCGATACGGCGAATTGCATTGTAATAAGATTTTAGACGCAATCGGTCCTGATGCGGTGATTACCGACCAAAACGGCAGTTTTCAGATTATGTGTATTAAAGATTCGACTTATGTTGAACCGGATATTCATCCCGCACTGATTATGTGTACATCCGGAACGACAGGAATTCCCAAAGGCGCTATGCTGACAGAAGGCAATGTAATGTCAAATGTGTCTGATATTACCGCCTACTTCGGTATAAGGAAGTCCGATACCATTTTGATTTCCAGACCGCTGTATCATTGTGCGGTATTAACCGGAGAGTTTCTTACCGCACTGGTTAAAGGAACTAAAATCCGCTTTTATTCCGGGACATTTAATCCGGCAATTGTACTCAAAATGTTAAAAGAGTTTAACATAACTGCTTTTTGCGGTACTCCTACATTGCTTTCAATGATGGCGCGTTTTAAAAGAAATAAGGATGCGGATGTTTTGAAACATATTTGTATAAGCGGTGAATGTATGGACTTGAGTACCGGATTACATATTGCCGAAGCGTTCCCTAAAGCCGAAATCTATCATATTTACGGGTTGACAGAAGCTTGTCCGAGGGTTGCATATCTGCCGCCGGACAAATTCGGGAAATTCGCCGATTGTGTCGGTATTCCGCTGCGTTCCGTTTCGCTGAAAATCGTTTCTGCCGAAGGAAACCCTGTCGGTACAAACGAGGTCGGTGTGCTTTGGGTTAAGGGTGATAATGTAATGACGGGGTATTACGGGAATCCGCAAAAAACAAACGAAGTTTTAAAGGACGGATGGTTGTGTACAGGAGATTTGGCGCTGTTTACCGATGAGGGATTTCTTAAAATCAAAGGGCGCAATGACGACTTGATTATAAAGGCCGGAATGAATATTTATCCACAGGAAATTGAGAGTGCGCTGAAACTTGACAGCCGTGTAAATGACGTTTATGTCCGCGGTTATACCGATGATAAGCTCGGCGTACAGATCGAGCTGAATATTACGGGTGATTTTTCTGATATTGCAGAAGTAAAAGATTTGTGTCTAACAAATCTTTCGGCATATCAGATCCCTGCCCGTATCAATTTGCTCGATGAGATTTCTAAAAACGGTTCCGGAAAAATAATAAGGAAGTAAAGATATGTTTGAATATGAAAAGAAAGTTATGTTGACGCAGGATGAATATTCTTATATTCTGACGATGTATAAGTCCGCACCAAGGCAGACACAAACAAATTATTACTTTGACACCGCCGATTTAGCAATGAATGACAGACGCATTACCTGCCGTATTCGCGCAAAAAACGGCAAATATAAAGCAACGGTTAAAAATCATAATATCGAGCATCCGGATTGCAGCATGGAAGCGGTTCTGGTTGAAAAAACAGAGTTTGATCCGCAGATATTTAATGCCCTCGGACTGCATTATCAGGGCGAACTTGTAACCGAACGTATTGTAATGCACAAAGATTCGACCTGTGAAACAGTGCTTGATAAAAATGTATATTTAGGCCATACAGATTTTGAACTTGAGGTTGAATATTGCAGGAAAAGTGAGCCCAAGGCGAAAAGATTTATTGAGAAAATTGCTGAGCGTTTGGCAGCTAACAAACAGTTGACATCAATTAGCGAGTTTACAGCGCGTATCGACCGCGGTAAATCCAAATCCGAGCGTTTTTTTGAACGTCTGAAGGGTGATTGTCAAGGTTTGGACCGTAAGTCTTTGCCTTATTATGATAATGGTGTCAAATCCGACAGTGACGGTGATTGCTCGAACGATATTTCGACAGCGATTTTTCTGCCATTGTCTACCTGGATAATCGGACGCATTGATAGCCCGAATGCAGAAATGTGGTATAGATTTACGGCAGGTGCGAGCAATGCTACCGAATACACTGTATATACCGACGGTTCACTCGATACAATGGGGTATTTATATGATTCCGACGGAAATTTAATTACCGATAATGATGGCGGCAGTAGTGGAAACTTCAGTATAACCCGAAAGTTGACATACGGCGCTACATATTATGTAAAGGTTAGGGCATTCGGAAACGAAACCGGTAATTATAACATTATGGTGGGCTATGCAACACTCTCGTCGGGAACAATGTTGGCTCAGGATATGATTGCGAAAGCCAGAATGAACAATCCGCTGCAATTCAATATAATTTAAAAAAATATATTTATAAATTTTAACCCTGACAGTAGTTGTCAGGGTTGTTTTATATAATAAGATTGCAGCTGTGAAAAGGGGATTTGCAACTCCTAAAAAAGAATTATTAAATGAAAGAAGGAAATTTTTATGGCATGTAAAGGTGCTAGAAACAAACAAAATACTGTGGCAGTAGCTACAGCGGCTCAGGCGGCAGAGGTTGTCGTAAAAACAGAGGTAAAAACTCCTGCAAGACTTTTGTTCGGCGTGGATTCCAAAATTCAGGCAGACGATATTCTTCAGAACAATATTTCGGAGTTTGAATGGGTAGTGCGTAACAAGCTGTACCCTAATTTCTGGGGAAGAAATTTAGTGGGTAAAAACTGTCTTACAAAGAAAGAGATAGATTTCCTGCATGAAAAAGGCTGTAAGATTGCGGCCGTTTACACTTCTCCCGATGCAAAGGAAACAGAAGAACAGGGAAGAGTTGTCGCGAAAAAGATTGACGTTGTTGCAACCGAACTCGGCGTTCCGCAAGGTACTGCTGTCTTTCTCGAAATCGGCGAAAGCGAAAATGTTACAAAAGATTATATGCGCGGCTTTGCCGAGGGACTTATAGAAGAGGGATTTACCCCTGCGTTTAAGGCAAATACCGATGCTAATTTCGGCTTTGACCGAGAATTCAGCAGAGGTTTGCAGACGGATAGGGATGTATTCGGCAAATGCTTGGTTTGGGCTGTAACTCCCAGCCTTGCAGAATATGAGCGTGTAACCACCACACATCTTATTCATCCGGATAACTGGATTCCTTTTGCACCGTCCGGCATTACCCGAAACGATATTGCCGTTTGGCAGTATGGCAAGGATTGTCACCCCATTTGTGATGATGCGGGTATTGAAACAACTTTTAATGTAAATCTTGTCAGAAATGAACAGGTTATCATTGAAAAAATGTTTTAATTGAAATGATGAAAAAGTTAATGTATAATGGAGGTAAAGAAAAATGGCTGTATATTCAGTAAATGTATATCCAAGCAGCATTACAATAGAAAGATGGAATTGGTATTACGGTGCATATGCGGTAGTTGAAGCAAGCAGTAATTGTAATACAGAGGTTACTTGGTACAGCGATAATACAGACGTTGCTACTGTTAATGCTTCTAGCGGATATATTTATGCCAGAGCGGAGGGAACGGCGAGGATCTACGCGCAGTCAACAATTGATGGCAGTAAAAGGGACTATATTACCGTTACTGTAACAAGCGGTACAATATGTGTTGATTCTGTAACTCTTAATAGGTCAAGTATTTCACTTGAAAAAGGTGATACATTCACATTATCTGCTACTGTTTGTCCTACAAATGCAACTAATAAGTCTATTAGTTGGCGAAGTTCAAACACAAGTGTAGCAACCGTAAGCGGTGGTGTAGTTACTGCAAAAGCAAGAGGATATGCATATATCTACGCAGAAGCACAAGATGGCAGTGGTGAATATGATTCTTGTTATGTAAATGTAACAGAGGATATTTTAGTTACATCAGTCACAGTTAGTCCGTCAAATAAGACTATGAACATAGGAAACTCTGCTTATCTGTACGAAACGGTGTGTCCTACGAATGCTACAAACAAGTGTGTAAAGTGGAGCAGTAATAAAACAAGTGTAGCTACAGTAAACCCTGATACGGGACTTGTAATAGCCCAAGGACCAGGTACGGCAACAATTACTGCAACAGCTCAAGATGGTAGCAACAAAAAAGGATATTGTACTGTTACGGTCAATCCACCGGTTGCTGTCACAGGTGTTGAGGTATGTCCCGCAAGTCTAACTATGAGTGTTGGTGACATAGAATATCTGTGTGCTTCAATTACACCAAGCAACGCAACAAACCAAACAGTGACTTGGTGCAGTAGTAATGAAAATGTTGCTACTGTAGGATTATATACTGGCAGAATATCTGCAAATATGGCAGGTACTACTACAATTACTGCTACTACTGCTGATGGTGGGTATTCGGCAAGTTGTACACTTTATATTTCAGTACCTAAATTATTCGAAGAACTTGTTGAGTCAGGAAAAATAAGTTCACTAGACATTAAGTGTACTGACGATGGCTTTTTTATGTGTGAAAAATCATTGTCATATATTTTAAACAATGCTGGAATTTATGATTTGCTAGATAATGTTCCTTGTAATATGTATTATGATGACTGGTATTTGTATTCGATATATGATGGCACGACAGATGCCTATAGCCTTGTGAAAATGAGAGAACAGGAAACAGATAATTATGATAATAATGATCCGGGTGTGACCATTTCGTTTATCTCATTTAATACTAATATCTTTTTAAATTGCCTGTATAATCAAAGTAATTCTAACAAAGAAGCATTATACAATGAAATCCAAAGGGTAGTTCAACAAACGGGACAAACGCATAATACGGTTCTGCAACAATACTTTAACAATCCGGCTTCTGTTGCATCATATAATATTGCTGAATTATATATTCAACATATCGCTGATTCATCAAACGGAAGTCAAATTAATCTTCCCAATAAGTATTTGGACATACTTGAAGATATTGCATCGTATGAAAGGCTTATTGAACAATTAGAAGGTAGAACTGATTCAGGATCACAAATGTCGGTTATGCAGGCACGTGCACAAATTGAGGAACTGAGCCGCATTCCGAATTTTATTGCAAGCATAAACCAGAATGCTGGATATACTGTTTGCGATGGTGAAAAAATCACAATTCAGTCACCTTGTTGTTTATCAAACTTTGAAAAGTATGCGATTTTAGCAACACATACTGGCAATGTATCGTTAAATTCTTTTGCGGCCGAAGTTAAATACCATGCATATGCTTTGGAAACATGGTATGGAGATTTGAATCTTTTAGGTGCGTATGAAAAAGCAATTCGTGCGGATATGGCTATTGGCGAAGAATATCAAAGTGGCATAACTGACCAGTATTATGATTTGAATAGTGATATTGTCCAAGAACAAATTCTATATCACGGTCAAAAATAAAACTTGAAAAGGTGATTTCCAATGAAGATTACCAAAAAAGCAATAGTAATTATTGTAATTACGGTGATAACAACTTTTACGATTGCCCTTGCTGGTGTTTACTGGTATAACCATCCTACCCATTATTTGTACAACGATCATTGGATTATTGGCAAAAGTATTTCTGAAATAGAAAAACGGTATGGCGTATTTGATAAACATTTCGGTAACTCTTCAAAAGGATATTGTGTCAAACCAAGCACAACCGATTGGTGGGGAGATGCTACTTGGCCGGAATATTATATGATTTATTTTGATGAAAACGGAAAAGCTTATAAGGTTGATGTAGTCGTCGGCGGATGGGGCGGATAAATATTTGCCAAATTAGCGAATATAAAACATATTTATCCCCACCTAAAATAGGCGCTTGATTGTTGTATCGCAATTTTGTTAAGACACCAAGACAGATGCTCTTTGCGTATGTCTTGGTGTTTACTTATTGGCAATTTTATGTTATAATATATTAGTTAAGTTTAGTCTGTTTTATTTCGTACTTATTATGTCCCTTGGTGTATCCTGCTGACTTTTCAAAACCAAGACTAGCACCTTATATTAATAGATATATGTATTGTGATTTTACAGATGATGAAATAAAAAGTCTCAATGATTATAAAATAAAAAAGGAATATATTGTTGATATTGCAAAGAATCTAAAAGAAGGTTTGTAGTAATAGCAATGTGAAACAATCCTTCTATTTTTGAAAAAACGGGTTGTATTATATTAGATTTGTAGCGGAAGGAGAAGCATACTTAATTAAAGACTCTTTTCTAAAAATTCTATACGATAATAATATATTATAGTAGTATTATCTGTGTATCGTGTAGGTTTGTTTTAAACCTGCACGATACACAAAAGCAAAGAGAGTTCATAATTTTGTCAGAAATACATCTTGCAAAAAACATAAAATACGATTATACTTATGATAGTCTGTCACGTGTAACAAAGCGTACCCTTACTAATCTTTCGGATAATACAACATCCGAGGAAGTATACGCTTATGATAATGCAGGCAATATTACATCCTGCACGGTAAGCAACGGAGCCAATACCTTTGTTTACGATCAAAACAACCGTTTAATTTGGTATAACGGTCAAGCTGTTACATATGATATGGATGGCAATATGCTTTCCGCAACACTAAACGGCGCACAAATATCATTCGTATACGATTCGGCAAACAGGCTTATTTCCGCCGGTCAAAACAGCTATACCTATAATGTTGAGGATGTTCGTGTTCGTAACCTTTGCGGTGAAAGCGAAACAACATATGCATATAATACGAACGGTTGGTGTAAAAGCCAACCGTTCTTTTTTAACTTGCGGATAATACCAAAATATGTTATGCTTATGATAGTACAAGCAGAGTAATAAAGAAAACGGTATACAATGAATGTAACGAAGTTATAGAGGAAGAGGACTATACTTACGACGCTGCGGGAAATATAACATATGCACCGAATAACTGTTATGAGTATGATTCAAACAACCGTTTGACGGCATTTAACGGTAACGATGTATCGTACGATATGGACGGAAATATGCTGTCCAACGGTTATATAAACTGTAAGTATGACAGCGGAAACAGACTGATTTCCGCAGGCAATCACACATATACTTACAATGCGGAGGACGTACGGATCAGAAACCTTTGCGGAGATGCGGATACTACCTATACTTACAATACAAACTGTAAGTTAAGTCAGTTGCTCAGCAAGACCACTAACGGAATTACAACAAAGTATGTGTACGGTCTGGGACTTATAGGCGAGGAAAAGGAAGGCAACTTTAAGACTTACCATTTTGACTACCGCGGAAGTACGGTGGCGATAACCGATATCAGCGGAAATATAACGGACACCTTTAAGTACGATACTTACGGTAAAATGACCGAGCATACAGGCGACAGTTTTGTTATCTTCGGTTACAACGGCCGTGACGGAGTAGTAACCGATAAAAACGGATTACTGTATATGCGCGCACGTTACTACAGCCCGGAAATGCGCAGATTTATAAACGCGGATATTCTGCACGGAGAAATTTCCAATTCAATAACCCTTAACCGTTATGCTTACGCCAACGGCAACCCTGTTTCCAATAATCCCTGTATTTATGTAAATTGCCTGTAGTAACGGATGCAAATTAATTAAGTAATTTCGGCTGTACATACGGAAATATGAAAACAGGTCTGACAGAATATTTAATGGGGGACTAAACGATGGCTTGCGGGACAGTACGCACGTCATTTTTAACACCGTGCATTTAGGCGGAAGGCACAGTTTGTTGAAATGTTATTTAATAGGAAAAGACAAATCCGAACCATTTAACAACTCTTAAATGGTTCGGATTTGTACTGTTTGGTGCGGATGACGGGACTTGAACCCACATGAAATTGCTTTCACTAGAACCTGATGGTAACGCCACCTCGGTGAAATTTGAATTACAAGTAATTCAAATTTAGTTTTATTTCGTTCCAAATAAAATTCGCATAAAATCACGCCTGCCGTAAAGTATACGAACAATATACACAGTTTCATTCTCCACGCGGTAAAATGCGGTATAATTGCCGCATACAAGATAGCGGTAATCCGTTTCTATGCCCACCGCTCCCGCAAGCGGAGCGCCGGAATTCGGAAATTCCGCCAGCATACGAATGTTTTTAAGGATTTTGCTTACCGTGTTGTTTGCTGCCTGCTCGCTTAAAAGCTCATCTGTAATGTAGGCTTTAGTTTGTTGTAAATCCTTTACGGCTTCGGGTGAAAATTTTATTTCAGCCATTTGATGCACCTAAAAGACTTTCAACCTCTGCAATATCCGCCCAGCCCTTATCTTTTCCGGACTGTTCACCCCGTGCCAATTCGCCCATAAGCTTTAATACGGCCTGTGTTTTCTCGTATTCTTCCATATCTACAATGGCGTATTTCCCTCTGCCGTTTTTGGTAAGAAATACGGGCTCGCCGACGGCAATATCACGCAAGACCTCATTATAATTTCTTAAATCCGATACGGGTTTAATATTCGGCATAAAAGCCACCGCCCTTTCTGCTGTAAATATTATACCCTAATTCTTCGTAAAATGCAACAGCAATTATAGAAATAAACTTAATCAATGCAAAATATAATTCTTTATTTGATAGTCCGATTTTATTAAAAATTATATTTTTAAAGATTTTAGACCGTTTGGATTTAATTCAAATCTTGTGTATAATATGTCTGTCAAATCAATATTTTTTATTTCCAGATATTCATTTTGATTGTCACAAGCAATATAAAATCTAAACTCATGTTGATAACTATATTTTATATCCTTCTCAAATATGATTTTATATAGTCCACTTTGTCCATTTTTGTTCATCGTATGTTCACCCGGCGGCTCGCAGAGCCGCCTTTTTCTCTCACGTTTTATAATTTTGTGTTCTCACGTTTTTATAATTTTTTTCTTTGTATAGGCACTCTTTTCGTGTGAAGTGTCTGTAAAAAGAAAAGCCCGCCCCGGCAGGGACGGGCTTATAGGTAGGAGATGGGGCTTATTTCGTATCGCCTTTCGTAGCACCGCAGATAGTGCAAACCTGACCATCTGGAACCTGTTCTGTCCAAGCATCTTTCACTTTGACATGGTTCGTACCAGTCTGAACTCGTTTCGTACCTGTTTGCACTTTGTTCGTACCGGTCTGA
The DNA here is from genome assembly GCA_934464615.1 of uncultured Eubacteriales bacterium. GTDB lineage: Bacteria > Bacillota > Clostridia > Oscillospirales > Acutalibacteraceae > SIG565. The sequence goes on along the minus strand of CAKSKA010000017.1, from coordinate 662 downwards.
ACTCGTTCCGTACCAGTCTGAACTTGCTTTTTCTTAGCAGTGTAAGTGGAGTCACAGACATCCATACAGTGGTCCATCATAGTACCAATGTCTTCGGTTTCGAAACCACAGATACGGCATTTGTAGTATCCTACCCACTTGTAAACGGGTCTGTCTTCATAGACAGGCTGGTCTTCGTACACAGGCTGGTCTTCATAGATTGGTTCGTCTTTATACTCAGCGTCGTGAGTGACAGTTTTGTAATTGGTTTTCCAATTATGCTCGTGTGGCTTTTCAGTAGAACTGCTATTGCCACCGCTAGGCTTAGACTCAGCAGGCTTACTGCTGTTGCCACTGTTGCTGTCACCAGTGTTTGCAGTGGTATTACCGCTGTTGTTCTTACCAGCATTGCTGTTACCAGTGTTGCCAGCAGGCTTTTCAGCAGGCTTGCTTGCTACAGCGTTATCGTTGGCTTTCGCCTTGTTGCTTTCAGCAACAGACTCTTTGGTTTCTGTCGTAACGACGTCGGTATTACCAGCTGCGATAGCCGCATCAGCGTCTTCTTTCGTTGCTACAGTGACAGTTACCGTAGTCTTTACGACGATAGTATCACCGTCTGTGTCAAAGTTTACGTTAAGGTTGTTATCTTTGACATAGTCACGAAGTTTGTCACCGTCGAAGGT
>CAKSKA010000016.1 GCA_934464615.1 uncultured Eubacteriales bacterium | reverse complement strand
TTTCGTGGCATTATTTTGGCATTAAAATTTTCGATGTTACACACATTACAAGCTTTTGGGTATCATATCATCCATACACATACAATGTCGGGTTTAGAGTCACTGGGCGAAATTTTTAACACAACAATGCACCTTCTTTATATAAGCCCAGCACCAACGCAATCTACTCACCATTAAATATGAATTAGCCGCATTGTAAAATATGATATAGTCATATTTACTATTGATGTAAAATTTACAATCATATTTTAAAATGATATTGCTATTATTCGCGATTTAGAATATAATATACTTACGCCATGTAAAAATAATTATCGGAGGGCTATTATGGAATATATGTCCGCAAGAGAAGCCGCAAACAAGTGGGGCATTTCTCAAAGAAGAGTAGCTGTTCTGTGTTCTGAGCAAAGAATTGCTGAAGCAACTATGGTGGGTAATATGTGGATTATACCTACTTCGGCAGAGAAACCGGTAGATGCAAGAAGTACAAGATACAGTAGGACTGAAGAAAAAGCAGTTAAGCCTTTTTTGAAGTGGGCAGGTGGTAAAGGTCAGCTCCTTAAAGAGATTGAACATTATTATCCTTTTGATAGTGAAATAATTACAAAATACGCTGAACCATTTGTTGGTGGCGGCGCAGTTTTATTTGATATTCTTAGCAAGTACGATTTAGAGAAAGTTTATATCAGCGATATTAATGCCGAACTCATCAATACGTATCGTATTATCCGGGACGATATTGATGCTTTGATAGAAATGCTACTACACTTGCAGGACGATTTTATTTCTCTAAATACGGACGAGCGCAAAAAGTATTATACGAATAAGCGTGAGCATTTCAATTATTTAAAAGTCAACGGAAATGAGAATATCAATATTGAAAAAGCAGCATTGATGATTTTCCTTAATAAAACTTGTTTCAACGGTCTGTTCCGAGTAAACAAAAAAGGACTTTTTAATGTTCCTATGGGGGCATACAAAAATCCGATTATTTGTGATGGAAACAATCTTAGGGCAGTATCAAAAAAATTGCAAAAAGTTACTATTGCATGTGGAGATTACAGAGAGTCTGCTGACTTTATTGACGAAAATACCTTTGTTTATTTTGATCCTCCATACAGACCTATTACAGACACAGCAAGTTTTACTGCATACACTGAAAACTTATTTAATGATGACGCACAGATTGAACTTGCACAATTTGTTGAAGATATGAATAAAAAAGGTGCCAAAATTGTAATCAGTAATTCTGATCCGAAGAACTCAAACACAGACGATGATTTCTTTGATAATATCTATTCTGCACATAAAATTAAGCGAGTTGAAGCAACTCGAATGATTAACTGTAATAGTAAAGAAAGAGGAAAAATTAAGGAATTGCTTATCAGTAATTTTTAAGGAGATTAGAAATGAATAATAGAGATTTTAGCGAATGGTTATCAGGTTTTCGTGATAGTATTGCAGACTACGGTTATTACATAGATTTTGAAAAGGTTCATAGTAATGTTGATAATATTAAGGTTGAAATTAATATTTTAAATTCGCTTATTGGTTCTAAGAATATTGAAGAAGATTTTGAAAAATTGATAAATAAATATCCGGAAACTTTAAAATGCATACCTCTGCTTTTGGCGGTTAGGTCAAATGAAATATATGCAATTGACGGTGATGGAGACTATACATATAACTTTAAAAAGCCTAATCTTTCTGTTGAGCAATATAAGATCTTTATGCGTAAAACAGGTCTTTTCGATTTGGTGGGAAATCATATCATTAATAATCTTGTCGACTATGCAACAGGCGTTGAAACAGGTCTTGACTCAAACGGGCGCAAAAATCGTGGCGGTCATTTAATGGAAGACTTAGTTGAAAGTTTTATCAAAAAATCAGGTTTCGTAAAAGGTGTTAATTACTTCAAAGAAATGTATATTCACCAAATCACAGACAAATGGAATATAGACTTATCGGCTATTTCTAATCAAGGTAAGATGGAAAAACGCTTTGATTTTGTTGTTAAGACACCTAATATGATTTACGGTATCGAAACCAATTTTTACGGAAGTGGTGGCAGTAAACTGAACGAAACTGCACGTAGTTATAAAACTCTTGCGTGGGAAACCGAAGGAATTGATGATTTTACTTTTGTTTGGTTTACAGACGGAAAAGGTTGGACAAGTGCTCGACATAATCTTGAAGAAACCTTTGATGTTATGGAACACATTTACAACATTAAAGATTTGGAAAATGGCATAATTACAGAGGTGTTTGAATAATGAAATATACATTTGATAGTTTAATAAGGGATGTTCTCGAAAAGTCTGATGTTCCGCTAACTGCAAGTGAAATATGGAATAATGCAGAAGTATCAGGGCAGGCTGACTTAGTTCGTAGTAGTGGAAAGACACCGTGGAAAACCATTGAAGCGAAAATATATGTTGATTTAAAAAAGCAAAGAGAATTTAATGTTGAGTCTGATTTAATCAAAGTAAGTTCCCGACCAGCCAAATTTGGATTAAAAAGTAAATCATATGTTTCAAATAACAATACTAAATATGAGAAGAAAGTAAGGTCTTATAAAGAAAGAGATTTGCATCCGCTTTTGGCAAAGTTCGTTTTTTCGGATGAACATTTTAGGTGCTATTCAAAAACTATATATCATGAAAAATCTTCAAATAAAACAAAAGGAAGAAACAAATGGCTACATCCCGATATGGTAGGAGTACATTTTCCGTTTGAAGATTATAATCGAAACACATTGGATATTATTAATTCGCTTAATGAAAGTGCAGCTCAGATATTTTCTTTTGAACTAAAAAAAGAAATTGATTTTAATAATCTTAGAGAATGCTTCTTCCAGGCTGTTTCTAATTCAACATGGGCTAATGAAGGCTATTTAGTTGCTGTAAAGTTTTCTGACGAATCAGAATTTACTGATGAAATGCAAAGATTGAATAATGCTTTTGGAATTGGTTTTATAAAGCTTAGTGTCGAACATATAGAACAAAGCGAAATTTTATTACCAGCCAAAACAAAAGAAAAAATAGATTGGGAAACGGTTAATAGATTGGTTGAAGAAAATAATGATTTCTCTGATTTTGTAAAACATGTGGTTCAGGATATAACTGTTTCTAATGTTCGTGGTACATATGATGTTGTTCTTGAAGATGACGAATATATAAGCTATCTGTCTCAAAAAGGATTACTTATGTTAGAGGAATAAAATATGACAGCAAAAAAGATTACAAAATGGGAACCTGATGATTTTGAACTGGAAATGACAACACATTGGTCTTTTCCGAAACGTGGCGATTGGGCAACCCACGATGCAAAGTGGCGTGGTAATTGGTCTCCATATATCCCCCGAAACATTCTGCTCCGCTATTCAAAAGAGAATGACTTGGTTCTTGATCAGTTCGCGGGTGGTGGAACTACCCTTGTAGAAGCGAAGCTACTAAACAGGAACATTATTGGTGTAGATGTTAACGATGTTGCTCTTGCTCGTTGTAAGGAAAAAACCGCATTTGAACACGAGGGTGCAAACGGAAAAGTTTATATCCGTAAGGGCGATGCAAGAAATTTAGATTTTCTTTCAGACGAGAGCATTGACATTATTTGTACTCACCCACCATATGCCGATATCATCAAATACAGCGAAGATATTGAAGAAGATTTATCGCATCTTAAAGTGAAAGATTTTCTTGAAGAAATGAAAAAGGTTGCGGCAGAAAGTCATCGTGTGCTTAAAAAGGGTAAGTTCTGTGCAGTTCTTATGGGTGATACAAGACAAAAGGGTTGTATGATACCAATGTCTTTTGATGTTATGAAAATTTTCCAAGATGCCGGATTTACTCTTAAAGAATTGATTATCAAAGAGCAGCATAACTGCAAAGCTACAGGATATTGGAAAACAAATAGCGTAAAATATAATTTTTTACTTATAGCACACGAGTATTTATTTTTATTTAGAAAGTAACGGAGGATAATTTATGGAATTAAAAGCTACACCCAAGAGTATCGATGACGTATTAAGGCTACAAAGAAAGTATGTAATCCCAAGATTTCAAAGGGAATTTTCGTGGGAATTGGAAGAATTATCGGAAATTTATGATGACTTAATTGATAATATAATTTACTCGAATGATAAATTGTGTACGAATGAATATTTTATTGGATCTTTGGTTTTGGTTGGTGATGATGATGATACAACTAAGATGGAAAGATATGTTGTTGATGGACAGCAAAGATTAACAACATTTACGATTGCTTTTGCAGTATTAGCACAAAAATTCAAGGAAATTAAAGAAGAAAGACTTAGTCAAATAACACATCTTAATGTATTAGGTGAGGATAATGATGGTAATCCATATGCAAAATTAGTCAATGAAAATCCAAAACCGTTTTTTCAACAAAGGATACAAAAGAAAGAAATTAATTTTTCAGCAATACCTCAAAGTGTGGAAGAAAAAAGATTGTTATATGCCTACAATTTCTTTGATAGACAATTAAAAGAAAGTGCCTTGTTAAAAGCCATTAGAGAGAGAAATTCGGGAATGGGACAAATAACCTATATTGATGCATTAAAGGCATTTAGAGATCAAATTTTGAAGTGTAAAGTAATTTATGTTACTGTTAAATCTTTTGACGATGCATATGTAATATTTGAAGTATTAAATGCAAAGGGGAAAGATCTGTCACCCATAGATATAATAAAAAATTCAATTTTTAGTATTTTAACAGAAGAAGAACCGCTTGACATTGCTTCTGAAAAATGGGTTAAAATGAAGAATGAAATTAAAAAATGCGATAATACTGATTTTAATACTTTTTATAGACATTACTGGCTATCTAAGTATTGCTTATCTACATCAAGAAAATTAGTTGCAAATTTTGAAAAATACATTCCAAAAACAATCGCAGCATATTCTTCATTGGTTGACGATATGGAAAGTGCCGCAAATGATTATTCGGAAATTGTTTCGCCAAATATAAAAAAGTGGATGCAACCTGAAGATTTATCAATTTACACTACTTTAAATGCGTTAAATATATTTAATACAACACAGGTAAGAATATTCCTTCTTTCTTTATTTGACGCAAAAAAGAGAGATGTTATTTCTCATAAAAATTATAAAAAAGTTCTTACATATTTAGAATATTATCATTTTATTTTCACGGCCGTATGCTCAAGTAGACCTTCAGGTTTGGAACGTAGATACTCCGCTTACGCAAGAAAGCTAAGAGAATGTAATAGTAAAGAAGAAAGTGCAGATTGTATAAATAATCTAATAATTGATTTAAAAAAATCTATTCCAGAATACAATGTTTTTGAAAGTCATTTTAAATCAATAATATATACATCGCAACGAGAAAAAGACAAAAAATTAGTTCAATATATTTTAAAAAAATTAGAGGTGTTTTATGCAAATGATGAGTTAAAGCCAAATTCATTTACTATTGAACACATACTTCCTGAGTCTACAGGTAATCAGTTTATAGGAATGGTTGGAAACCTTATTCCGCTGGGCGAAAAACTCAACAACGAATTACAGGATAAAGATTTTAAAACAAAGATTACTAAATATAGTGATTCTCAGTATGCAACAGTTAAACAGTTTGTTCAAGAATATCAAAATGGAGAAAAATGGAATGAGAAATTAATCGAAGAACGGACTGAAAAAATTGCACAAATTATGTATGAAAACATTATTGAAGGTTGATTTAATGAGTACAATTTGAGTACAAAAACTTTTGCAAAACAAATCACGGCACGAAAAATTGTGAAATTCGAGAAATATACTCACGATAAATTAAGAAAAAACACCTTGGTTAACTTCCTCTAAGTCGAGTGGGAATAATATAGTAACACCCTGAAAGCCTTTATTTAAGCGGCTTTCAGGGTGATTTTTTATTTTCGTGGCATTATTTTGGCTCTATAAATCAAGTAATTTACATTTATTACGTTATTTGCAACTTACAATATCAACACTTACCGTGCTGTTTTAACATAAGAGTCTCCCGTAATAATTTGCCAACATTTTGTTAAATGCATATTATGGTATAAATACAATTTTTATAAGGAGATTCATATATGAATTATTATACAAGCAATTACACGGCACGGGGGTGCTGTCAGTCGGATGAATACGGAACATATGTTACCATTCAAGGACCTTCCGGCCCCATGGGGCCGGAAGGTCCGCGCGGTGAGCAAGGAATAAGAGGAGAACGAGGTCCTATGGGACCGAGAGGTGTTAAAGGCGAACAGGGTTGTATCGGTCCTGTTGGTCCGCGCGGTCCTGTCGGACCTATGGGACCGAGAGGTCCGCAAGGTGTACGCGGAGATACAGGACCTAAAGGTGATCAAGGCAATATGGGACTTCAGGGTATTCAGGGAAATCCCGGACCTATAGGTCCTAAGGGCGACCGCGGTCCGATTGGTCCCAAAGGAGATATGGGCCCTCAAGGTCCTATCGGCCCGAAGGGCGAGCGTGGCGAAAAAGGCGAACGCGGACCTGCCGGTGAGCAAGGACCTATAGGCGAACAGGGTGTTCAGGGTGAAATAGGCCCGCAGGGAGTTCAGGGTGACAAAGGTTGCCCCGGCCCGCAGGGTGAGCAAGGTATACAAGGACCTAAGGGCGACAAAGGAGACACCGGTGAAAAGGGTGATACAGGCGCTCAAGGTCCGCAGGGTGAACAAGGCATACAAGGGCCTAAGGGCGACAAAGGAGACACCGGCGAAAAGGGTGATACAGGCGCTCAAGGGCCGCAGGGTGAACAAGGCATACAAGGGCCTAAGGGCGACAAAGGAGACACCGGAGAAAAGGGTGATACAGGTGCCCAAGGTCCGCAAGGCGAGCAAGGTATACAAGGGCCTAAGGGTGACAAAGGCGATACCGGTGAAAAAGGTGAGCAAGGTATTCAGGGTGAAAAGGGAGAAAACGGAGAAACACCTACAATCACAGTTGCCGAGAGCAATCCTATAAGCTACAAATTAAACTTTAAAACAACCGAACAGGATATAACCACCCCTAACCTTTTTGCACCATACGACGAATACCATGCAAACATTTCCGCTACAAACAGCGCACTGAAAATAACCCTTAAAAATCTTGTGCTTACGTATCAGACGACCTCATCGAGCGCGTTGAGAATAAGCATTGCCCCGAAAGACACCGCTGTTTCCGTTTTAACGGATATGCGCAGAACAACCATTTACAACAGCGGCACTGCAGAAGCGCAAACATTTGACAATACGATTATTTCGGGACGGACTGTGCTTGACGACCTTGTTTACAGTCAGTCACAGGAAACGCACAGCATTAAAATACGTCAGCAGGATCCGACTACAAAATTGTGGTCTTTATGCGAAGTCAACTCCTTTATTTCAAACGGCGGCGCACGCACATCGGTCAGGGTACAATGGAGCGAATACGATGTAAGTTATGAAGTCCCTGCAACCGAATAATTCGGTACAGAATAAACAAAACAATCTACTATTGTGATATTTTTTGCTTTGTGGTATACTCAATCAGAGGTGATTCTGTTGATAATTCGCAAGGCAGATATTAAGGATACCGAAAAAATCGAAAAGGTATACGCGGCCGCGCGTCAGTTTATGGCAGATAACGGAAATGCAACGCAGTGGGGACCGACATATCCCGAAATCAGCATAATAAAAAAGGATATACAAGACGGAGTACTCTACGTTATTGAAGGCGACGGAGAAATACACGGTGTATTTGCCTTTATTATAGGTGAAGATCCCACTTACAAAGTAATAAAGAACGGTAGCTGGATGTCGGATGCACCATACGGAACAATACACCGTCTGGCATCCGACGGCACCGTTAATAATATAATGGTTAACACAGTAGCATTTTGCCGCAGCAAAATAAACCACCTACGCATAGATACGCACAAAAATAACAAGGTAATGCAGCATTTAATTAAAAAATGCGGATTTACCGAATGCGGTATTATATACACTGTCGACACAACCGAGCGTTTGGCTTACGAAATACTTTAAAGGACGGCAAAAAGATGGTTAGAATAGGTAATGATTGGGACGAAATTTTAAAGGACGAATGGCAAAAGCCTTATTATCTGCGTCTGCGTGAATTTTTGAAAAAAGAATACGCAACGCAAAGAATATATCCTGCAATGAATGATATTTTCAATGCTCTTAAATATACTTCCTTTGCGGACACAAAGGTTGTCATAATAGGTCAGGATCCATATCACGGTGCCGGACAGGCGCACGGGCTTTGTTTCTCGGTAAAAAAAGGGATTGAACCTCCGCCTTCTCTTAAAAATATATTTAAGGAGATCGGCAGCGAACTCGGCATACAGTTCCCCTCCCATTACGGCTGCCTTACCCACTGGGCCGAACAAGGCGTGCTTATGCTTAACGCGGTATTGACCGTACGCGAAGGCTGTCCGAACAGCCATAAGGGTATGGGCTGGGAAAACGTTACCGACCGAATTATAAGTGAGTTAAATAACAAGCAAACCCCCGTAATTTTTTTGCTTTGGGGACGCAATGCTATTGCTAAGGCAGGAATAATCACAAATCCCATACACAAAAAGCTGACAAGCGTCCACCCCAGTCCCCTGTCGGCTTACGGCGGATTTTTCGGCTGCGGTCATTTTAAAGAAACAAACCGTTTGCTTGAACAGCAAGGTTTAACCCCGATAGATTGGTCGCTGGTATAATAAAATTCCCTTACGGATAACCGTAAGGGAATTTTTTACTGCTTTATTATTGCCGGAAATCCCGCATTTTTAAGTTTTTGCGCCATTGCTTCGGCATTGTTTTTGCTGCTGTAAGCGCCGACCTGCACATAATAAAGCGATGTGTTATCCTGTGCTTCCGGCTCTTTTTCGGGTTCGCTTTTCTTCTGTAAATTACCGTATTCGGCAATAGCCTTTACTATACCTGCGGCCGCCTTGTTTGCAAAATCCTCGGTCAAAATAATGGGTGTGTCGGTGGTCGAATCCATAAAACCGCACTCAAGCAACACCGCCGGCATAGCCGTCTGCCTGCACTCGCCGAAATCGGCTGACGATAACGGCTGTGAGCGATTGCCCCGCAGACCTGTTTGCTCAATCAAATTGTCGTACAACAGTTTTTGCAATTTGCGCGTTTTGTCATCTACCTTTAAATAAACAAACGCCATTATACCTCCGCCCGTGCCGCCGTTTATGCCTGCGTTGTGATGCACGGCAACATAAATATCCGCACCGAAATCATTTGCCTTTTTTGCACGCCTGCTTATGGTTAAATTTTGTCTGCCGGTTGTATCGTCTATGCGCAAAAGTTCGTATCCTTCGTAGTTTTTAAGCCCGTCTTCTACCTTGTCGCATATCCTGTCGTTAAGCACCCATTCCCGTGTTTCTGCCGGATCTATGCTTTTAAGACACCTTTTGCCGGGCTCGTCGATATAATGTCCGGCATTTAAAGCTATTTTAAACATCCTTTTCTTCGCCGTCCTTTAACTGATTGAAAAATTCATCTGCCTTCCGTGCTCTGTCGGTAAAGGAGTTGTTGTACCACCAGGAGCACGCAATGGCTCCTATTTGTATAACCGCCTCTACCATGCACGCAACGGAGCCTTCGCTTACATTTATAATGCTGACGCCCGCCGCCTTTAAAATAAGATTAAGAGCCACCAAAAGCGTCATAATTGTTCTTACTATCGTTCCTTTTGAAATCTTCATTAATTTCATTCCTTTCATCTATTTCGTCAACTTTCTGCCTCACTGCGTTCAGCCGTTCCTCAATTAAAGGGATACGCTGCGCAAAATTGTTGTGCATATCAACCTTTTTTTCAAGCTGCTCTATACGGTAATTGGTAAGCTTACCCGAGGTAACTATACCGCCGAAAGTACCTACCATGGTACCAAGCAAAGCAAGCAGGGCAGATAATATACCGTCGCTCATTTTTTCTCCTTTCTGTTACCGCGGATTTTTAAGCTTCCCTTTTATTTTATTCAACTGCCGTGTGTTAAGTTCGGACTCATCAAACACAGACGAGTAGGAAAAAAGCACAAATCCGTTAACGTTTTTACTGCGTAAAAGACTTATTTGACGTGCGATTATATCATCGTACTTATTCCATTCTTCATTGTCGGGACTTTTGTCCGTGCCGATTTTATAATTTGCAAGTCCGCAATAAATTGCCACATTTTTATTGCGGACCTTATCAAGCCATACTTCAAGCAGATTATCAAAGCAAAATCGGCTTACGGGATATTCAAACCCGAAATAAAGCTGAGGCATTATGTAATCTATATATCCGCCGCCTATCCAGCCTTCAATGTCCGCAAAAAGAGTATTATAGCAGCGGTCAATATCGGCAGCCGGACTTACCCCGAACAAAATGTCCTTACCCTTTTGCTTTACGGCGCAATAGCACGCGTTTAAAAGCGCATTTACATTTTGCCTGCGCCAATCCTCAAGCGTTAACGGCAACGATGTTTCCCTTGTATAATTTTCGTACGATGTTTTGTCAAAATCGGCTGACACCGTAGGGTAAAAGTAATCGTCAAAATGTATTCCGTCAACATCGTAATTGTCGAGAATTTCCCTTATTCCCGACAGTACAAGCAGCTTTGCGTGCACACCCGACGGATTTAAAAATATACCGTTTTCGGTAAAGCATACATCGTTGTCGTTTGACGGATCGTCATCCGTTAAAAACTTTTTGGCGGGGCTGGCATCCGGCAGCGTATTTATATCGGCAGACGCCGTGCTTACCCTGTAAGGGTTTATCCATGCGTGGATTTTCATTCCGTAACCGTGGCATATATCCACCGCAGTTTTCAGCGCGTCCGCACCGCCGAAGTATTCCGCCTGCGGAAAAATTCGGCTTGGATATATAGAATCGCAAAATGCGCGCGTATGTAAGAATATATCGGTTATGCCGAGATCCCTGCATTTCTTCGCCGCCTCATCAAAGGCTTTTGAAAAGCCCCCCTCATCAAGCGCCATATTTTTAATTTCGTTGTAAGTAATCCACACGCCTGCCATTTCGCGCTGTATATCGGTTTTGCCGGAACTTTCCGCATCTGTGTTTTCCGGCTTGTCTTGCGGCTGTGTGCCGCAGCCGCAAAGCAAAATAATTACCGAAATTAATACCGCCGCTATCCTTTTCATATTTTCTTATACCTCATACTCTCTGTAATATAATGTGTAACCGCTGAGTTTCATTCGTCCGTCGGTTTTAAGCGAAATGCCCATCCCGTCGGATACAACAAGCGGAAACAGTCTGTACGGAACAATGTGTTTAATTCCCGTATATCTCATATTTATGTCGGCGCTTCTTACTATATCACCGCTGTCGGCTGTATAATCAACGTGCAAACCGTTTTCGGCATAAGAATTTATATACAGCCTGTTAAAGCATTTTGTAAGGTGTCGGTTTTTGCCTCTTATTATATTGGTTTTAAAACTGCTTATTATGGGCTGTTCCTTTTTAATAAGCGCCTGCGTTGTGTCATCACGCATGTAATATTCGTCTGCGCTTTTATTCTTGTCAAAGCAGCAAAGATACAACAGATCCGCATGATACGACTGTCCGCTGCAAATAAGATTAAGTCCGTTTTTTTCCGCAAACGCCATTTTTACACTTATATCGGTCGGCAATGTAAAATATGTAAATACCGCGGACTGTAAAAATTCCTTGTTGCTTTGCAGTATTGCCCCCGATACATCCATTACAATAGCCTTGCCGTATACAAACAGGTAATATCTGTTATTGTAAAACTCCGCGCACGCGTCCCAAAACGGAGTTTTTAAAAGCAGCTCGGATATTTTATCCGACATAGAATAAACCGCAACGCTTCCGTAATCGCTTAAAGCGTTAAGTGTATATATTTTACGGTCGGTATTTGCCCATACCACACGGTTGCCGCAAAAAACTATTGTTTGCGGCAGGTCGCAGCCTATGGAACTGTGCAGATGGGATATTGTAAATTTGCCGGACGAATATATGCCGCAGTACATCTCGTGTTCCTTAAACACAACAAGCGATTTGTTTATTTTTGCAAATCCGGTTACGGACTGTTGCCCGTCGCCTATAAAAAAGCAGTTGTCCTCGGGAAAATACAGCGGCTCGCCTACCTCGCTTATGCAAAGTGCGGATTTATATTTGTCGTTTCCGCCCAGGCACAGCCTTTCCCCCGAACTGCCTGCGGTATACCACGTTGCCACGTTCATACCGTTCATTCTGCGCAGGAACTCCGTATTTTTATAGCCTACGCTTAATTCAATGTTGTTTGCGCCTGCATTTATGTAAGGCCATGCGTCGCTGAAGCGTATAATTCCGCGGTCGCGGTCAATATACATAGTCATTTCGGTATTATCGCTGAGCGTCACCTTGCTGCTGTACTTGTTTTCGGCTATACTGAATACCGCTTTGCTTCCGTTTTCAAGCGTTACAGCGCAATATACCGAAGTCAATGTCATAACCGACGTGTTTTTGTAAGGAAACGTATATGTAAGCGATTGCCCGTCGCTTGTAAAATAACTTGTAAATCTGTTTGAGAGCATATTCAGTTTCTCAGGGTATTCAGGCGTGTCAAGTTCCTTTTCCGACAGTTTATAACTGCCTCCGCGCCCGTTACGCAATACAACGGGACGGTATGTTTCGCTTAATTCTATACTAACCCATTTATGCGTGCCGTCCGACTGCTCGCAATGCTCAAAAATTTGGATAAACCTATCGTCGTCGCCGTCCTGTGCGTTTACAATTACTCTTGAAACAAGCGCATAAATGCCGTCGCCTTTTTTTGCCTTGCCGGAAAAAACGGTTACGGCGTACGGGTAATTGAATTCGTTACCCGTTACAACCGTAAAAACCATAGAGCCTATATTTGTGTATGTTAAATTGCTGTTTAAAAGCAATACGGTATAAATTATACGGGACATTTCGTCCGTGCTTCCTACTATCGCAACTTTGTGATACTGCCCGTTTTTAAATACGGTCGTGCCCGAAAACCACACGCTTGCATTGTTTTTGCAATCCACCCAGTCTATTTCGGTATTTGCCGCGGTCAGTCCTGCTCTGGTTACAAGCGCGCTGCCGTCAAATTCAAGATTTTCACACATTTTTATTGCGGTGTCGCTGTCGTCACAGAGGTTTATTCCGGCAGAAAAATCATTAAGACTTAATACTTTTTCGGCAGGCTTGCCTGTTTTTTTGTATATCATAGCACCACCTGCTTCGGCATAACATCCTTTACCGATGTCACACAGTTTTTGCATTTTGCACGCATACTGCTGTATATTTCGGCAAAAAATCCCTGCCTTTCGTAATATCCGTTCTGCGTGCACATAAGCATTGCCACACCGTACGGCAATGCGCCCGTTACAGATTCGTCGCTTGGGATTTCATCGTTAAGGTTTTCGATTTTTGTTCCTGCCGTAAGATCCGCCAAAAGCAGATTAATGTTGTTAAGCGCGCTGCGTAAGGAAAGCGATTCGTCACATTCAAAAGCGCACACGGTATCGCCGCCTATAAGCGATACCGCCGATTTATAGATCTCATTGCCCGTCATTCCCGTTTTCCTCCTTTAATTCGTTGAGCAGTTGGTAAGCGTCCGGCATTACGCCTTTTGGCAGCCTGCTTATATACTGTCTTGCGGTTATAATGCCTTTGTCCAGCAGTTTGTCAAGCACGGCAAGCGTGTCGCTGTAGTCGCCGTCGTCCGCAGTAGCCTGTACCGAAGTGTTTATTATAAGATTTTTATAACGCTCCGATTTAAAATTCATATACCATGTGCCGTTGTTATCGCTTATCTTTATACGCCTGTTGCCGTATGCGCAAACCCAGAATTCCGCCCAAATACGCGCGGTTTCCTCCAAAAAGTCGTAATATCTGTTTTTCATAAGGGCAAGCGGCAGTTTTGCGGCGTTACGCAGCTGTATAATCGCGGATGTATTATCGGGATTTACATCGCCGAGTGCGGCGGCGTTCGCTCCGCTGTTTGAAAGCGTATTGTTTATAAGCGGCTCTATTATTCCGCTGTACGCATCGGAAGAATCCGGCGGAGATACATAATGTATTGCATTCATAACATCTTCGTTACTGCCGAACACCTTTATTATCTGACCGGGATCGTTTGTTATTTCCCCGTCTATTACATCGCCGTTTACAACCATTGTCGGCATGCCGCCCGACAGTACTGACCATACCCTTGCCGTTATCATACGGTTAATTGCTATTTGGTTCGGTATAAGATATGTAATTTCGCTGTCGCCGTAAGCGCTGTTCTGGCGTCTTTCCCAACAAAAAACCGAAATAGGATAACGCCGTATTCCCGTATCCCACTGATTTCTTACAGTAACACCTTCGGCAACGCGTACCGCCATAACTTTTGCTTCATCGCCCTCATAAACCTTAAACAACTTGGTAAGAACCGTTACTTTATCGGTGCTGTCGGTATCAAACAGTTCAAGCGCCGACGGATTGTATTTTGATATTTCGCGTATTACATCGTTTACTTCGCGCTGCGCGGATATAATTATATAGGGCTGTTTTTGCACATCCTCCAACGTATCGTCCGCAAAGCAAACATTATCCACACTTAAACATTCGCAGGCAATATCCCCTTTTATCGGTACGCTTTTAAAATCATCCGCATAAAGACCGGTATTAATTGTATCGTCCCAGTATGTGTACAAAATTCCGGTGCCGGAAGTAAATGAATTTTTCAGCGCACGCTCTGCAAGACTGTTAAATCCCAGCCGTTGTGCCGTGGTACGCTGATAATTGTTTAAAGCCGACATAACAAACGATATTTCTTCGTCGGTCGTATCGCCGGAAAATTCAAACTTTGCGTTTTCCGCGATTTTTTTGCGCAGGGCGGCGGCATTGCGGATAATGCCCAAAGTATTAGGAACACCCTCCGCACTGAAATTAATATTTATATCGCCGCCGAGCAAGGTAGACATTTTGTAATCGCCTATACGCTTTATAACATTGTGGCGTACAAGCGGCCTTTCGTTAGCGCCGGATGACGAATACCACTGGTCAGACGCATAGAATTTTTCGTTTATTTTGCTTTGCTGACTTATCCCGTTGCTGCCTACGGCTGCCTTTTTCCTTTGGGCACTCTCGTATTCTTCAAAAACAGATGCGGGGGTTATGTTCATAATATACTTCCTTTCCCCCTCCGCCGTTTAGGCGGAGGGATTAAAATTTACGCTACAGTAACTTTTGCCACTGCGGAATCGGTATTGCCGATGCCGTCAACGGTTATTCTTACAAAGTAATAATATGTTCCCTTTGCAAGATCTGTGGGTAATGTGTACTGGTTTGACGTAGCGCCGGCAACCTTTACGCTGCCGTTTTTAGACGCGTCCGCGGCAGAATACCACTGGTATGTAAGCGAGCTGCCCGAAGCGGTTGTTGCGGTAACCGAAAGTTTTTCGGTAATAGAACCTTCGGTTACGTTTTTGGCAGCGGGCTGCGCGGTAATGTTAATTGCGGGGGAAACCCACGCCCATATGCTGTCAAGCTGAGAGGTTTTTACAAATACATCGTAATAAATTCTGTAATCGAATTTGTAAGCGTCGGCATCCAGATTCTGCTCGGGTGTAAAAATACGCATCTGCTCGGTTTTGCGTATTAAATGCGCGCTTTTTTTAGAGCATACAAGCATATAAACTTCTTTTGCGTTTGCGGCAGGTGTAAATCCGCCGGCGGCTGTGGAGTTAAAAGTGTATGCTGTCTTCATTCTCTCGCTTACTACGGGAATTAAAGCAACGCCGTTTATACTGTTAACCTTAAGGTTTAAATCGCCCTGTTTAAAATCGCTTACCGTTATCTGTCTTGAAAGTTCGTCGGATTTTTGCAGTTTTGCATAAATTCTGCTGTCGATAAATGCTACGAGTTCTTCGTCAAAGCCGACTTTTTCCTGTACCTCGTGGATAAGGTCGCACAGTGCTTCGTACGGTTTTGCAAGTACGCCGTTTAAAGTATTGCTGCGCGATATTGCAAGGCCTGCGAGTTTTGAGATAACGTAAGCGTCGCATTCCGGAATTACCTTTGTTCTTACATAATCGCCGAGTATTTTACCAGCAAGGTTTGCAATTCCGGTTTCGTCCATATCTTCACGGTCTATCTGTAAAGAACGTGCGCGGTCCATCTTCATGGTATAGGACGCGTTTGAAACGGTAATCGCACCGCGTGTAAAGCCTGTATCGCGGTCGTAATCGGCAAGTCCCTGATAATTAATATCCGGTATAATTACGGTCTTGGCGCCTACAAATTTTTTTGCCATTGCGTTGTCCGCGAAAAAGCCGGTTGCGCTTTTCTGCGAAAAAAGTGTGTCGAGTGCCTGTGAATATTTTGCTGCGTTTTCTATTGAGTTGAGTGCCATTTTTGTTTTCTCCTTTTAATTCCAGATTCCTTTTAAAAATTCGGCTGACGCAGCGTCCTCGCTGCGTTTTGCCGTACTTTGCGAACCGACGCCGGCTTCCTGCCATTTTTCGCGGCTTGAGAGTGCCTCCTGTGCTTTGCGGTTTTGGACAAATAAATATCTTAAATATTCGTCAAACAAATTTCCGCCCTTAAGTTTAGCCGCCTGCATAACCTCCTCGGGGACGTCGTCCGCACAGTTTACAGACTCGACATTGCGTATCAGTTCGTCAAGTCCCAAAACGGTATCGGCCTTTTTCCCTTCAAGTGACATAAATTCCTCTGCCAGCTTTTCATCTCCATGGCATTTTTCAAGCAGACTTGTTTTGTGGGCTGCGGTCTGCTCGTTTTCAAGCACGGATATGTAATCGCTGAGATTCCTGCCGGAAACCGATGCAATCTTTTTAAGGCGTTCAAGGTCGTTATAAATACTTTCGTATTTCATTCCCTTTTGCGCCAGAGTTGCCGCCTCGTCAATTGTAAGTTCCCGTGTCTGTTTATTAAACTTTACGGGTACTTTCGGTTGTGAATTTTCATTCGGCACGGTATCCGGTGTGGTATCCTTTTGCCGCGCTGCGAACTGCTGCGCATCGCCGTCAGGTATCGGCTGTGCTGCTGTTTGTTCAAGTGTTTCCATAAAAATCCTCCTTATATATAAAGGCTTTACGCCTGTTCACTGCCGTCAAAATTAATAAATTTCTCGTTATTGTTTTGTATTTGGCAATGTGTTTTTATTTTTGTTTGTTTTTTTAATGTGCGCCGTGTTTTGCCGAGTAAAAATCCGCCGAGGTACGCCGATACGCACAAAACAAGCGTACAAATGTAATAAATCATAAAAATCCTCCTATATCCTGTCCCGTAATGCCGGAATTCGCAGCCTTTACCGTGCCGTAAGTACGGCCGCCGTAAAGTTGCTTCGCATCCCAAAAGGCGTAGCGCATAGCGTCCATTAAGTGATTGTTTGCGTCCTTAGGGGTGTTTTTTGCCCCTGAGGACGTGTCCCAGACATAACTGTTAAGTTCGGCATATGTATTTACGCATTTGGGATCTACAATTATTTTATATTCGCTTATTGCGGCAATACCGTTTATAATGCTGTCCTTACCTTTTACCGACGGCACTATCCGTCTTATCCCCATGCGCCTCAGGTCATCGTTGCTTTTAGGCTCGGCGGCGTCGGCGCGTATGCGTTCCTTTGCGTATCCAAGCTGCGTTATAAGGTTTGCTATATCGCTGTTCAGCATTTTTTTACGGTAAAATTCGTCGTAAACGTAAATAATTTTATCGTCCGGCTCGACCGCAAAGGCTATAAACGCCGTAGGATCGTTTGTGTATCCGTAATCAAGTCCGAAAAAACTTTTAAAATGTTTGCCGTCCGCAGACATATCTATTTTTCCTTTTTCAAAATTCTCGTACACAAGCCCCTGTGCGCTTCCCCATTCGCCCAGTCCCGCCACGCGGTAACGCGCAGGGCTTTGTTCTTTCATATTTTCAAATACCGCCTTGTCCGCGTCGTCTAAAAACTCGTTGCACAAATAATTTGTGCTGTAAATCCCCGCGTCGCAGGGCGGATTATCAAAAAAGCGGGATTTAAGCCAATGCTTTTCGCTCCACGGATTAAATGTAACCGTTGTTTGTTTAAAAAGCGGCGGCGGAACACTGCCTCTCGGCACAGACAAATCCAGCTTTTCAAAATCTTCCTCACGCTCTATTTCGTAAGCCTCCTCTATCCATACAAAGCACAAATATCCGCGGCTTACCGTAGTAGATGCCAGTTTAAGCACATCGTCAAATCCGCGGAAAATAATCTTCTGCCCCGTGGGTTTGTATGTCATTTCCATCGGGCTTACCGTGTTTTGCCAAAGCGGTGCAACGCATAATTTTTCCTGTGCCCATTTAAGCTGTGCAAATGTGGAATCTCTGTGGGTGTTCATAACCGCCCTTACAACCAGCAAATTACTGTCTTTGTATTTCATAAGCCTGTATATCATATTAAGCGCCGTGGTTGCGGATTTTTTCGAGCCTTTGCCGCCCTTTAAAATTCTGTACCGCCTTTTGTCGTTTCAAAACCCGTCGTAACCGCCGCCCACGGTCTTTGATATTTTAAGATTTTGTATCATCTATTATTGTCACCGCCTCTCTTTCGGTTTTGTCGGGGGACGCACCGCCCAAAATGTTTATAATTTCTTTTATGGCGCTTAAATCTCCGCCTGCGGCACGTTTATACAATGCCGCGGCAAGAACAGTCTGTTTGGTAGCCCCTTTGACCTTGAAACCGTATTCGGTTAAAAATTCATTTTCGCCGTCGGTCGTTTTCTCGTTTAACAACCGCAGCATAATGCTCTTTAAATTTTTGTCCGACTGCATCTGCGTCCCTCCTGACAACACGCATTATAACGGTTCATTTTGCGACATTCACCGACATCTTGAGGTTTTTAGAGGTAAATTTCAAAAAAATCAGCCAAAAGGCTGATTTTTTAATGCATTTATGTTACAATTACAAAAAAACGGGAGAAGTTTATGAAAATTATATTGGCGTCCGCTTCGCCTAGAAGAAAAGAATTGCTTAAAAATATAATCGAAAATTTTGAATGTATACCGTCCGATATCGACGAAACGGTGCCTGAAAACATTCCGCTTTTGTCGGGGCCCGAATATCTTGCGGTTAAAAAAGCAAAATTTTTGTCCGAAAAATATAAGGACAGTATTATAATAGGCGCGGATACCACCGTGTTTATTGATAACCGCGCGCTCGGCAAACCGCTTGATAAAGCCGACGCTGTAAATATGCTGTCGCTTTTATCCGGCAGAACGCATACGGTAATAACCGGCTGCGCTTTGTTTTATAACGGTATAAGCATAAGTTTTTCAAACTCAACCGATGTGGAATTTTATCCGCTTGACAGCTGTCTTATACAGGAATATGTGCGCTCGGGCGAGCCGCTTGACAAAGCCGGTGCTTACGGCATA
Organism: uncultured Eubacteriales bacterium; assembly: GCA_934464615.1. Lineage (GTDB taxonomy): Bacteria > Bacillota > Clostridia > Oscillospirales > Acutalibacteraceae > SIG565. The sequence goes on along the minus strand of CAKSKA010000016.1, from coordinate 12,548 downwards.
CAGGGCAAAGGCTGCCTTTTTGTTAAAAAAATTGCGGGCGACTATTATAATGTAATGGGACTGCCCGTATCGGAGTTGTACCGCAAGCTTAATAAATTTAAGGAACTTATAAAATGACTAAAAACGAAGAAATTGTACTTGAAATTACCGACGTTACACACGACGGCTCCGGTATAGGCAAATACGGTAATATGGCTGTGTTTGTACCGCTTACCGCCAAGGGTGACACGGTAAAAGCAAAAATTTTAAAGGTTAAAAAAACGTATGCTTACGCAAAGATGCTTGAAATAATAACCCCGTCGCGCGACAGGGTAACGCCCGACTGTAAAGTTTTCTCCCGCTGCGGAGGCTGTGTTTACCGACATATAAACTATTCGTCGCAGCTTAAAATAAAACAAAATAAAGTATACGAAAATATGAAACGCATAGGCGGTATAGACCTGCCGCCCCAACCCGTTTTGTCGGGCGAGTGTAACAGATATCGCAATAAAGCGCAATATCCCGTGTCGGCAAACGGACTTGTCGGTTTTTACGCGACACATTCGCACCGCATAACAGAAACTGATTGCTGCCTTTTGCAGCCGCAGATTTTTGACAGCATATGCGCCGTTTTTACGCAGTTTATTAAAAAATACAATATTCCGGTTTATAACGAGAGTTCACACAAAGGCCTTGTTCGGCACCTGTATTTAAGATATGCACAAAAAACCGACGAAATAATGGTTTGCCTCGTTTTAACAAAGGATTCTCTGCCGCACGAAAAGGAGTTTGAAAATGACCTTATCGGCCTGCTCGGCACAAGGCTTAAAAGTTTCATTATAAATGTAAACAACCGCGACACAAACGTCATACTCGGCAAAAAGTGCCGCACGGTTTACGGCAGCGGTTTTATAACAGATGTAATTTGCGGAATAAAAATCCGCATATCTCCCCTGTCGTTTTATCAGGTTAACAGGGATATGGCGGAACTTCTTTACAAAAAAGCCGCGGAATATTTGCGCCCTGACGGTAAAAATATAATAGATCTGTATTGCGGTACCGGCACTATAGGTCTTACCATGGCGGCAACAGCCGAAAGCATTATAGGTGTGGAAGTTGTTGCCGACGCCGTACGCGACGCCAAAGTAAACGCCGAAATAAACGGCATTAAAAACGCACGGTTTATATGTGCGGACGCCGCAGATGCCGCACAAAGCCTTGCAAAAGAAAAAATCAAGTGCGACGCAGTTGTGTTGGATCCACCGCGCAAAGGCTGTGAGGAAAAATTGCTTAAAACCGTAGCATACGATTTTTCTCCCGAAACAATAGTTTATATTTCCTGCGACAGCGCAACCCTTGCGAGGGACGCCGCCGTATTACAGACATTCGGCTACAGCCTAACGCAGTATACGCCGGTTGATATGTTTCCGCAAACGCATCACATAGAAACAGTCGCAAAATTCATTAAAAGCAACAAATAATTTTGTCTTAATGCCTCTGCCGCACAGGCGGTACAACCTGTGTGCAGTATTGACTTTTAAGCCTTTTTGTGATATGTTATATTTGTAAAAATATTGCTTTGCCGGCGGCACAACGGCAAGAAAAAATTAAACTTAATGCGCGGTGAAAATATGATAGAAAAAGTTGCCGCAGTTGTTGTAACATACAACCGCAGGGATTGCCTTTTGCGCTGTATTCAGGCGCTTAAAATGCAGATATACGATAATTTTGATATACTTATAATAGACAACAACAGCACGGACGGCACAAGGGAAAGCATTGACGAATTTATTAAGAACGGCGACGTAAAATACTGCAACACCGGTGCCAATTTAGGCGGTGCCGGCGGATTTAACTACGGTATGAACTGTGCCGTACAGGCAGGCTATTCTCATTTATGGATAATGGACGATGACTGCCTGCCGGAACCCGACGCGCTTGACAGTCTTGCAAAGGCGGATGAAGAACTTGAAGGGAACTACGGTTTTTTATCAAGCGTTGCCTATTGGCGCGACGGCAGCCTTTGTAATATGAATATTCAAAAAACGGGACTTAAAACCAAAATTGAGGATTACGGAAGCGCAAAAGTACCCGTAATTATGGCAACATTTGTATCGGCTTTTTTCAGCGCCGATGTTGTAAAAAAATACGGACTGCCCATAAAGGAATTTTTTATATGGTCGGACGACCTTGAGTACACCCGTCGGATTTCAAAGGACATGCCCTGTTACGTTATTCCCTCAAGCCGTGTTTTGCACGATATGAAAAGCAACGATAAAGTAAACATCGCCACCGATTCGGCAGATCGTTTGCCGAGATATGCGTATCTTTACCGCAACGAAGTATATGTTTACCGCCGCGAGGGATTTAAGGGCATATTATATTTGTTTGCGCGCGTTTGCTTCCACATACTTAAAGCGCTGCGTGCAAAGGACAATAAAATGCGGCGAGTGGGTACAATAATAAAATCGTTCAATTCAGGTTGGTCATTCCGCCCGAAAATTGAATATCCCACACAAAACTCTGCAAAGGAGGATTAAAATGCAGCCTATAAGAGTGCTTATGTTTTTAGGCGAGCCGATAGCAAACGGCGGACAGGAAAAATTTATACTTAATATGCTGCAGAATTTTGATACCTCGCGCGTAGTCTTTGATATTTTCAGCCCGTTTGAAGTGTTAAGCGAAGAAACAAAGGAAAAATTTGAGGTGCTCGGCTGCGTTGTAAGCGCGGCGGGACTCGGTTTTGACGAAAATAAAAACGAACATCTTAAAACAGCCGCAAAAAACTTTTTTGCAAACAATAAATACAACATAGTTCATATACATTCCGGCAGTATATACGCCCTTATGACAGCCGCGCGAATTGCGAGAAAATCCGGCGCAAAACGCGTTATTGTACATTCGCACTGCGGCGGTTTTGCAAATTTAAAATACAGGGTAATAAAGGTACTGTCGTTTTATCCCATGCTTAAATATCCTACGGATTATTTTGCCTGCTCGCATCTGGCGGCACGGTGGAAATTTCCGACACCTATAATAAAGAAAAACAAATACACCGTTATTAAAAACGCGGTGGATCTTGAAAAACTGCATTTTGATAAAGAACTGCGGGATACCGCCCGTGCACGGTTGGGACTTGAAAACAATCTTGTCTTGGGGCATGTAGGCAGGTTTGCCTTGCAAAAAAATCACAGTTTTTTGCTTGATGTTTTCGCACAGGTATTAAATATGCGCGACGACGCAAGGCTTGTGCTTGTGGGAGAAGGCGAACTGCTTGACCAAACGCTTGCAAAGGCAAAACACCTCGGCATAGACGATAAAATAATATATCTCGGCGTCCGCCGTGATATAGACGCGCTTATGAATGCGTTTGACGTGTTTGTTATGCCCTCGTTTTTTGAAGGTCTGCCTATCGTCGGCGTGGAAGCGCAGGCAACGGGACTGCCCGTGGTTACTTCCACCGGTGTGACAAGGGAATTACCCATAGATTCCCTTTGCCGCTATATTCCGCTTGAGAACACGGCACAGGAATGGGCGAATGAAGTGCTACACTCCGCAGATTATGTAAGACGCGACACAAGAAAAGAAATGGCCGACGCCGGATATGAAATAAAATCCGCAGCGGCGGCACTGCAAAAAAGATATGAGGAGATGGTATAATGGCCGTTTACGTTGCAGCGCATAAAGCGTTTAAAAAAGATTTACCGCAAGGCTATATACCGCTTCAGGTTGGCGCCGCAGGCAAAGAAAAACTGGGGTATTTATCGGACGATACCGGCGACAATATTTCGGAAAAAAACCCGAATTTTTGCGAACTTACCGGCGTTTATTGGATATGGAAAAACCGCAGTGACGATTTTGCCGGACTTGTACACTACCGTCGCTATTTTACAAAAGGCGGAAAGATACTGACTTCACAGCAAATAGAAAAAACACTTGAAAATTACGATATTATACTTGCAAAGCCGGAATATTTAAGGGAAAGCGCGTATGAAGAATTTTCGCTGCACAGCGGTCGCGAAAAAGACCTTGTGCTTTTGCGCGGTGTAATACAAAAACTGTACCCGAATTACTTACCGGCGTTTGACACGGTAATGAGGGGCAATAAATTGCACTTGTATAATATGATGATAACCGATTTTAAAAAGTATTCCGCTTATTGCGAATGGCTTTTTGACATACTTTTTGAACTTGAAAAAAACGTGGATATGACCGGTTACACCCCGTATGAAAGCCGACTTTACGGATTTTTGTCCGAAAGACTTTTAAATGTTTGGGTGCTGCATAACGGACTTCGCGTTTGCAATATGCGTGTGCTTAATACGGATATGGGCACAAAGGAAAAACTTAAACTGTTTTTACGCAGGCAAAAAAACCGCATTATGTTTGCGCTTTGCAGGTGATAAAGAATGATATACTTATGTGTTTTTTTGCTGTCGCTGGGGTTTACGTTTACCGCGCAGCACTTTCTTATACCGACAGAGCATACGCACGCGCTTGTTAAGCAAAGCGGCGGTTACATATTCCGCCGTGATGTTTTTTGCGGGGCAATTTGGTTTTTAATTGCCTTAATGCCGCTGTTTTTAACCGCAGCGCTGCGTAAAGGCATAGGCACCGATTATTATTTTACCTACACACCCCGTTTTCTTGAAATTTTGGCAGGCGAGCGTACTTATTACGAAATAGGATTTTATCTATTCAACCGCATACTCGGTATGTTTACGTCTAATCCGCAGTGGGTTTTTGTAACAACTTCGGGCATATTTTTTCTGTTTGTCGGGTTGGCTTTTTACAAAACGCAAAAAGACCTTACTTTCTGCGTTTTAATACTTATAGTATCAGGCGAATATTTTATATCCCTTAACAACCTGCGTCAGGCTTTGGCATCTTCTTTAATACTTTTCGGCTACGTTTATATAAGGGATAAAAAATGGATATCCTTTGCCGTAGTTTGCGCCGTTGCAAGCACACTGCATAAATCCATGATTGTGTTTTTTGCAATGCTTATTGTGTTTTATGCGCTTGAGTATATATCTATAGAAAAATTTGTTATAATTATGACAATTGCGGTCGGCGTATTTTTCTTGCTTATAAAAGTATTTCCGTCCGTATTGGTGGCAGTGTTGCCCGAAAGACTTGCTTATTATATTGAATATTCCATATTTAACGAAGCAACAATAGGAACACTGCGTATGCTTGAAAACATTGCGATATTTGCCTTTTTGCTTTATACAAGGGAAAAGACCGGCGAAAAGAAGTTGGACTGCTTTGTTGCAATACAGTTTTTTGCCGTTGCAATATGCCTTTTTGACAGCGTTGTACCGGCGGCTTACAGACTTATGCGATTGTTTTCATTTTGGCAATTGCTGTCAATACCCACGGCGGCACAGTGTCACAACTATAAAAACGACCGCCTGACAGTAAAAATACTGCTTGCCTTATTTTACGGTGTTATATGTTTTTACAGCATTGTAATTTTAGGGGATGAAGAAGTTATTCCCTACCGTTCAATTTTTAACGGCTGAATTTTAAAATAAAATAACTCACACAAACGGAGGATTTTAAATGGAACAAAATACAAATTGCAGAAGACAGGATGCAGTAATTAATTTTAAGGACCTCGGAATACATCTTATAAAACACTTTAAAATTATTATTGCGTGTACGCTGGCACTCACGGTATTTGCCGCAGGATTTAAATACGTAAAAGATATGCGTGCCGTCGGCAAAAGCAGCGATACGGCTGTAAGCAGCGACGCTGTAAGCGCTGCGGAAAGCGGACTTACGGAACTGCAAAAAGACAATGCAAGGGCGGCGGCGGCGGCAAAAATAGCCGTTTCCAAACAGGCAAAACATATAAAACTTTCTCCGTTATTTGCTATTGATACCGAAAACGCATATTCGCAAAAACTTGTATATACAGTAAACGGTAACGGCAGCGAAGAAGCAGCTGCTATGCTTAAGGAAGTTGTTTATTCATCGGACCTTTACAATAAAGCGCACAGCGCTGCAGACCTTAAAGGGATTGAAGCGCAATATTTATCCGATATAATAATAACGGACATATATGACGCAAAGTTAAATCCCAAAACCGAGGATACCGCTACAACGCTTACCGTAAATGTTTTCGGTACAACCGAAAAAGCAAGCAAGGCTATTGCCGAAATAGTAAAGCAGGCATTTACGGAAAAAGCCGAAAAGATAAAACAGGTAGACGGCAGATTTGTTTGCACACTTGTAAGTGAAGAAACCGTTTTCGGCAATTCCGAAATTTTGCGTGATATGCAAGCCGATGAAATAAGAACATTCAACGACCTTACTTATTATCACGATGAAATAGTTAAAAGACTCGACGATTCGGAAAAATCTCTTTACGAACTTTTGGTTTCCGATATTAATGCAGGTTCGGAAACGGACGAGCCGAGAAAAGTATCCGTCAGCAAAAAATATCTTGTGTTCGGCTTCGGCGCGGGTTTTGTAGGTTCGGTGCTGGTATTGGTATTGGTTTACCTTTTCTCCCAAAAAGTTAAAAGCGCGGATGATGTTAAATGCAGATTTAACGAATATGTTTTCGGCTCGCTTTATACCGAAACCGCGGGACGAAAAGGCAGCCGCGGTACCGTAAAGCATTTTTATAATAAGGACGGACAGTCGGGCGTTATTTCTAAAGAGGCTGCCCTTGCCGCACAGGAACATGGTGCAAAAAGCGTGCTTATTATAACCGAAAACGCCGACGAAAAGGAAAGCAATATTTCCGCGATTTGCGACGCTATGAAACAAAAGGACATAAAGGCGTCCGTAGCATTAACACCGTATAAAAACGCCGATACGCTTGATGCCGTTACACAGTCGGATGCCGTTATACTTGTACCCACCGCGGGTATTACCACATACGACAGCCTGTATCACCAACAGCAGCTTTGCGAAAAGTACGGCAAAAACGTGCTTGGAATTATTGTTTTACAGTAAAATAGTGTTACCCCGATAGGGACAAATCGTTCTTATCAGTTTGCTGCATCTTCTTGACAAAATACATATATTATATTAAAATAGATGTATTGTTTGTTTCCGTAGCTCAGCTGGATAGAGCGACCGCCTCCTAAGCGGTAGGTCGGGTGTTCGAATCACCTCGGGAACGCCAAAAATCGACAAGCGTCGTAAGATGCTTGTCGATTTTTATTTATAATATCATAATTGCAACGCAGATTTATCGGAAAAGTGATAACTGCTTGGTTGTTACTTCCGCAGAATATAAAATAATATAGACAAGCAAGCGGGATAATTGTTCCCGAAACGGGATATTCCCATGTTTTGTTTGTTCCGTTACTTAAAATTTTATTGTTTTACCGCATTATTTCAAAAGCAAAAATATTAAATGTCTCAGCGCCGTAAGTTTCAAGCGGTAAAAGTTTAACGCTTACATATTCCCCCGAAATCCGCGTAACAAAAAGCCTGTTATGCCAATTTCTGTATGGCATTACCGTTTGCCTGCCGCTAACATCCGTAAGTATTATATCAAAATCCTTAATCAATGTTTTCGGAAGTTTAAAACGCTCCTCGTTAAGCCTAATGCAACAAGGCATATTTTGATAATCGCGGTTTAAATCACTGTCAAAAACAATTCTTATACCCGACAATTCAAACGGTTTATCACTTTTATATTCGATATAATCACCCTTTTTGCCCACCCATTTGTTTTCGTCACAACGCTCAATGCCGTTTCTTATGATTTCGCTGTTACAAAAAACGCGCTTTGAAAGTTGGGAAACTTTGCGTTTCCTCCCAGGCAGAAAGCAATCGTCTGCCATAAGGGTATCCTGCAGCTTTTCTATATTTATGTTGTCGGTGTTTTCATTGTCGTTTACCATCTGTGCCGCCGCAGTGCCGACCGCCTGACCGAGCAGCGCACATGTCGCCATAACACGCGAGGAAGAAAGTGCCGCATGTGTAACACTTATGTTCCTTCCTGCAAACAAAAGATTTTCAATGTTTTTTGAGCAAACCGCCCTAAACGGTATTCCCCAGGGCGACGGTGCCGGATGATATACAGTCGGATACGAATTTTTGTGGTTGATACCCTCAGGAAAATGGTCATCCATGCTCCAACCGCCGTAAGCGATTGTATCATAAAAATTTCCGCCTGCTTCAACATCGTTCTGATTTACGATATATTTACCCACATATCGTCGGCTCTCACGCTTTCCCGGAAGTAATCCTATCCATTCAAGCTGATAGTTTTCCGCACCGTGATCCCCGTAATTTTTTATGTGGTCCCATACGCCGTAGGCGATTTTTATAAGTTCATCGCGGTATATGTCGGCATCGTGTATGCAGTCGCCCTCGCCGCCCAATTCAATCCACCAAAAATTCGTCGATAAATCGTGTTCCCTGAACGGTATATCCTCGTCTGTCGGGTATTTGTATGCCCATTCCGGCGGGGTAAATTTCTGCGGTCTGTCGGTTTCACGCACTTGGAAAAGGCAACTCATACCCATAGTCTTTTTATCTGCCGTTTTCGGTTCTGTTTTTTCATTGAATTCACTCTGCGCTTCCCTGCCGTAACGGTACTCGGCCGCGGTAAGCGGCGCTAAAATACTGTCGCCGGAACAATCGGCAAAAAAACGCGCCCTTACCGTATGCATTGTTTCGCACGGCGATTGCCATGCTTTTATGCTTGTTATCCGTCCGTTTTTACATTCGGCGTCAAAACAACTGCAATTAAGCAGCAACGTAAGATTTTCCTGTCTTGAAACTTTTTCGAACAGTACCGCGTCCCAAAGCGGATAACTCAATTGTCTGTTGCTGTAGAAGTTTTCAAGCATTATTTCCTCTATAATGCCCGTTTCCCTGTTATCCCTGCCGTGCGCTCCGCATATCCACATACGAATTTCGCTTGAGGCATTTCCGCCGAGTACCCCCCTGTCCTGCACAAGTACCGTCGAAATTCCGTGTCTTGCAGCGGAGAGTGCGGCACATATGCCTGCCATGCCTCCCCCGACAACACAAAAGTCTGCATTATGTTCGGTTTTTTTCATGTCAGCCGCCTCTTTTCTTGCATAGTTTTTACCTGTATTATAAAGCTGAAAAACAAAATAATCATACGTTTTTGTGTATTATTCTTATAAAATCGTGCAAATAATTTGCAAAAAAATCCCCCGAAATATTTCGGGGGATTTTACTGCCTATTTTAAATGTTTTAAAAGATTCTCAAAATAATAATTAAAACCTGTATCATTAGGATGCAAACACAGATCCGCAAATAATTTTTCATCATGGGGTACAAAATCATAGCCGCAAATTGCCGTCATATTTTCGTACTTATCGGTTATATTGCCGATAATCTCCCCTATTTCGCCGAAACTGTCAAATGCTTTTTTGTCATTGTGGCTTTTGCGCCATATCGGCGTAATCGCAAACACACGGCTGTTCGGATAATTTTCGTGTATGTTCTTAAAAAACGCACTGCAATTCTGCATAAATTGCTGCTTTGTGCAACCATTCCAATCGTTCGTTCCGTATGCCACGGTGATATAATCCGGCGTAAAATTTTCCTTTATTCCTGCAAGTTCCGGGAAAAATATCTCCCCGCCGATTCCCTTGTTAAATTCTTCGGCATCCAGTGCCTGTGCAATTTTGGTGATGTATTTGTTTGAAGGGTGCAGTGCATCGTATCCCTGCGTAATTGAATCCCCGAAACTAAGTAATTTGTATTTAGGTCTGATCGGCACTGCATACGCGCCGTCGTCAAGCGTGATTTCACGAACTACCGCTTTGACCGACCACGGAAAATAAATTCTGACTTGCTTTTCGCCGCTACCGAGTTCGAATGTTTTTTCAAATCGTCCCAGCGGTAAATCGACACCGCAATATTCTCCTATTAAATCTTCATCGCCGAAATTATTAAGCGAGCCTGCACTGTTTCCGTTTACAAAGACATCAAACGCAAAATATTTTCTTGACGATCCCGGTTCGACAGTAACCTTTAAAGTGAGATGCCGACTGTCCGTTATAAAATTTAATGCAATTCCGGAAGTTGAAAATACCCTTACATTTGCATGACTTTTCTCACGTTCATACAGTTCCCTTTGCGGTGCGGTAAAGCGGTAGAAATGAAATCCGTCCTGCTGCCTCATCACTTCGACGGCACCGCACGTTATATCTTTTATCTGCTTAAGGTCAAGTTGCATAAATACCGTCCTTTGCTTGAATATACCACAATTATACTTTTAATAGAACAAAATTGCAAGGCTGTGTGCGGCAAAACAGCAAGAAAACTGACAGTTGTTTTAATATCCGTCGGCAGAGTCGGCGTTTACCTCGGCATTTCCCCAACCATACGGATTTAAAAAAGCAGACGGTAAAAAGTAACCCGACAAGTTTTGAAAAACTTGTCGGGTTGGTACGCCATACTGGATTCGAACCAGCGACACCCGGCGTCGGAGGCCGGTGCTCTATCCAACTGAGCTAATGGCGCATTTTCAACTATATAAATATACCATACATCACTGCTTTTTTCAAGACCGACAACCAAATTAATGAACATTAACACAACTTCGGCGGCGCCGATAGTACGACGCCGCCGTAAAAATCAATACTCATCTAAAAAATTATGCTTTACACCGTCTTTTTTATAAGCAATAACGGTGCTTAAATTTACATTTTCAACACTTTTAAATATACACTTTTCCACATTCGGATTGCTCTTTTTAAGTTCGCGTATAAGTTCCTTCGTTTCCTGACGTTTGGAACGGTTCTGCGAATTACAGGTGGTACAAGTATCCGTAAACCTGCAAGCGCACTGTATAAAATGTAAACCGCAATAATCTCTCCACGCCTTTATATCGTCTTCCCGTATAAAGTACATAGGTCGGATAAGTTCCATACCCTCAAAATTGGTACTGTGCAGTTTCGGCATCATAGTTTGCACCTGCGCGCCGTGCAGCATACCCATTAAAATCGTTTCAATAACATCGTCATAATGGTGCCCGAGTGCAATTTTATTACATCCCAGCTGTTTTGCAAAACTGTACAAATATCCGCGCCGCATACGCGCGCACAGATAGCACGGAGATTTTTCGACATTATAAACCGATTCAAAAATATCGGTTTCAAATATATTTATCGGAATACCCAGCATTTTCGCATTGTTTTCAATAACAGCACGGTTTTCCTCGTTGTAACCTGGATCCATTACAAGATATTTAACGTCAAAATTCACTTTGCTGAAACGCTTTAATTCCTGAAACAACTTCGCCATAAGCATGGAATCTTTTCCGCCGGATATGCAAACGGCAATGCGGTCGCCTTCGTTTACAAGTTCATACTCCTTAAGTGCCTTTACAAATTTGCTCATAATATCCTTGCGGAATTTTTTACGCAGGCTCTGTTCGGCTTTTTGGCATACATCATCCTGCGAGAGCTGCTGCAAACGCACTTTAAGCCAAGCAAAATATCCGCCCTTAAGGCTGTAGGCACTGTATCCGTCGGCGCATAATTCGTCCGCTATATTTAAACTTTCCACTCCGTGCGCGCAGTAAATTATTATTTTTTTATCCGTCGGATGCGCCTGCGCTATTATCTGTCCTGCCGCCATGTGTACCGAATTATCAATAAACCCGTAAGAACGGTCGGTATCATTCCGCATATCGTAAAGCACATATTCGTCATTTTTCAGTCCGAGCATTTCGTCTACCGTTATTTCCATTTGTTTTACTCCTTACAAAATACTTAATACAGTAAAACACTGCTCAGACAGTCTGTACTAAATCCTTAACCACTTCGCCGGCTATCATAAGCCCTGCCACCGCCGGAGCAAAAGACACAGAGCCCGGAATTTGCCGACGGGAAGTAAATTTCCTCTCGTGCGGCGCATTGCCGTATTCGTTTTTAATAATCTCCGCTTCGTCCGACGGTAGGGGGCAAATCGGTTTTTCGGTAGAATAAACAACCTTTAAATGTTTAATTCCGCGCTTTTTGCACTCATACCGCATTACGCGCGCAAGCGGACAAACCGAGGTCTTGTAAATATCGGCAACCTTAAATGCGCCGGCGTCCAACTTATTTCCCGCACCCATTGATGACATTATAGGGGTGTTTGCACTTTGGGCATTTTGTACCAGCGCCAACTTACCGCTTACGGTATCAATAGCATCAATAATGTAATCATACTGCGTAAAATCAAAAACATCCGCCGTTTCGGGCAGATAAAATGTTTTATAAACCGTAACAACGCATTGCGGATTAATTGCATATATACGTTCCTGCGCCACATCAACCTTGTACCGTCCTATGCTGTCGTGTGTGGCAATAATCTGTCTGTTTATATTTGTAATGCTTACCTTATCGTCGTCAATAAGATCAAGCGCACCCACACCGGCACGTGCAAGCGCTTCTACCGTGTAGCCGCCCACACCGCCTATACCGAATACGGCAACGCGTGACGCGGCAAGTTTTTCCATGGCTTTATCCCCAAGCAAAAGCCGAGTCCTTGAAAACTGATCAATCATACTTTTCACCGTAAATTATTATACATTACCGTTTCTTTAAAATCAAGTACTGCATTATACGGC
>CAKSKA010000015.1 GCA_934464615.1 uncultured Eubacteriales bacterium | reverse complement strand
TGGTGGGAACAATAGGGCTCGAACCTATGACCCTCTGCTTGTAAGGCAGATGCTCTCCCAGCTGAGCTATGCTCCCACATTGTGCCACGCGGTACTGCTTCCTTCTTCTGAAACTCACCAGCGACAAGCATTATATTACCATAAGACAGTACTTTTGTCAACACTTTTTTTCACATTTTTTCAACTTTTTTACTTTTTTATAAGTTTGCTTATATCGTCGGCGGTAAAGGTATAAACCTTATCGCAAAAATGGCATTTTATCTCTGTCGGCTTACTCTCGCGTGCCATATCTTCAAGTTCATTTTTACCAAGCGATATTAACGCCTGTTCCACACGGTTTCTGCTGCAATTACATTTATATTCAACCTGTTCTTCATAAAGAACTTCAACCTCAAAATTTTTAAGTGCGGTACGCACCATATCTTCCACCGACATACCGCTTGTCAGCATCTGTGTTACCGACGCTATATCCTTTATGCCGTCTTCAAGTTTATTTATCGTTTCTTCCTCTGCTGCAGGCAAAAGTTGGATTATATATCCCCCTGCTGCTTTTACAGTCAAATCCGGATTAACCAAAACGCCTAAAGCACAAACTGTAGGCGTTTGTTCGCTTAAAGCATAATATGCGGTTATATCCTCCGCTATCTCGCCCGATACAAGCGGTACGGAACCGTTGTACGGCTCTTTAAGTCCCAAATCTTTAATAACATAAAGCGTACCGTCCGTTCCCACTGCGCCGCCGACGTCAAGTTTTCCCTTACCGTTTAAAGGTATTTCAACTATCGGGTTTGTAACGTAACCCCTTACATCTCCGTGTGAATTTGATACCGCAATAAGACTGCCGGCAGGGCCGCCGCCGTTTACTTTAAGCGTTATACTGTCGTCACGTCCCTTTAACATATTACCCATTATAGAAGCGGCTGTAAGCAGTCTGCCCAGTGCCGCAGTCACAACCGCAGATGTTTTGTGTATCTGTTCTGCTTTTGCGACTATATCCGTAGTGTCTACCGCAGTTGCCATAACCTGTCCGTCAGAAGTAATACATCTTATCAACTTTCCCATTTATTTCACCTTTCTTACTACATACAAAACTCTCTGGCTGTCCTCCCGCAAGGCACCAAAACTGTCGCCGTCAAGTACTGCTTCCGTTTTAAATCCTGCTTTGCTTAATACCGCGTCGATTTCTTTCTTTGTATATACTCTTTCAAAAAAAGTTTCGGCTGTGCGTATATACGTTCCGTCATCGGTTTCACAAAATATGTCTAAGTCTATACATGTTAAATGCTTTTCGGCATCGTAACTGTTCTGCCAACTGCAAAAAACACCCTCATTTTCCTTAATAAATGTGTTGTTTCCCAAAATTTCGCGCTGCTTGTATTCGGAGTTAACGTCAAATATAAACAGTCTGTCAGGCTCCAAAAACAATGACACCTTTTCTACCGCGGTTTTAAAGTCGTTAAAATCAGTTATGTGATTCAGACTGTCAAGACAGCATACTGCGCCGTCTACGGTACCGTAAAGTTCAAGCGACTGTGCCGATTGGTTTAAAAACAAAATCTCACGGTTTTCATCCTCGCACTTTTGTCTTGCAATGCTCAGCATATCTTCGGATATATCAACACCGATAACCTGCATACCCATTTCGGCAAACTCAAGTGAAAATCCGCCGGTGCCGCAGGCAAGATCCAACAGCAAAGTCGGAAGTCTATCGTATTTTTTAAAAAGCTCAGCTATATTTTCCGTACGCTGTTTGTAATTTATATCGTCCGTTAATTCATCATAAACATAAGCAAAATCCGCGTATCCTCCCATTCGGGCACCTCCAAACAAAAGTATTTTAACATTTTTAAAAGCCGCCGTCAATAAAAATGAGCAGCAAAACACTCGTTTTATACTGCTCATTAAAATATTATTCTGCCGTATTCTGCGGTATGTTTTCCTGTTCCATAAGTGCTTTAAATTCCTCGCCGCTTACCTTTTCTTTTTCAACAAGAAGTTTACCTAAGGCATACAATTTATCCTTATGCGTAGTGAGTATTTCTTCGCCGCGTTTATATGCCGCAGTCACAATCTTATAAACTTCCTCGTCAATTTTGGCGGCAACTTCCTGAGAGCAGTTGTTAACGTGACCGTAATCTCTGCCGAGGAATACCTCGTCGTTTTTATTGCCGTAAAGTATCGGACCGAGGGCATCGCTCATACCGTATTTAACTACCATATCCTTTGCAATCTGCGTTGCGCGTTCAATATCGTTGGAAGCGCCCGTGGAAATGTCGTCCCCTGTAATAGATTCGGCAATCCGTCCGCCGAGGAGCATTACGATTTCTTCTTCCATTTCCTTTTTATACTTGCAGAACTTGTCTTCTCCCGGCAGCGATATGGTCATGCCCAGCGCCATTCCTCGCGGAACTATGGTTATCTGATGTATCTCGTCCTGCGTAGGCAAACAGTAACCTGTAATTGCGTGTCCTGCCTCGTGATATGCGGTGTTGAGTTTTTCCTTTTCGGTCATTATGCGGCTTTTCTTTTCCGTGCCTGCAATAACTTTAAGGGTGGCTTCCTCTATCTGCTCCTGCGTAATTGCCTTAAGTCCCTTACGGGCTGCCAGCAATGCCGCCTCGTTAAGCAAATTTTCAAGGTCCGCGCCGGTAAAGCCGGCAGTTGATTTTGCAATGGTTTCAAGCGATACGTCAGGTCCCAGCGGTTTGCTTCTAGAATGTACCTTAAGTATTGCTTCTCTGCCCTTAACATCAGGATAATTTACGGTTATTTGTCTGTCGAAACGTCCCGGACGCAAAAGCGCCTTATCAAGTATATCGGGACGGTTTGTAGCGGCTATTACTATAACGCCTTCGTTAGCGCCGAATCCGTCCATTTCAACAAGCAGCTGGTTAAGGGTTTGTTCGCGTTCGTCATGACCGCCGCCGAGTCCCGCACCGCGCTGACGGCCTACTGCGTCTATTTCATCAATAAAAATAATTGAAGGTGATTCCTTTTTTGCTTCTTCAAACAAATCCCTTACACGCGAAGCGCCGACGCCTACAAACATTTCAACAAAATCCGAACCGGAAATGCTGAAGAACGGCACACCTGCTTCGCCTGCAACCGCGCGTGCAAGTAAGGTTTTACCTGTTCCGGGCGGGCCTACTAAAAGTACGCCTTTGGGTATCCTCGCGCCTAAATCGTTAAATTTGGCAGGCGCTTTCAAAAACTCAACAATCTCCTCAAGTTCAGCCTTTTCCTCATCCGCACCGGCAACATCCGCAAACGTGGTTTTGCGGTTGTCGTTATTCCGTTTTGCTTTGGATTTGCCGAATCCCATTGTTTTATCGGTACCCATTGTCGCATTCATCCTGCGCATTATAAATACCCAGAATACCACCATTACAACAACAAGCAATATATTGGGTATAAGGCTTATAAGCACAGACGCCGTACCGTCTTTTTTGTAATCCTGTTTAATCATCATGGACGGATTGGTTTCACGGTTCTCGTCATTAATTTTCATAACCGTTTCGTTAACGTCGTTATAAAAAATAGACGCGTCCGCAACTTTATAACGGTATGTTTTGCCGTCGCTGCGCTTAACGTAAGTCAATTCTCCGCTGTTAAGGTCAAGCTGATATTCCGAAACCTGATTTGTAACAACCATTTCGACTATTTCGGAATACTTGGCCGTGTTCACCTGTCTGCCGCCGAATGTTGCCGCTGCAACAGCTGCCAGCAATATAAGCGGTATGCCTATATAAAGCAGAACATTTTTTAAATTTTTATTCATTAAATAACTTCCTTTCGGGAAAACTTACTTGCTGTAAACTTCGGGCTTTAAAACGCCGAGATAAGGTAAATTTCTGTATTTTTCGTTGTAATCAAGACCGTAACCTATTACAAACTCGTTAGGTACAACAGCGCCCACATAATCGGCCTGTATGTCTGCCTTCCTGTTATCCGGCTTATCAAGGAATGTACATATTTTAACGCTTTTTGCCTGTTTTGTCTTTAAAATATCAACAATATATTTAAGTGACAAACCCGTATCGAGAATATCCTCAATTATAAGTATATCATATCCGTCGGGATTTATATCAAGGTCCTTTTTAAATTTTACCGCACCCGTGCTTTTAACGCCGTTATAGGATGATATTGCCATAAAATCTATAACACAGTCGCAGGTGATATTGCGCATAATATCCGACATAAACACTACCGCGCCCTTAAGCACGCTTACAAGTAAAAGATTTTTGTCCTTATAATCTTCTGAAATCTGCTTGCCCAGACGTTTGCAAATACTTTCTATTTCCTCTTTTGTAAGCAAAACCTTTAAAACATCTTTTTCCATTGACACTATTATTCCCCCAAAAAAATCAAATTGCCTGTTTTTCTGTTTTAAAAACAATTACCGCATCGGTTTTACCGTCGGTCTTTACACGTTGTGCAACGCCGACACCGTAAACCCATATTATTCCGTTATTGTCAGCCGCAACCGGAATGTTTTTCCGCTCGGTTTCCTCTATTTTCATTTCGTTAAACAATTTTTTAAGTGTTTTTGTAACACCTCTGCCGGCAGGACATATTTTATCGCCGGGCATACGGGTGCGTATTTTCACTTCGCCGACTATTTTATCACAGTCTGCCGTGTCTTTTAATAACAAAGTGTTAACATTTTCGAGTTTTTCTTTAAATAATACGGTATTATATACCGTTTCGGTCGTTTTTTTGCCGCATTGCACCGTTAAAAGTCCGTTATCAATCCTTGCCTGCACGCCCTTTGTTAATGTTACGGCGCCTTTGCCCGACAAAACCATATCGTAAATTTTAAGCAAATGCAGGTTATCACACTCGTATTCCGGTATAACGCGGCAATATTTTTTTATTACCCTTATCACCAACGCTTTATCGGCGGTTTTTAGTTTTTCGCAAAGCAAACCGCCGTCTGTAAATACATTTTTAAAAACAACTTCCGCTGTTTTATTAAGGTATTCGTTATCGGTACGCAGTGCTTCGCACATTCGCTGTGCGGCAAAGGACGCATCACCGTTGATTTCACGCAAAACAGGCATTATTTTATGTCTTATTTTATTGCGTGTGTAATCGTCGCACAAATTAGTGCTGTCGGTAACATAGTCTATATTTTTTTCGCTGCAGTATTCCTCTATTTCCCGTCTGGTACAAAACAGAAGCGGACGCACAAAATTATCCCTTACGGGCGGTATTCCGCAAAGTCCCTGTATTGCGGTGCCGCGGGCAAGGTTAAATATAACCGTTTCCAAATTATCGTCTGCATTGTGGGCAAGCGCCGTTTTTCCCTTACTTACGCGGTTAAAAAAATCATACCGCACCTGTCTTGCGGCAAGTTCGGTGCTTTGTTTGCTTTGACTTGCAATTTTTTTAACATCAATACGTTCCTTAAAAAGCGGTACGTTAAGACGTCTGCAAAGTTCTGTTACAAACTCCTCGTCGCGTAATGCTTCGTCACCGCGCAGACAATGGTTAAGATGTGCGGCATATATATTAATATTAAGCACGCTTTTAAGTTCAAAAAGGCAGTACAGCAACGCGCAGGAATCAGCACCGCCCGACAGCGCAACGGTAACATCCTTTTCGTTATCGAACATACCGTATTTTTGTATTGCGGATAAAACTTTCTCAAGCATCATCTGAACACATCCTGTGAAGTAAACCTCGTAAACTGGCCGTCCCAATGCAGATCAACCGTGCAAAGTTCACCGTGACGGTTTTTGGCAACAATACATTCCGCCGTGTTTTCGTTTGATTTTTCCTCATCGTCGTTCTTTTCACTGTCGTAATATTTTTCTCTGTAAAGAAAAAGCACTATATCCGCGTCCTGCTCTATCGAACCGGATTCACGCAAATCCGACAATGCCGGACGGTGAGATTTACCCTTTACTTCGGTACCGCGCGACAACTGCGCGCAGACAATAACAGGCACTTTAAGGTCCTTTGCCATAATTTTAAGGGACCTTGTAATATCGGACACCTCAAGAACACGGTTTTCGGTTTTTTTGGCAGATTGCATAAGGCCTAAATAGTCTATTATAACAAGATCCACCTTTTTCATTCGCATTAACTTTGCTTTCATATCCGGCACCGTTATACCGGATGTTTCGTCAATATATATTTCCGCCTTTGAGAGATCGGCGCCGGCATTGCCGAGCCTTGCCCATTCTTCACTTGTAAGTTCGCCGGTGCGCAGTTTTGTGCTTTGCACCGAAGCCTCGTTTGAAAGCAATCTCTGCGCTATCTGGTCGCGCGTCATTTCAAGTGAGAAAAAGCATACCGTTTTTTTGGACTTAAGCGCGACGTTACGCGCAATATTAAGTGCAAAGGATGTTTTACCCATACCGGGACGCGCACCCACAATTATAAGGTCCGACTTATTAAGACCGGTAATAACCCTGTCCAAATCGCCTATTCCGGTAGGTATTCCGCGATATTCGTCTCTGGTTTCGGGATCTGTAATTTTGGTAAGCCTGTCGTATGTTTCGCCCTCAATTACATCCTTGATATGCGTAAGTCCTTCAACGTCTTTTCCTTGACGTATGGCATAAATACGCTCCTCGGCGGAGTCAAGCAGCCGTCCCGCATCCAATACGTTCTCGCTTGCATCCTTAATAATGCCCTGCGCCGCCGTTATAAGCGAACGGGTATAATACCGTTCCCTCATAATATTTGCGTATGTAACTATATTCGCGCTTGAAGGCACCGACTGTACAAGTTGTTTAATATACGCCTTGCCGCCGGCTTCGTCATAAACGCCGTTATCCTTAAGTTTTTCAAGCAAAGTTACAAAATCAATTGTTCTGCTCAATTCAAACATATTAAGCAGCGTTTTATATATTTCACGGTGCTGCGGAATATAAAAATATTCAGGCGTTATAAGCCCCGTGACATGATGAATACTTGTAGGATCAATTATTATCGAACCCAGCACCGATTGCTCCGCTTCTACCGAATACGGCAGCCGTTGCATATCCAAATCAAAAATATTTTTTTCGTCCATAATATATCCTTATTACTGCGGTTTTACTTCAACCGTAAATTCGGCAGTTACCCCGTTATAAAGTTTTACTTCCGCCGTATATTCGCCGTAAGCTTTAATATCGCCTACGTTAAGTTTTTTCTTGTCAATCTCGACACCGAGACTGTTTTTAATTTCGGCGGCTATTTCCTTTGATGTAACCGAGCCGAAAAGTTTGCCGTTTGCACCGGCTTTTGCGGTTAAAGAAAACTTTTGACCGTTTATTTTTTGTGCAAGCGCTTTTGCTGCGTCAAGTTCCTCCTGTTTGTGATGTGCCTGTGCAGCCTGACGGCTTTTAAGCTCGGACATTGCGGCGGAATCTGCCGCAATAGCCAAATTCTTCGGGAATAAAAAATTCCTTGCGTATCCGTCGGATACATTGCAAAGTTCGCCTTTTTTACCCTGACCTTTAACGTCTGCCAACAAAACTACTTTCATATATATCACCTTTCTTCTTTATACTCTTTTATTTTTAATTGCAGTTCGGCAAAAGCCGTTTCGAATGTATATCCGTTAAGCGACGCAGCCGACATTGTCCTGTGACCGCCGCCGCCCATCTTTTCCATAATAAGCTGTACGTTTATTTCTCCGTATGAACGTGCGGAAATGTTTACATACCCTCCCGATTCATACAGAACAAAGGAGGCTTTTACGTTTTCAACCCCCAAAAGCTCGTCCGCCGCCTGTACTGCCGCAACCCTTGCGTTATTAATATCGGAATTGCAAAAAGCCACTGCGCAGTCATCAAAAATGCGTGCCGTGGATATTACGGCGTATTTTGCTTTTTCTATTTCCATTGAGTCCGCAAACATCTTTTTAACCGTAATCGGTTCTGCGCCGCAGCGGCGCAGATATGCCGCCGCCTCATAAGTCCTGACGCCCGTATTCAGTACAAAGTTTTTAGTGTCCAGCATAACACCCGAAAGCAGAGCGTTTGCATATACTCTGCCGATATTTCCCGCACCGGCATACTGCCAAAACTCCGTAATTATTTCACAAGTCGAGGAACAAACCGTTTCGTTATAAAAAAGTATTGCATTCTTAATATAATCGGTCGCTTTGCGGTGATGGTCGATAACAACCGTCTTTTGTGATTCTTCGCATACCGTCGGAAAATCCGTAAATGACGGTCGGTGCGTATCAACCACAACAAGCAATGTCTGCGGCGACATAAGCGACAACGCCTGTTTTTCATCAATAAAAAGATGACCGAGTCCGTTAAGACACACATAATCTATCAATTGCCCGGCCATAGTCGACTGTTTATTTACCGCTATATTTACCGGTACCTGCAAACTGTCGGCGATTGCACAAAATCCAAGTGCGGCTCCTACACAGTCAAGGTCGCTGTAGCGGTGTCCCATAACTATTACCCTGTCAGCACTGTTTATAAGCTCTTTAATCGCCTGTGCGGTAACCCTTGTGCGAACCCGCGAGCCTTTTTCGGCAACCGCCTTAACACCGCCGTAAAAGCGGTAATCTTCGTTAGGGGATTTTACCGCCGCCTGATCTCCTCCGCGGGACAGCGCCATATCCATTGCCTGAAAGGCGAGTGACTCACACTCATGCAAAGTGTTGCCGCCGTAGCCTACGCCTACGGATAAAGTAAAATGATTGTATCCGTCAAGTTCAAAATTCCTTACGGTTTCTATAACCGAAAACCGTTCCTGCTCAAAACCTGTAAGATACCGTTGTTCAAACAACAGGAAAAATCTGCTGTCGGACAATTTACGCATTATTCCGCCCGCATGGGAAAACCATTTTTCTATAATATCCTGCAGTTCGCTTATTATCTGCGCCCGCTTACTGTCCTTTGCGCCTTTAAGCGCTTCATCAAGGAAGTCTATCTCAAGCACAGCCGCAACGGGACGGGAAAACCTGTATTCCGCAGCGGTCTTTTTAAGCACCGTTTCATCCGTAAAATAAATAACTGTTGTATCTTCCCCTACGGTAAACGCCTTATATATTTTATCGTTAAGTACAATTTCCGCATTTTTAAAGTGCAGAAGTTTGTCGTATGCATCGCCGTCAATAATGCAGTTAAGCGGCTTGCCTATTATTTTGCTGTCGCTGCAAACGGTATTGCGGAAAGCTTTATTGCACCACACTATATCCGAAAACTTATCGGTAACAATAACGGGCGATACCGCGCAGTCAAGCGCTTTTGTATCCTCGCCGCACATTTTCTCCGCAGCCGTACTTATACTTTTGGCAACCGAAGTCCTGAAGTGCCTTGACAGCACTATCCACAGCAATAAAATTAAAACCAAAGCGGATACCGAAACCACAAAAACCATTTTGTTATAGACCGAAACAAAGACCGTTAAAAATGCAATTAATGCAAATATGCAAACGGTTATCAGTGTAAAGCCCACATTTTTTCCGCTTTTCAATCCGGTACCCTCCTTTGTATTTTATATCTCCATAATTATGGGAAGAATCATCGGACTTCTTCTTGTCCTCTCATACAAAAATCTTGAAACTCCGTCGCGCAATTTGATTTTAATTGCGTTCCAATCCCTGTTTCCGTTTATATAGCAATTTTCAAGTATATCACAGGAAATTTCGGTAATGTCGTGCATAAGTTCTTCCGATTCTTTTACATATACAAATCCTCTTGACACAACATCCGGACCTGCGACAACCTCGGACGAAGCCGCGTCCACGGTTAAGACTATAATTATAATTCCGTCCTCGGACAAATGCAGTCTGTCACGCAGCACGATACTGCCCACATCGCCGACGCCGAGTCCGTCTACAAGTACACGTCCTGCCTGAACTGTATCCACAACCTTTAAGCTGTTGTCGGACACTTCTATAACATTGCCTATTGACGTAATTAATATATTTTTATCGCTTATGCCCATACTGTTTGCAAGTTTTGCGTGCTTAAACAAATGCTTCTGCTCGCCATGCACCGGAATAAAGTACTTCGGTTTAACAATGCTTAACATAAGTTTAAGTTCTTCCTGACAGGCATGACCGGAAACGTGTACGTCGTACATTTTTTCATATACAACATTTGCGCCGCGTTTCATAAGTTCGTTAATAACTTTGCTTACAAGTTTTTCGTTGCCCGGTATCGGTTTTGCCGAAATAATTATCATATCTCCGGGAACAATTTCCACATTCCTGTGCTCACCCGAAGCTATGCGGTGCAGCGCCGACAGCGGTTCGCCCTGAGAGCCGGTCGTTATAATCACCAATTTTTCGGGATTATATTTTTTAATTGCCTCAATATCTATAAGCACCCCGTCGGCAACCTTTAAATAACCGAGCTGCGCTGCGATATTTACGACATTTACCATACTTCTGCCGGACACCGCGACTTTCCTGCCGCAGCGTACAGCCTCGTCGATTATTTGCTGAATTCGGTGTATGTTTGAAGAAAACGTAGCAACTATTATGCGGTGGTCGCCCGCCTTTTTAAACAGATTTGAGAAAGACTCACCCACAATTTTTTCGGATGCGGTAAAACCCGGCTGTTCCGCGTTTGTCGAGTCCGCAAGGTAAGCCAGTACCCCCTCCTTGCCTATTTCGGCAAACCGCGCAATGTCTATAACCTTATCGTCGATAGGGGTTGTGTCTATTTTAAAATCCCCCGTCTGAACGATTACGCCGGCAGGACATCTTATTGCAAGTCCCACAGAATCGGGAATTGAATGATTAACGTGAATAAACTCTAAACTGAAAGCACCCAGACGTATAATATCGCCCGCTTTTACAACATTCAGCTTTGCGCTTGACATAAGCCTGTGTTCGTTAAGTTTACATTCAACAAGGCCTAAGGTAAGACGTGTGCCGTAAATAGGCACATTGAAATTCTTGAGCAAATACGGTATTGCGCCTATATGGTCCTCGTGTCCGTGTGTCAGCACAAGTCCACGAATCTTATCTTTATTCTCAAGCACATAAGTAAAATCCGGTATAACTATATCAACGCCCGGCGTTTCTTCATCGGGAAAAGACATTCCGCAATCTACAAGGAACATATCGTTTCCGTATTCGTAAAGGGTAATGTTTTTACCTATTTCACCAAGTCCGCCAAGCGGCGTTATGCGTACCGGTTTTGTTTTTGTGCGCGTACGCGATGCACCCGTACCCGATTTGCGAGTCCTTTGTTGTGTGCCTGCCGTTTTTTGCGCCTGCGCATTGTTTTTTTGCGCGGTCTTATTCTGTGCCTGTTTTACGCTCTTGCTTTTTTGCGGAGTTTTCTTGCCCGCATTCTTATAATTTGCCGTGCTTTTAGTATTCCTTTTATTTGTCGGTTTTCGTTTGTTGTCGGCGTTTTGTTCTGCCATTTAAATACTCCTTTTATAAGATTTAATTTTTTATATTTTTATTGCCATTATATATTTAAATAATCAATATATATTGTACTGTTTTTTACACCGTGTTGTCAAGATAAAATGATTATTGACCTACAAAAGATTTTTTAATCCCGAATTTTGCCTAATCACAACACAAAAACGATGCGTATGTTATGATTTCATACGCACCGTTTTATTATTACTGTTATATTTCAAAATATATTTCGCCGTCTATTACGGTTTTAAGCAGATTATAGTTTTTATCCAAAACTATAAAGTCCGCATCATATCCGACTTCCAATTTGCCTTTTTTAACACCCAAAAGGACTGCCGGTGTTTCGCTTGCCATTTTAAACGCGTCTTTTTCCGGTATTCCGAACTCGATTGCCGTTTTTACGCAATCAAGCAGGAAAGAAGAACTGCCTGCCAATGTTCCGTCGTGCAGACGGCATACGTTGTTTTTAAGCACAACCGGCAAACCGCCTGAAGTATATTCGCCGTCTGGCAGTCCGGCAGTTTGTATGGAATCGCTTATAAGCGTTATCCTGTCCGCCCCGAAAGCCCTGTAAAGCATCCATACGGCGCCCCTGCTGACATGCAGTCCGTCGCATATAAGCTGTGCATAAATCCGTTTTTCCGCCGCTGCGCCTATTACCCCCGGATTGCGATGCAGCATGGGCGGCATTGCATTAAATGTATGGGTAAGGCTTAATGCGCCGTTTTCAATGGCTTTTATCGCCGTTTCGTAATCGCTGTCGGTATGACCGAGCGACACTATACATTTGCACTTTTTAATAAAATCAAGCGCTCCCTCAACTTCGGGCGCAACGGTTACCATACGTATATTCGGCAGAGTTTCAAATTCTTCAATATTCGGAATTCTTATATATTTCTCATCCTGTGCGCCTTTACGGCTTGCGGCTATGTACGGTCCTTCGGCGTGAAATCCCAACACATGCGCGCCCGGAATTTCAGTAATATTCCTATTTACCGCATTGTATATCGTATCCAATGCAACGGTTGCGGTGGTCGGCAGCCAGGAGGTTGTACCGTGGCATGCCTCATAATGCGATAACTCGTCTATTCTGCCGCTGTTGGCTTCTATATTCATACATCCGTGCGCATGCACGTCTATAAGTCCGGCAAATACTTTTGCGCCGCCCAAATCGCAACCGTCGTCGCCACACTTTCCGACGCTTATTATTTTGCCGTTTTCAACCTTTATATCGGTTAAATTGCCGTAAATATCGGCATTTTTATAAACTTTAACAGCCATAATTTCACCTTATTTTGAATAAAGTTCAACCACTTTTGCCATTTCGTCAAGTTTACGGTCAACGTCCTGCGCCAATTTAAACTGTGCCCTTGCACGAACAAGGTTGTGGTCGCTGTAAGCAATTCGGAAATATGTATCACCGTTTAAATAATCGGTTAAAAATCTTATACCGCATTCGTAAGTCATAAGTTCTACAGAGAACGGCAAAAGCGATTTTTCCTTTTCGGTTAAAACGCCCTTAACTCTGGATAAATATCCCTTTGTAAACGCGGTGAATTTATCCATATCAAAATATACCTTGCCCAAATCCTTCTCGTCCTCATCGGCAGAGGAGCCCGCAAAGCGCAGTGCATCGCCGTAATCGTACAAATACGAGCCCGGCATTACGGTATCAAGGTCAATAACGCAAACACATTCTTTTGTGTCCTTATCAAGTAAAACATTATTAAGCTTTGTATCATTATGTGTAACACGCAACGGTATGCTGCCGTCTTTAATGCCGTTTACCACAACGCCTATGCGGTCTTTCATACCGATTGCATATTCTATTTCATCCTTAACGCTGTCTGCTCTTGATGCCTTATTTTCTTCAATAGCCACAATTAAATCATTATATCTTTTTAACGTATCGTGGAATTGCGGTATTACTTCATGCAATGTCGATGCGTCATAATCGGCAAGGTCATTCTGGAATTTGCCGAAGGCAGACGCCACACTGAAAAGTTCCGCGGGATCGTTTGTTATATTTATGCTTACTGCATCTATAAAAACGAGCAAGCGATAAAACTCGCCGTCCTCTGTTTTGCAAAAGCTCTTGCCGTCCTTGGTGTATATTACAGTAAGTGTTTCACGCTCGGGATCACCGCCGTTTGCAATTATTATCTTTTTTAAATACTGCGTTACGGCAACATAGTTTTCCATTAATTCCTCGGGATGCGGAAAGACTGTGTTGTTAATTTTTTGCAGGAGATAATTTTTATCAGCCAGTACTTCGTAGGTCCTGTTTATATGTCCGTCACCGTAAGCACTGACGTCCTTAATCTCGCCGCAAATATCGTAATTGTCAAGTATTTTCAACAAATGTTTGTCCATAATTAACCCCTTTAATTCTTGCTGTAAATCACTACTAAATCTTTATGCAACTGTAAAATCGACGCAGGAATTTTCGGCGTTATGGGACCGAAAAACGCCTTTTCTATGATATCGCGCTTTTTCTCGCCGTTGGCAATAAGCACTATTTTTTTAGCCTGCATAATTGATATCATACCGAGGGTTACGGCTTTTCGCGGAACTTCGGACTCACTTGCAAAAAAGCGCGCATTCGCTTTAATGGTAGACTCATCCAGATCGACAACATGCGTATTCTTAACAAAGTAATCGTCCGGTTCGTTAAAGCCTATATGTCCGTCAAGGCCTATACCGAGCAGCTGCATATCTATACCGCCGAGTTTTTTAATATTCTCGTCGTATTTTTTGCATTCTTCTTCAAGATTTTCCGCAACGCCGTTAGGCACAAATGTCTTTTGCTTATCAATATTTATATGGTTGAAAAAATTGTGATCCATAAAATAACGATAACTTTGCTCATTGCTGCCTTCAAGTCCGACATACTCATCAAGATTTACCGATGTAACCGTCGAAAAATCAACGTCGCCTTTGTTATACCATTCTATCAACTGGCTGTAAATTCCAAGCGGCGAAGAACCGGTAGCCAATCCCAACACCGAATCCGGCTTGATTATAATTTGCGCGGAAATAATGTTGGCGGCTTGTCTGCTTAATTTTTTATAGGAATCAACTTCAATAAATTTCATTTTACATAACCTACCTTTTCTTCTGAATTACATACTAACACACTTAAAAGGGTTTTTCAACATAAAAATAACAGGATACCTTGAAGTATCCCGTTATTTTTTAATTTCCGCATTCAATACTTATTTCGTTAAATATTTTTAAAATATCTTCAATCTGCGTTTCCTGTTTTTCTTTGCCCGATTTATCAAGAATTATGTTGCCCTTATCCATCATAATAAGACGGCTGCCGTATTGTGTGGCAAAGCGCAGGTTGTGCGTTACCATCACTGCGGTCATTCCGTTTTCCTTTACAAGTTTATCGGTAAGTTCCATAACCGTTTCCGAGGATTTCGGATCCAATGCCGCCGTATGCTCGTCAAGTATAAGCAAATCCACCTTTGTCATACCTGATATAACCAGCGCTATTGCCTGACGCTGACCGCCGCTTAAAAGGCCTACGGGCACGTTCATTCTGTCCTCAAGTCCCATATTGCAGGCTTTAAGCAGTTCTCTGTAATAATCAACCTTTTTTTTGTTGACGGCAGACGTCAGCGAATACGGTTTATTTTTATTGTCCGCCAATGCAAAATTTTCAAGTACTGTAAGGTTTGAGCAAGTACCCATTTTAGGATCCTGAAACACCCTGCCTATAAATCTTGCGCGTTTGTGTTCGCTGAGTTTTGTTATATCCCTGTCCTTAAAAATCACGGTGCCGCTGTCAGCCATGCAGTTGCCGCAAATAATATTAAGCATTGTTGTTTTGCCCGAGCCGTTTGAGCCGACAATCGAAACAAAATCACCCTTGTTTACTTTAAAGTTGAAATTGTCAAACAACGTCATTTCATCTACGGTACCTTTATTAAAGACGGTGCATATATTATTAAGCTCTAACATCGGCAGCCACCCCTTTTTTTGCTTTACCGCTTAAAACAAGCGCCACGGTAAATATTACCGCCATTATCAATTTATTGTAGACACTCGGCACGCCGAGCTTTTGAGCTACCGTAAGGCATGCCTGATAAATTATCGCGCCTAAAATAACCTTGGTTGTGGGTTTTAAAAACTTCACCTTTGCAAAAACCGAAGTTCCTATTATAAGGGACGCAAGGCCGATTACTATCATTCCTATACCCATGCTTTGATTTACATTGCCGCTTATATGCGTGTACAGCGCACCGGACACCGCTGCCAAGCCGTTGCCTATTGCAAGGCCTATTATTTTGCTGTTACCGGGATCAACGCCGAGCATTTTTACAAACTGACCGTTATTTCCCGCAGCACGAAGCAATAATCCGTTTTTGCTTTTAAAATACAAATCAAGCATAACTTTGCAAAATACAGCCGCTGCAAAAAACAGTATAAGATCCCTTACCGATACGTTGTTCACCTTTGATGGTATAATATCACCGAAAAACGCATCGTGCAATGTTTTTACCGCACGGCCGTAAGAAATGGATGAGGAAGCCTGACCGCTGAAGTCGCCCGTCATTCCGGCGGAAGTTGCCACTAAATTTATACTTATTAAAGCCGTTGAAACCAATATACCGCAAAGCAGCGGTTTAATTTTTAATTTAACGTGCAGCACACCCGTTACGGCGCCGAAAACAGCGCCCGCAACGAATGACAAAACAAGTGCCAACCACGGATTAAACTTATGGCTTACCAGCACGCCGAATACCACCGCACCCGATACAAACGTACCCTCTACCGTAAGGTCGGGAAAATCGAGTATATAATACGAAACATAGTAACCCAGCGCTATTATTGCAAATACAAGTCCGGTTTCGCAAAAAACCTCAACCGTGCTTAAAATCCCCATATAATTTATGCTCCCTTATTTTGTAGTTACCGTTGCAGCCGATTCGTATGCCGCCGGCATCTCCATTTTAAGCTTGGATAAAACGTCTGTGTTTACAATGGGGGTTGCGTCACTTATTGTCTTTACCGCCATTGTTTTAGCGTCTGCGCCGCCCAGCACGGATACTGCCATTTCTCCCGTAACCTTGCCGAGAGCCACATAATCTATGGATACAGATGCCAGACATCCCTTTTCAACCTGTGTTTCTTCGCTGCCGTATACCGGAATACCGTATTTATCCGCGGCGCTTAAAACAACCGACAGGTTATTTACAACATTGTTATCGGTGAAATTATTTATACAATCAACCTTACTTGCAAGGTCGTCTGCCGCTGTGGGAATATCACCCGCATTCTGAACGGCTGTAGCGACAACTTCAATATTGCGTTTATCGCATACCTTTTTAAAGTTTGCAAGATTTGTAACGGAATTATCTTCGGAGGAAGTGTAAAGTATTCCTATTTTTTTAACTGACGGTTGCATTGTCTGGATAAGTGTTACCTGTGCTTCAAGGTCAAGTACATCGGAAGTGCCTGTGCAAAGATAACCGGGATTTTCGTTGCTTTCTACCAGTCCTGCCGCCGCCGGATCGGAAACCGCACAGAAAATTACGGGAATATTTGTATCGTCCGTTGCATTAAAGGCAGCTTTTGCCGCCGGAGTTGCAATGGCAATTATCATATCGTAATTTGCGGCAACCATTGTTTTTGCAAAGTTTGCACAATCGGATTCAGCCGAGTTTGCCGAGCCTATCTGGCGGTCAGCCTTGTAATTTATGCCAGATTCGTCAAGTGCTTTTACAACGCCGTTATAACAGTTGTCAAGCGACGGGTGGCTCATATACTGTATAATGCCTATTTTAAGTTCTTTGTTCTCGTCTTGTTTTTTACCGCAGCCGGCAAACATTGCAGCCACGCAGCATATTGCAGTTATAATTGATAATACTTTAATTATTTTTTTCATCTTAAATTACCTCTTTTTGTTTTAAATTTGTAAATTTTGTTTTTATTATCAAGGCAACTGCGCCATCGTTTAACCAAAATAAACATTTTAAAAACCTCCAAATACAAAAAATCCCAAGCATCCTAAAAGGATACTTGGGACGAATCAACAATGATACGCGGTACCACCCAAATTAAAGCAAACGCTTTCACTCATAACACATACAAACATATGCGGCGCTTATGATAACGGACGCGCACCCCGTCAGAGCCTACTTAATAAACTGTTCGGTCTGCCCTCGGAAGTCCATTCGCTTAAAAGCACGTTATTGCCATCCCACCGTCGGCAACTCTCTTAAAACGCAACTGTAATAAGTTACTACTCTTCCTCATCGGTTTTGTTTTTTAGATTATAGCACCGCAAAAAACGGTTGTCAATACTTTTTTAAAAAAAATTTATTCTATAACCAATTCTTTAATAGAACGGTATTCAAAATCAACATTTTGCAAAAGTTCGGGATTTTTAAGCGCTGTTGCGGCACCGCGCACAACGCTGTGCGTGGGATCGGAATCCATATGCACTTTTGTACCGAAAAATTCTTCGATTAATTCCGCCATTCCGTTCATAAGCGAAGTGCCGCCCGTAAGGTAAATTCCGTTAACCATAATATCCGCGACTATGTCCGGATCGGTCTTTTCAAGCACACGGCGTATATCGTTGCAAATGGACAACGCCGTATCGGAAATAACTTCATGCACCTGTGTGGATGTAATTTCAAAAGATTCGGGCAATCCGCTTACAAGATTCCTGCCTTTTGCCACTATTGCAAACTCAACCGGCCGTTTTACCGCCGTACTTAACTGTTTTTTAATGTTTTCCGCGGTAAGCGGACCTATTTCTATATTATATTCCTTACGTACATATTTGATAATAAGTTCGTCAAAAGTATTGCCCGCGGTTTTGGAAGAATCGCATTTTGCTATACCGCCGAGCGTTATGGTGGCAATATCCGTAGAGCCTGCCCCCATATCTACAATAAGATTCCCGTTAGGCTTTGAAAAATCAATGCCAAAGCCGAGTGCTACCGCTATGGGATTTTCTATTACGCTTACATTTCTGCCGCCGCTTTCAAGCACAAGCTGAGAGAGCGAATGATGCTGCAATTCGGTAACACCCGTAGGTATTGAAGCCATTATGCGCGGACGCACTATTTTTTTACCGAAGCAGTCCGACATATATTTTTTAAGCATTTCCAACGCCAAATCGTAATCGGCTATTATACCGTTTTGAACGGGATGCACACACAAAAGGCTGTCGGGAGTACGCCCCAAAGTTTGCTGTGCTTTTTCGCCGTAATAAACAGGCGTCAGCGTTTCAGCGTCTACCGTTATAACACTCGGTTGTTCAAGAACGATTTTTGCGCCCGAAAAAATCACGGTTTTTGAGGAGCCTAAATCTATGCCTATGTCAGTTGTTGTCATAATAATTCACCGTTTCGGCAACTGTTGCAGTTTGCCCTTTAAAATCAATATATATTTATTATACTAAAGCGTTTTCTTTTTTTCAACCGTTACTTGCAGTTTGTTGCGGCAACACAGCAAAAAACATTTTTACAGCCTGCAAACTTTAACTGTCTTGCACATTCGTTAAGGGTAGCGCCTGTTGATTTTATATCATCAATAAGTAAAATATTTTCGCATTTATATTGTCTTTTTATCCCGAAAACACCGTGTACGTTCTTAAACCTTTCGGAACGGTTAAGTTTATGTTGGATATGGTTGCCCCGTTTAAACAGAACTTCCGCATACGGCAGATTATTTTTATCCGCAATGCGTTTTGCAAGCAGCCTGCTTTGGTTATATCCTCGCATATATCTGCCCCACTTCCCCATAGGAACACTCGTTACCGCATCGAATTTTATGCCGTAAAAACAGTCTTTAATGCTTTTGTTCATATTATCGGCAAGAAAATCCGCCGTCTGCGCACTGCCTTCAAACTTCAGGTTGTATACAAGCGTCTTAATATTTTTATCAAACGCATACGGTGCAACACATTCTTCAAATAAAAATCTATTGTACTTACAGCAGCATTTATTCTGCACACAACCGCATTTTGTACAAAGTTTGCCTGCGTAAACATTCTTTTTAAGGCAATCGGGGCAAATGTTTTGTCCCATCTTTAAAATTTTGGAGCAAAACACGCACCTGCTCGGAAATACAATATTTAAAATATAATTAATTATTTTCATGCGTTTGCCTCTTTTAAAAATCTGGCAAGTCCCGTATAGCGCAATGTTTTGCGGTCGTTTTCCGCCATTTGCATAAATACCCTGCCGTTGCCTACAATTACAAGTAATTTTTTTGCGCGCGTTACACCGGTATAAAGCAAATTGCGGTATCGCAGCATTTGCGGTGTATCAAAAAGCGGTATTACAACGCAGTCAAACTCGCTGCCCTGACTTTTATGCACGGTAACCGCATACGCAAGTTCAAGTTCCGACAATTCATCGGATATGTATTCCACCGTTTTATCATCGAATTTCACCTTCAGGCATCCGGCGCGTCTGTCCGCAAAAACAACCGTGCCTATATCTCCGTTAAATACTCCGCTGCCGGTCTCGCCGTTGCTTTTCTCCCACAGTAAATCGTAATTGTTTTTAATCTGCATAACTTTATCTCCGGTGCGGAAATAAATGCCTTTATAATTTAATTCGTTTCTGTTTTTATCCGGCGGATTTATGACGGACTGCAAAACATTATTAAGGTTTACCGTCCCCGTATCCATCTTTCTGGACGGGCAAAGTACCTGTATGTCATCGGTCGCGGAAAATCCGTAAGCTGCGGGCAAACGGTTTGTTACAAGGTCAATTACCGTATTTACGGTGCTTACGGCATCAGGTCTGTTCATTACAAAAAAATCGGAATCGGCGTCATTTTTCAAATCAATCGGTTCGCCGTCTATTATCGCGTGTGCGTTCCTTATTATTTTGCTTTTGCCTGCCTGTCTGAAAACCGTTTTAAGCTGTACGTTCGGTATTGTACCGCAAGTCAACAAATCGCTCAGCACATTGCCTGCCCCGACGCTCGGCAACTGGTCGGCATCACCCACCATAATTATACGGCAATCGTACCGTAATGCCCTTATAAGACTGTCAAAAAGCAGTGCGTCCACCATTGACATTTCATCTATTATTATAGCGGAACACTCAAGCGGATTTTTCTCATTCCGTGCAAAAACCTGTTTTGAATCTTCTCCGAATGTACATTCAAGTAATCTGTGTATTGTTTTTGCCTCGTTTCCGGTAAGTTCGGTCATACGTTTAGCCGCCCGTCCGGTAGGGGCTGCCAGCACTATGTCAAGGTCCCTGTGTTTTAATATATCAATAATAGCTTTAAGCGTGGTTGTTTTGCCCGTACCCGGACCGCCGGTTAAAATAAGCATACCGTTTTCCACCGCCGCGACAACCGCGCCGCGTTGTTTTTCGTCAAATTTAATGCCCATTTTATTCTCGCATCTGTCAATTTCCAGATCGCTTACGGCAAATGCCGCAGGTATGCTTGTCTTTACGGCGGACAGTAGTGCGGCAATGTGCCTTTCGGCATTATAATACTCTGTCAAAAACACAAATTTTTTGCCGTCAGAAACATCGGATACTATTTCCATATCCGCTTCCAGCTCTGCCACACATTCGTCTGCCGTGCCGCTGTCGGTATCAAGTAATGTACACGCCACACTTATCAGCTTGTCCGACGGCAAACAGGTATGTCCATTGCCGAGATTCTTTTTTAAAATATAAATAATTCCTGCTTTTATCCTTTGCGGACTTTTAAAATTAAAGTTCAAAGCGGCGGCGATTTCCTCGGCCCTGTCAAATCCGAAGTCAAGCCCCTGTGTACAAAGTATATACGGATTTTGCGATACTGCGTCGTTTGTGTCGGGACCTAACTTTTTAAAAATCTTAAGCGCTTCGTCGGCACTTATTCCGAGGTTTCCGAGAAATATAATGACGTCCTGCATACCGAATTGTTTGATATATTCCTCGTGTATGCTTTGTGCTTTTGAATAGGAAATGCCCCGTATTTCCGCAAGCCGTTCGGGTTCGTTTTCTATAATTTCAAGCGTTTTATCCCCAAACCGTTCAACTATCAGTTTTGCGGATACCGGCCCCACGCCCTTAATACTGCCGGAGGACAGATATTTTACTATCGAGGCGCGGTTTTTCTTTATAACGCGTTCTATTGTTTCGGCTTTTAACTGTTCTCCGTAATTCGGATGATAAACCATACTGCCCGTACAGTTTACAAAATCATCCTGCGTCATATACGGTGCCGTACCGACAACGGTAAGGTCGCCGTCGTCGGTATCAAGAATAAACACCGTATATCCGTTATCGGAATTTCTGTATGTAATTTTTTTAACCGTGCCGCGCACGGTAATATTTTCGCCGTTTTCAGCCATTTTTAACTCCCGAAATAAACTTTATTTATCCTCTGCATTTGTTTCCGCGCCGAATAACTTTTCGCTGAACACAATACCGTCGCCGCCAAAGCGTTTTTTAAGTTGTTCCGCGTTCTCATGCGATATGCCGCCTGTCAGCACAGCCATGCCGTCGGCATAATTTTTACCGTGCCACTCCATTTCATAAAGCGCCGCGGCAATTTGCTGTTCGGCATTATCGTTATCCGGTACCAAAACCAAAAGTTTACGGCACTTTGTAGGTGCCTTAAGCACAGCGGCGCACATTATATGCACAAGCTCGCTCAGCCCTAAAAGAGAAAGTAAAACCAAAGCTATTATCAAAAATGCCTTAAGCATAATACCACCTCACTGCATTATATGCACAAGGCCGTAATTTTGTCAGCCGCCGTAATTTTACAATACATACGTATATATAAATCCCGCTGCGAATATGTCGCAAACGGGATTTACTTTATTACTTTAGCGTGACAGGACTCGAACCTGCCACGGTTTCGCTCGCCGCCTTTTAAATTACGGCTTTGCGTTTATTTTTGCAAGGCGCCAGCCTTGCTGCAAATTTCCCGCTTCGCCGAATATAAAATTCGGCGGCAGAAACTTTTAACCTATCGAAACCGAAAATTTTGTTATAAGACGAAGCCGATAAAACGCAGGAATACTGACGTATTTCAAGTTTTGAGGCAATGTATTATGCAAAATTTTGTTTCGTAGGCGTGACAGGTTCGAGTCTTGTCACGCTATGGTTATTGAAGCCTGATATGTTCCCACCTGCCATATCCTCTTATCCGAATAAGAATATATTGTGACCGCGGCATTGTATTCGCCGGCAGACTTGCCTGTCAGATCCACCACCGCGTAAACAGTATCCTGTCTTATATTGTTTATTATTTCACGCGGGGCGCAAATCTTAACATTTTTAATATTGCTGTTAAGGGTTACCGTATAGTTATTGCTGTTGTTTATTGCAACCACATTGCTTACGGTAAGTGTGCGTTCCGCAAATCCGGACGTGTCGATATCTACCGTTATCGCTTCAATATTATCAAGTATCTTTACGCCGTCGGACAATACCGGAGCCATATCGAACTTATGATTTTCTTTGGAAATACTGAAGAAATCTATCGGGGACAGAACTACCTCGTCCATTTGGTCCACGGTTGCCGCAGGACCTATAATATCAACTTCCCTTACCGATAAGCTGTAATTTATAAACTCGCCGTACCCTTCCGGAGCGTTGGTGAAATCCGCCCTTACGGGAACTGTTTTGCGCTTGGATATAGGCACTGAAACCTTGACGGTTTCGGCACTTAATGTATATTTTGACTTATCAAGTTCCTCTCCGTTCTTATCAAGCAAAACTATATCCGCATCGTAAGTTTTTGTTTCGGAAAGCACTTCCTGTTTATTTACAACGGCATTTACCGTTGCTATTTTTGACATTTCGGTACGCGGTCCTTTTACAGTCACGGTACTTTCGTCCGCATTGCTGATGACCGGCTCCTCCGCCACAAGTCCCTGTACGGCGCTTACACCGTTTACTATAGGAACTACGGTAATTTGTTTTGTATCAATATAGTCAAACGTAAGAGTTAATTGCGACGGTGTTATTGATGTAACCGAAAACTCATTGCCGAAATTAAGTTTTGTGGCGGTAAGCGGTATTGTGTACGTACCGGGGGCCGTTACATTTGCAAGGGAAGGAGATATAACAAAATCACTTTCCTTTAAATTGCTTACAACATATGCCGGTCCGCTTACCTTTATTGTAACTACGGTTGAAACTGCACCCGTAACTTCGTCAAGTCCCAATTCGCCCGCAACCGTACCCTCTGTGTCAATTGTAACTTTAAGTCCGGTTATTGTCCTGTCTATTGTAGGCGTTTGATTTATAACTACCGCCATCCACACAATAAATGCGAGAGTTACCGAAAAAATTATGGAAAATCTGCGATTATCAAGCAATGTGCGTAAAGAAAAATTAAACTTTTTATTCATTTTCGCCGTTCTCCGTTGTATCATTTTTATCGGTTGATTTTTTCCGTCCCAAAAGTTTTTTAACGCGCTCGGAAAATGTTAAATTTTCCCTTGTCTCGCTTGTAAGCAGATATTTTTCAAGGTCTTCCCTTAAAGATATCGGATTATAATTGCGTGTAAGCACACCGTTGCATGCAAGGGAAATATTGCCGGTTTCTTCCGAAACCACCAAAATTACCGCGTCGGATGTTTCGCTCATACCTATTGCCGCCCTATGTCTTGTACCCAATTGCGAATTAAGGTTTGTGTTTGAAGTAAGCGGCAAAATGCAACCGGCGGATAAAATCCTGCCCGAACGTATTATCATACCGCCGTCATGCAAAGGAGATTTTGGATAAAAGATATTTTGAACAAGCTCTGTCGATACAGTGGCGTCAACATCTGTACCCGTTGCGGCTATTTCGCCGAGAGGCGTTTTTCGTTCAAACACAATAAGCGCACCTATTTTTTTATCGGACATATTACTTGCAGCCTTGCAAACGCTGCCTATGCTGTCCTCTATTATATCGTAGTCGCTTACCTGAGAACGCCCTATTTTGCTTATTCCGCTGCGTCCCATTTTTTCAAGCGCACGACGCAGTTCCGGTTGGAACACTATTGCCGCAACAACTATAATGGAATCCGCAAGTTTTGTGAGCAACCATTTAATAGTTACAAGGTTAAACCAGTTTGCAAAAATAAATATAATAAGGATTATAACAATACCCTTTATAAGCTGCCCCGCCCTTGAATCGCGGAAAAACCGTATGGCTTGATAAATAATAAATGCAACCGCAAGTATATCTATCAAATCAAAAAATCTTATATTAAGCAGTGCATATAAAATTTGATTCCAAAAGGTATTTATGCTTTCAAGCATTGCGTCCATTCCTTCACATACAAATATTTATTATATAATAACATAATTGCACTGCGGTATCAACCGACAATAATAAATTTTATAAAATTTTCAGCACATTTACCAAATAATTTATGTCGTTTTTTGTATTAAAACTGCCGACGCTTACCCTGACTGTTCCGCTGTCGGTAGTCTGCAGTTTTTCGTGTGCAAGTTTTGCACAATGGTAACCCGCCCTTACGGCAATTCCGTTTTTGTTAAGTATCTGCGCAACTTCGGAACTGTTTTTGCCTTTAACATTAAAACTTAATACCGGCGCATACATTCCCGGCTGCGGATACGGCGCATATAACTCTATATTGGGCATATTGTAAAGTTTTTCGTAAAGCATATCGGTAAGTCCCATTTCGTGTCGGTATATCGTCCCGACACCTATCCTTTTCACATAATCTATTCCGGCGCCTATACCCATTATGCCCGGCACATTAAGCGTTCCGCTTTCAAATCTTTCGGGCATATCGTCAGGCTGCAGCGCGTTAAGGGACGCCGTACCGGTGCCGCCCTCAACCAAAGTATTCTCAATATCTTTGCGGGCTATAAGTATTCCCGTGCCCATAGGCGCATAAAGCCCTTTGTGCGCCGCGACGGCAAGGAAATCTATGTTCATTTTTTTCATGTTTATGTCGGTTATTCCTGCGGCCTGTGCCCCGTCCACACAAAAAAGTATGCCGTATTGCGCGCAAAGTTCTCCTATTTTCCCGATAGGAGTCATTACACCGCACACGTTTGATGCCGCAGAGCATATTATCATCTTTGTATTGTGCTTTATAAGTTGTTTAAAAGAATTTACGGTTTTTTGCGGCTGCAACAGATCCACTTTTGCAACATCGTAAGTTATTATACCCATACTTGCAAGTTTGTGTACCGGACGCAAAACGGCGTTATGCTCAATATCGCTTATAATAACATGATCCGAAGGCTTCAACACTCCCTTGATAACGCAGTTAAGCGCATAAGTGCAGTTTATGCAAAAAATTACATGTGCGGGATTATCGTCACCGAAAAAATTTGCCGCCGAGCTTCTTATATCATAAATCTTATATGCCGTTTCCATAGAAGCGGTATGGCCGCTGCGTCCGGGATTGGCATTATATCTTTTAAGTGCGCCCGATACCGCCGCGATTACTTCGGGCGGTTTCCTTCCGCTTGTTGCCGCGTTATCAAGGTAAATCATAAATATTCTCCGTTTCAAAAAAATACTATATTACAGTGTTTATTTCATAAATTTTAATTTCCGCATCGTTTAAAATTTTCTTTATTTTGCCTATATCTCCGGACACCGTAATACTGTATCCGCAGCCTATTCTGTCGTTTGCGGTTGAGCGTTGCGTATAGGCTTTAAAACCGTTTTTCCGCAGTAAATCTCTGCCCCTTACTGCAGATGTTACGGTACCGGTGGCAATATTATATTTTTCCATTTATTTATCACCGCTTTTAAAACATTTTTAACAGACTGTATCCGTTCTTTTTACAAGCACTTGTATTATGGCAGGAACCCTGAATGCAAACAGACACGGCATCGCCGCAAAACCCAAAGTCTTACATATATGGCAGGGGTATGCCTGTCACACTACATTTTATGTAAAACGGCAAAAAAAGTGTAAGATACAGGCCGGCACTTTGTAAAGCGTAAGCCTGTATCCTACAAATTCTATAATATATTTTCTTTATACAAATTTATAATAACCGTCAAACTGATTACCGATAATATCATTCCCAAAAATCCGAACAGCCGCAGCCCTATAAAAATACATATCAGCATAACAAGCGGCGGTATGCCTATTTGCCTGCCAACTACTTTCGGCTCAAGTGCATTGTGGGCGCAAAGTGCCGCGGCGTATATTAAAACAAGGGCTATACCCGTTTTAAAATCAGACCTTACAAAGCACACGATACTCCACGGAATAAGCACCGTTCCGGTGCCTAAAACGGGCAAAAGGTCAATAAAGGCTATAAGCGCCGCTAAAACTACCGCATTTTTTATGCCGGCAATAAAAAATCCCACGGTTAAAAGCGCAAATGTAATTACCATAAGTATTATATAGCCCTTTATAATTCTAAACACGTTTGTTTTAACAATTCTTATTACCGCTGCCGTTATCTGCACCGTGCGCGGCGGCATAAGCGACAGTGCGTACTGCCGCACGGCTTCGTAATCCTTGGCTATATAACAACTTGCCACAACGGTTATTACGGTGCAGAATAAAAACGACGGAGCATTTTTAACAACCCTTTGCAGTATAGCCGCCATATATGACGATACATAACCCGAAACCGTTTGGGTAACGCTTTTGCCGTCGCGGATAAAAATACTTTTTATACTATCCGGCATCTTTACGGAAAAATTGTGTAAATATTCCGACACTTCCGACAGCAGATTTTGCACATCGGCGGAAATGCGCGGAAAATTGATTATTAAAGCGAAGCATAAAAGTCCTATCACGGCAATTACGGCAGCATAGCTTACGGCAACAGAAACACATGCGACGTAACCTGTTTTAATGTGCAGTTTTTTTGCCGCCGCACGCGATGGTTTTTGTAAAAAATACGCCAATGTAAGACCTATTAAAAACGGGAAAAAGTATATCACCAAAAATCTGCACACAATAAAAATCAGTGCCGTTACAACCGCCGCATATGCCGTTTTTACAAGAAAATCTTTTTTATTTTGAACAGTCAAGCCGTGCCGCCTCCTTTTTTTAACTATTTTCCCCGAAACTCAGCGCTTTACCGTTGAAATATTAAAAAATATGTGTTATATTAATTTATTATATTAATACGGTCTAAAAATAAACCGATCGCATATTTTTTGAAAGCGGGATGAAGCAAGTTGATCAACGTAGCAATAATGGGACACGGCGTTGTAGGCTCGGGCGTAGCCGAAATATTAATCTCCCATGCCGAATCGATAGAAAAAAAGGCAAAGCAGGCAATAAACATAAAATATATACTTGATTTGCGTGATTTTGACGGACTTTCCTATTCCGATAAATTCACTAAAAATTTTTCGGATATTGAAAATGACGAAAGTGTAAAAGTGGTAGTTGAAGTTATGGGCGGTATACACCCCGCATTTGACTTTGTAAAAGCCTGCCTGCTTAAAGGCAAAAGCGTAGTTACGTCAAACAAAGAATTGGTTGCCGCTAAAGGTGATGAACTTTTAAAAATAGCAAACGATAACAATGTTAACTTCTTGTTTGAGGCGAGCGTCGGCGGCGGAATACCGATTTTGCGTCCTATGTCGCAATGCCTTGCCGCAAACGATATTTACGAGGTTTACGGCATTTTAAACGGCACTACAAACTATATTCTTACAAAAATGGTTAAAGAAAATATGCCGTTTGAAGACGCTTTGCACGCGGCACAGAAACACGGTTATGCCGAAA
Organism: uncultured Eubacteriales bacterium; assembly: GCA_934464615.1. Lineage (GTDB taxonomy): Bacteria > Bacillota > Clostridia > Oscillospirales > Acutalibacteraceae > SIG565. Next base: position 4,275 of record CAKSKA010000015.1, on the reverse strand, counting down.
AAAATCCCGATGCCGACATTTTGGGACTCGACGCCTGCAGAAAAATCTGTATTCTTGCGGCGCTCGGTTTCGGCAAACATGTATATCCGGAAGACGTTTCTACCGAGGGCATTACCGATATTTCGCTTGATGATGTAGATTATGCCGATAAACTCGGATATGTTATAAAACTTATAGGCCGTGCTTCAAAACTCGGTAACGGTAAAATTACAGCGTCGGTCTACCCCGCGCTTGTACCGCACGGCAATATGCTTGCAGACGTTAACGGCGTGTACAATGCCGTTGTTGTAAAGGGCGATGCCATAGGTGACGTTATGTTTTACGGACGCGGCGCCGGCAAAATGCCTACGGCAAGCGCCGTTGTTGCCGACGTAATAGACTGTGTAAAACATTTGCAGGCAAGAAAATATCTTTCGTGGGATAAAGCCGAAGCCGGATATGTTGAAAAGACTGAAAACGCGCAGACAAAACTTTACGTCCGTTTGTGCGATGTTAATAAAGAATTTGCCGAAAACATTAAAGCGGTATTCGGCGATGTTAAAATGCTTACAAACGATATTAACGGCGAGATTGTGTTTATAACCGAAAAAGCAGTTGAAAAATGCCTGCGCGAAAAGCTCTCGACGCTTAAAGGCTGTACTGTAAAAACGGTTTTGCACACAATGGAAAACGTATAAAACTTTTGTATTCGGAGAAGAAATTATGGTTAAACACGTTATACTTTGGCAGTTAAAAGACGATTTTACGGCGGATAAAAAGCGGGAAATTGCAGCCGATGCAAAGAAAAACCTTGAAGGACTTAAAGGAAAAATTGACGGACTTATCGACATAAAAGTAATAACAGAGTCCCTCGCTTCATCAAATGCGGATATGATGCTTGACTGTACATTTGAAAACGAGGCCGCGCTTAAAAATTATTCCGTCCACCCCGCCCATGTTGCCGTAGCCGACACTTATGTAAGGCCGTTTACAAAAACACGCAGTTGTATGGATTTTAAAATATAACACTTTAAAAAGCCTTCGGTAAAAAAATACCGAAGGCTTTTACTTATCAGTTTCCGGCACCGTAGTCGAAAATTTCGCCGACAACGCCGCTTTCGCCGTTGTTATATGTTTCTATAACATTTGTATATGCGTCCGGCGTAATTCCGACAAGTACTGTCTGCGCCGCTATTACGGTTGTTTCGGTAGAATAGTTGCCGCGTGCCCACGGCAACACCAAAGTTCCCTCAACCTTAACGGTTATGATTATTTGGTGCAAAACCTGATTTATTCCGGCAGAATAAAAATTGCTTTTAAAATCCGCTATTACAGATGACGTAAGCTGCATTTTAAATTTTAATTCAGGTCCCATGCCCAATGTATATTCATTACCAAACAGTGTTCCCGCAGGTACGCTTACGGTGTATCTGTCCTTGTTTGTCATTGCATTTGCTATTGCCGAAGATATTTCGGTTTTAAGCCGATTTAACTTTACAATATCTATTTCAAGTGCGGAAATATTATTATCGCTGTTTTTTGTAAGGTTTACTATATCGGAATATGAAATACCGCTGTCGCTCATCTGTTCGTTTATAATTCGGTTTGCCGTTTTAAAAGCTATTGTTGCCGCCTCGCTCTCGGCACATTCCACCACAACGCCCCGTACGTGGAAAAAAGAATATGTAAGCACCGATATTAAAACACCGGCAAGAAATAATGAAATTACCGCCGTTATTCGCTTTTTACGCTTTTTGCGCATAAAAACACCCGCTTTCCGTAATACATAATACGGAAAACGGGTGTTTTTTGTTAAAGGTAATTAACTTCGTTACTTGTTTGCTATATGATGTTCGGCAAAAAACTTTATAAGCCGGGCTGCATTATCGTAACCTATGTGGCTGTCAATACACAAATCGTAACTTGTGGCACTTCCCCATTTAAGATCCGAAAAATAATTGTAATAATTTGCCCGTTTTTTATCTGCCTTGCGTATTTCGTCGGCCGCCTGTGCCCTTGTGCAATTGTTAAATTCGCACACACGGTCAATACGACGCTCTAAATCCGTATGAATAAATACCGACAAAACATCATCATTGTCACGCAGTATGCTGTTTGCACAACGTCCTACAAAAATACAGGATTCCCTTTCTGCGATTTTTTTAATAATGTCTGCCTGTGCCGCAAAAACTTTGTCAACCAACGGCATTGTGGGAGAGCCGGAAAAAGTATTTTCAAAAGAATACGCACCCAGCGACAGCGAGTATAAAAAGCTGTTAGTGGGTTTTTCATCATACGCTTTAAGAATTTCTTCACTCAATCCGCTTTCTTTTGATGCAAGATCAATCAGTTCCTTGTCATACATCTTTATTCCCAAAAGCTCGGAAAGTTCTCTTGCTATTTCATGTCCGCCGCTTGCATATTGGCGTCCTATGGTAATGATAAGATTGTTTTTCATTCACAGCACCCCTTTTATTGTATTATACAATATTAATTATATTTTTTCAATCTAAAAAATATAATTTCCGCTTGACTTTTTGCACTTTTTTTAGTAAAATATTGTTGTTTTAGGGCATAAACTTAAAACGGTAGCATGACAGGACTCGAACCTGTCACACTGGATTCGCAGAGATGCGTTTTTGTAATTGCGGATTAAGCGAAACGCTCCGCCTCGGTTATCCTCACCGTGTAAAATTCAGAGGATAAAGATTAATATGCGGATGTGGCGGAATTGGCAGCATTTTGCTTGACCGCTGCCGGTGGCAGATGCAGGGAACGCAAAATGGCGCAGCGGTCGAAATTTTTCGGCGCTCCAAGCCATAAAAAATTTCGGCAACCGCAAGTGTACCGCGGGCGCGGCTGCCCGCAAAAAATTCAATATGCGGATGTGGCGGAATTGGCAGACGCACTAGATTCAGGTAACGCCATCTCGGTGTAAATTCGGTAAAACCGCAGAAATGCGTTTTTATATTTGCGGATTAAGCGAAATGCTCCGCCTCGGTTGTCCTCGCCGTGTAAAAATCAGAGGATGAAAACTTAATATGCGGGTATGGCGGAACTGGCAGACGCGTATGATTCAGGTAACGCCACCTTGGTGTAAGTATTAAAAACTGAAATTTTCGGCGCGATTTCATCGCACAATGCAGTGCGACGAAATCGAAAAGTTGACAAAGTCAACTTCTACGATATCGCACTTCTCAACTTTTCAATTTTCTGCATTTTCAATTTTTGAAATTTTTTCGTTCTTACTTTCTTTTTAATTTGAGCTTACACACAGCTTAATTGCTGTTTGTATATATTGCGGATTAAGCGAAATGCTCCGCCTCGGATGTCCTCGCCGTGTAAAATTTAGAGGACGAAAACTTAATATGCGGGTATGGCGGAATAGGCAGACGCGTTAGATTCAGGTTCTAATGATCGCAAGGTCGTGGAGGTTCAAGTCCTCTTACCCGCACCACCGCTCAAAGCCTTTGTTTATGCGGCTTTGAGCGTTTTTCTTTGCCCAAAATATCCGCTGAAATCACTTGTCACAGACCAAAAAACAGGCGCACAACATAAAGCTGCACGCCTGCCGAGTCTGTTATATTTACAGCACAGAAGAATATTGATATATGATATGGCGGAGGTTTAACCCTCCGCCATACTTTCCCAATTCGGGAAATACCATATTTCGGCGTGCCTGTCGGTTATATCTCCGCTTTCATCGTAGTAGTCGATATGCGTGCGGAATTCTCCGTTAAGCGTTATTTGAATATCAAGCTTTCCGTTATTTTCGTATATAACGATCTCATCCACCAACATCCTGAGATGCGTATCACTTATCGCACCGTCGGCTATAATATCGTCAAGCAGCTCTACGCTTTTCTTCATTTGCTTTTTGCGTTCCTTTACGGTATTTTCAATATCCTTCATTTCCCGAATTCTATTTTCGATTGTTTTAATATCCGTTTCGCAGGAAACAAGCATTTGAGTATAAACTTCGGCGTGTTCTCTGTCCCGTATTCTTTCAAGCAGTATTTGCTGTTGGTCGTTTTTCCGCTGCGCGAGCTTTTCTTTAAGCGCTGTTATCTGCTTTTCGGCGGACGGTCTGTCGGCAAGCCACTTTTTCAGTTCTTTGTCAACCCTTTTAAAGTTTTCATGGGCCATTATTTTAAGCTCCTCAAGCTCTTTGAGTATCAGCCTGTCAAGAACTTCCTCGCCAATCTTGTGCGGCGAACAATTTTCCTTTCCGTAACGGTGGTATCCGTTGCAAACATATTCCATTCTCGGCGGATTATTACGCCAATATCTTGTTTT
>CAKSKA010000014.1 GCA_934464615.1 uncultured Eubacteriales bacterium | reverse complement strand
TTTCGTGGCATTATTTTGGCATTAAAATTTTCGATGTTACACACATTACAAGCTTTTGGGTATCATATCATCCATACTTACAACATCGGGTTTAATGCCAGAATTCTCATATACATCAACTATACCGCCTTTGTGGCGGTCAAGTTCTCTTGCAATTTGAGCGCCCTTGTTCGGATATAAATGGGCGTAAGTTTTATCAACCATCTCAGGAGTATCTCCTATTCTGTCGGCAATAGCGTATGAGCGATAACCAAGTTCTACTAATAACGACACGTGAGAATGTCTTAAATCGTGTACTCTTATTCTTTTAACGCCTGATTTGGCACATATAAAATCTAATTCTTTATTCAGTGCGGTTTTTGTAAAATAAAAAATGCGATCTTGAGGTGAAATTCCGTAAATCCCTTCCGAATAATTTACAAGCTCCTCAAAAACAAAATCCGGCAGCGTTGTTATACGAACGCTGTTTTTTGTTTTTGGCGGACCGAAGGTGTCTTTCCCCTCTCGCTTGTGATATGTTTGGCAAATATTTATTGCTTTTTTTTCATGTAAAATTTTGTCGGGGGAAAGTGCAAGACACTCACCTTCACGCATTCCAGTCCAATATAAAAGCATAAATGCTAAATGAAATGCAGGTTTTTTTTCGCAGGATATAGCTTTATTAAATTCATCTAAGGTCCAAAACTGCATTTCGTCAGCATGCTTTTCGCCGATAGCTTTTACCTTATGACAAGGATTAAACGGCAGTCCATAATATTCTACCGCAAAGTTAAAAATAGCGCTTAATTGGCTGTTTACGCTTCTTAGATATGTTTGAGAATATGGTCTGTTGTTGTGAGGATTGACCTTTTCAAGCATAATGTTCTGCCAACGCCTGATGTCGGATACATCTATTTCATTTATTTTCTTTTTTGCAAAATATGGTGTTATGTGAGCCTCAAAAACTGATTTCTTGTTTTCGGCCGTTCCCCAGCGTATTCGGTTTTTGGCGTCCGTAAAATAAAGCTCAACAAGAGATGAAAACAGAATATTCGGATCATTTGAATGTATCAATAAAAATTCCCGCTCAAATTCCTTTGCTTCTCGCTGTGTTTTAAAACCACGCTTCTTCTTTAATTTTCGTTGCCCAATCCAATCCTTGTAATAAAAGCTACAATACCAAGTATTTCGAGCCTCATCTTTATATACTGGCATATTAACACCCCCTCTTGCCCCAAATAAAACCCACTCCCCATTATGCAGGGCGTGGGGCAAAATACATATCATCAGCAGTTAAATAATCTAATTGTTCGCCAATAAGACTTCGTTATTGATAATATATTTTTTCTTTTTTATACGACACCTGATTCGTTCGGTAAATCGTATTTAGTTTTAGATCCTCGCCTATCATCCGCAGTTGAACCTCATAACAGATACCGCTACCCCATACTATTATATCGCCTTTTTCAATTTCACCGTTTTGGGCGTAAAACAAATCGCCGAAAAGGTCATTTGAAAAATAAAAATGCAATACCATAGGATGCTTCGGGAATTTGCCTGTTTTGGTCGCCGGATTAAAAGTTACAAAACAATAGGCGTTTGTGCCGTTGATTAACCGTTCCTTAAAACAAAGCTTATTCTTTGAGATTTGCTTCTTAGGAAAGCGGGATAATAAATGAGCCGCTTCCGCAAGGAAAGCGTTTACGCATGTTATTTCATCGGCGGCGAGCGGAATGTTTGAATTACCCAAGAGATATATGTTGCTCTTAGTTCTTTTCATATCGTCTAAATTATAACGGGAATAAATACAATCCTTTTTCGTTTTCGTACCGTTACTGCAGACGATGTCAGGAGTATATGTAACAGCGTTTTTTACTTCGTTTATTATATTGACGGTGTTGGTTAATTTATCAAACAAACTCATATTCAAAAATTCCTCTATAACCTATTTCGTGATTTAATAACTATATACAACATTCGACAATACTTTTGCGTTAGAATGCTTTTAGCGGTAATAGTAACGCCTTTACAATAAAAGTCCACCCCATTTGGTGAGACTTGGCAAAAGCCGGAAAGGAAAAGCGACAAATGAATAAACAGAATGTTAACGATTCTGCAAGAAATAGATTATTTGCAGAATTCAAAGAAAGCATTATGGATCTAAATCCAGCTGAGATTAAAAAAGTTAAGAATTTCGTTTTAACTTTAAAAGCTCAACATACTCCAAAGCCTTCTTCATATCATCAGAAGACAAGTCGGAAGTAGCCGATAACAAATCTTTTTGCTCCTGCGATAAAGGTAGTCCATTTTGGGCTGCCTTTATTTTTGTGTCTGCCTGCCCTAATAGGTAATCCACAGAAACCTTAAAAAACTCGGCAATTTTAATTTTTATATCATCGCTTGGAATGCGTTGACCAGATTCATACTGAGAAAGTGTGGTGTTACTCACATTTAATTGTTTGGATAGTTCTAATTGCGTTAATCCACTGTTTTCACGCAAATTCCTTATTCGTACACCTAAAATATTATTCATATAACCCACCATTTTCATTTCGCTTTATGCAAAATTATAGCACGATTTTTGCAGTAAGAAAATATTTTTCACAAAAAGCGAAAAAACACTTGACTTTTGCAAAATGTGAAAGTATAATGAGAACATAAAGTTTTGCTATATGTGAAATTTAGAGAGGATGTGACAAAAATAATTAAGTCGCTTGAAACAGTAAGAAAAGAAAAAGGTTTTACTCAGGAACAAATGGCTGGAATGCTTCATATAGCGGTTTCAACATACAATCAGTATGAATCGGGAAAACGAAATGTGCCAAATGAAGTGGCAATTCGTATAAGTGAAATTTTAGGAGAAAATATTTCTACTATTTTTTTACCCAAAAAGTTCACAGTTAGCAAAACTTGATTTATAAAAATATTTCAACACGCAAAGCGAGTGAAACAAAATGAGACAATTCGTTGAATTTAGAGAAAATACGAAAACGGCGAAAATATTTGATAAATACTTCGGAACACATAAATTTGAACTCATTCCGGTGTATAAATCATCAAGGCAAAAATTTATTGAGGCAATTAAAGATTTAACGGCCGAAGAAATAAAGCAAGTAATCGAATATGTGCAATTTCTCCGTTGAAAAAGAAGCCATAACTAATTTTACTAATTAAATTTTATCACATCTTAGAGGTGAAATAAATGGGAACTCGCCCAACAAAAGCGGCAGGCAATATATATTGTCGTTGCAGATTAGAGGCCGCAAAATTCAATGACAGACTAAACAGCAGAGCGGGGGCGGCGGAGCTTCTTGGAATATCCGAATCGTCACTTGCAGATTACGAACTGGGAAACACAAAGGTTGTTCCGGTCGATAAAGTAAATCTAATGGCTGACCTTTATAAAGCTCCTGAAATCAGAAACTTTTATTGCGCTAACGAATGTCCTATCGGAAAAAACTGTATAACGCAGTTAGAGGTTGAAGAGTTGGATCGCTTAACGATAAAAGTATTATCCGCTTTTAAAAAGGTCGGATACATAAAGGAAACGCTTTTAGAAATCACAGCGGACGGAATAGTTTCCAAAGATGAGGAAAAGGAGTTTTCCGAAGTGATAAAGGCGCTTGATACAATTTCGCAAAACGCCCAAGAGCTTAAATTGTGGGCGGAAAAACAAATTGGTAAGGAGGCTTGATTATGTGGTACGGAGTTGAAGATGTAATGACTTTGTTAGGTGTTAAACAATCAAAAGCCTATCAAGTAATCCGAAAATTAGCCGATGAAATCGCAAAGACAAAAATCCCCGGCAAAGACCGATGCTATGAGAGGCCTCCTGCCGGGAGAATACAAAAATCGTATTTTTGCGAAAAATTTATGTTTGAGCAAGTTGAGTGCGACAACATTTTAGAACAGAAAAAAGGAGTATAACAATGTTTGAATTACCTGTCTTTTATAAAGAATTTGCCGATGATCTGAATTTGAATAAGGAAAATATAAACCGTTGCAATAACAACAGTCAGTTCTCAGCAGGTTTATCAATAGCAGCTTCGGCGAACAACAGATATAAAAAATTCTTTACTCGCTTTCCTGAATTGTCGATATACACTGATGAACAGAAAAGGTATTTAATTTCAAGGGCAGTTAAGTGGAGAGGTCTTGTCGAGGAAGCTTATAATGAGGCTCTTCGCAGAAGAGCGATATTTGTTCCCGTAAATGTTGCAGGTCCGGCAAAATACAATTTTGAAAAAGCGAATAAACAGGCCGAAAGAGGTTTACATAACAGCAATGAATGGGACGATAAAATGGCGGCGTTTTTATCAAACGCCGCAAAGGAATTAGAACGCTTAACCCCTATCGACCTTGTTATCGAAGAGCTACGGAGCGGTATGCGTGGAGACGAAGTGATTACCGCCGATGATAAATACGCATTAGATAAGCTCAATGCTCGACTCGAATACTTGCTTGAAACGCAAGCAGATATGAAAGCAGCCAACAAGCACTACCGCAAGTACGGCACTATGAAAGGCTTTTACAAAAGCCAAAAAACCGCCGAGGAAAAAGATAAGGAAATTTTAACTCATTATTCTTGGGAACAGCAACCGTTTGAAAGCTTTGAGCTAACGAGCATTAACGGCAAAATAAAGCGTGTCAAGGAGCGCATAGCACACATTACCAAATTGCGCACCGAACAGCCTTTTGAGGACTTTGAGTTTGAGGGTGGCAAAGTTATTGCCAATTACACAGAAGACCGTCTACAAGTCATTTTTGACGATAAACCCGATAGCACGGTAAGAAGTGAAATGAAATCGAATGGATTTAGGTTGTCTCCGAGTAACGGTGTTTGGCAAAGGCAATTAACCAAAAACGCTTATGCGACTGCAAAACAATTATTCTCCCGAAAGGACGAAAAAATATGAAACGGACAATCAACATATTGCCTGATATTCTCGGAATTTTTATAGTGCTTAGCATATTTGCGGTAAGTTTATATAAAACATCAGCTGACAATTACAAAGCCCCTTCCGAGTTAATCATAGTTATAGACGGCGCAAAGATAGCGGATGAACCGCAAGAGCCGATTTTAGAATGTCTTGGTGAATTTAAAATAACCGCATACTGCTCTTGCGAAATATGTTGCGAACATTATGCCGCAAACAGGCCACTTGATAATGACGGAAATAAAATAATCTATGGCGCAGCTTGTGTTGAGCTTAAAGAGGGAATTTCAGTGGCGGCCGACACATCTATTTTACCTTTCGGAACAGAAATTATTATTGACGGTCATAGATATACCGTTCAAGACAGAGGCGGCTCGATTAAAGGGAAATGTATCGATATTTACTTTTCGGACCATAAAGCCGCAAGCGCATTTGGCGTACAGTATAAAAATGTTTACATAGAAAGGACGATCGAAAATGAGCAAGAAAAAAAGAACGATAATCAGATTTATTCTTCGTACCGTAATTGCAATAATTAAAGCCGCAATTTCTCTTATACCGGCGTTAACATTAGGAAAACATCTAATTATATATGCTGAAAGAGAGCGGGGTTATAGCGGTGCTTACGGCGGCGAATGGTTGCTGATTATCGGTTTATTTTGCCTTGAATATGTAATATTCACCCGAAGTTTTGAATTATGGCTGAAAGCTCCCTCGAAAAGAGGTGAAAGAAATGGCAAGGTGCAGGCGATGCCACCGTCAGTTGAAAACTCCGGAATGCGTAGAGGTAGGATACGGAAAAACTTGTTTCAAAAAGGTTTTCAAAAAATCTTTTCCTTCAAAAGAAAAAACATACCGAATAAACATTTCAAAACTGACAGAAGAAAACTCGGAGGCGCAAGAAATACCGCCGTTATTCGATGATATTTATTTCAAATGATATAGCGCTAAAAAGGCTTTATATATCAAAACTCATAGATAGCCTCATTATGAGGTCGGAAAAAGTTAAGGACGGTTGATATTCCGCAAAGCATGAACCGTCCGCACATACGGGAGTGTATTTCAATGGCAGAGAGTTCTAATTTGAACAGACAGAGGTTCGATTCCTTTCGCTCCCAAACAGTAAAAAAGAAAGGAGTGTTTAAATGGCTATGTATAGCGAATGCCCGAATTGCGGCGCCAGTCTTGACGCCGGCGAACATTGCGATTGCGAAACGCAGTCCGAGGTAAAAGAAAATTCCGATTTGCAGAAATAAGCAAAGGCGGCAGCATCAACATTAAAATATACACATCGAAAAAGGAGGCTCTTATGGTACAAGCAGATTTGACGGCATTAGTTTCAAGCTATGTAGAAAGTCCGACCTACGAGGAAATTATCGCTGCTTTGAAACCGTCTGCAAAAAAGCTTGAACGGATAATCAAGCGTGAAGGCTATGCAGGCGGAGCAAGGTGCGAGCCGGCATACATCGCACAGCTTATATCTGAAGAAATCCGTTCAACACGAATGGTCATTAAATGTATGACTCGATACAAAGAAAAAAGGCGCATTGCCGAAGCAAATGCACCCTTAACTACATTAAGCATTGTATCACAATAATTTATAAAAAGCAAGGAGTTTTTATATGTCAGTAGAAAACATCAATACAGCTATTTCAGAAAATGCGGTTGAAATAATGGAAAACCATACTCCTGCAGACAAACTTATAGTTGTTGAACAACTGCCGGTTATAGTCCAGCAGCTGCAAAAAATCAGTACAGAAATCGAAAAACAGACCGCCTATGCTTTGTCACTGAATGTTACGGAAGATAACTATAAAGAAATCAAGAAAATACGGTCAGGGCTTAATGCTTCTTTCAATGACTTGGAAGCCAAGCGAAAGAGCGTTAAAAAGGTAATTCTTGCCCCTTATGAGGAATTTGAAAGCGTCTATAAGCATTATGTGACCGACAAATACAAACCCGCAGTTGAACAGTTAAATGCACGAATCAGTATTGTAGAGGACGGCCTAAAAGAAGAAAAGCGCAACGAGGTAAGAGAATACTTTGATGAATATATGCAGAGTAAAAACATTGATTTTCTTTCCTTTGAACAGTTAGATCTTAACGTCACTCTTAACGTCAGCAAAAAAAGCCTTAAAGAACGTGTCAAGGCTACGATAGATAAGGTTATAGACGATTTGGCGATGATAGATACACAGCAATACAAGGCGGAAATTCTTGTTGAATACAAGAAAACCCTCAATGTTTCGCAGGCAATCCTTACTATAACAAACCGTATGAAAGCAATCGAGGCGGAAAAATCAAAAGCCGAGGCTGCGCAAGCTATTGCGGAACAAAAGGCAGCAACCGTTGAAAAAGTTAACGAGGCTATCACGGAAGATGTTTCAGCACCAGTTATATTGGATGCACCGACCGTCGCAGAAGTTCCAACGGAAAAAGCGGTTTCCGAACTTGTTGTTCCTGGGATAACAGTATATGAACTCGGATTTAGGGTTAAAACCAAAAACATCGAACATCTGCGGTCAATTAAACAATTATTAGAAATATTTAAGGAAGAAGGACTTGAATATGAGCAATGCTAATTTAACTCAGGCACAACAGAAACCGAAATTTTCTGTTGCGATAACAACAAGAGGCTATCAGAACCTAATCAATAACACTCTCGGCGATCCCGACCGTGCAAAGCGTTTTATCGCTTCAATAACATCCGCCGTGGCAGTAAATCCAGCCTTGCAAGACTGTGAGGCGGGCACAATACTTGCCGGTGCGTTGTTAGGTGAAAGCCTTAATCTTTCACCGTCACCGCAGTTAGGTCAATACTATCTCGTTCCGTTTAAAAGCAAAGCTAAAATAAATCGAAACGGCGAGGTAATACAGCCTGAAAGTACGAAGGCTCAATTTGTACTCGGATATAAAGGCTATATACAGTTGGCACTCAGGAGCGGAGCGTATGCCGACCTTGATGTTCTCGAAATTCACGAAGGCGAATACAAGGGCAAAAGCCCATTGACCGGAAAGCCACAATTCAGTTTTGTTGAAGACGATGATGAAAGAGAAAAATTGCCTGTCATTGGATATATGGCTTATTTTGAATATCTCAATGGCTTCCGCAAGGTTATCTATTGGTCCAAGCCAAAAATGATGAATCACGCCGACACATACTCTCCGGCATATTCCGCCGCCGCACATCAAAAAATCTTAAATGGCGAAATTTCGGATAAAGATATGTGGAAGTATTCATCGTTCTGGTACAAAGACTTTGACGGTATGGCAAAGAAAACATTACTTCGCCAGCTTATATCAAAGTGGGGCATTATGTCTACGGAAATGCAAAAGGCGTATACCTCTGACGGCACTATGTCAGAAGTCGGCGAAAACAACGAAATTGTTGCAACCCCGGAAGAAAACATTCAGCCTGTGACTGAGCCGGAAGCCACCGAGGCTGTCGAAAAGGTTGATTTAAGTGAGCTATAAGGAAATCAATTACAATATTGTTTCTACCGGCTCACAAGGCAATGCCGTAATTATAAATAATTCAATACTTATTGATTGCGGTGTGCCATTCAAGGCGTTACAGCCTTTTTATAAGGACTTTAAAATTGTTTTGCTTACGCATATTCATTCGGACCATTTTAACAAGACCACTATTAGAAAACTGGCAACCGAAAGACCTACATTACGCTTCGGTTGCGGAAGGTGGTTAGCAGAACCGCTTGTAAAATGCGGAGTTTGCAAAAGCCAAATTGACATTCTTGATTTTGATAAAATGTACGGTTACGGGATTTGTAATATAATCCCAATCCCACTCGTACACAATGTTCCTAATCTTGGCTGGAAAATACATTTTTTAAATGGCGGGAAAATGATATACGCAACCGACACAAACAATTTAAACGGCATTACTGCAAGGCATTACGACCTGTTTATGATCGAGGCAAATTATGAAGATGATATTATTCAAGAAAAAATTCGGTCAAAAAAAGAAAACGGCGAATACGCCTATGAGTTGCAAGTTCTTAAAAATCACCTTTCAAAAGCAAAATGCGACGATTTTATATACAAGAACATAGGACCTAACGGCAGATATGTTTATCTGCACTGTCATAAGGATGATGAAAGCAATGATAACAACAGCAAAGATACTGCAATATGACGGACAAAGGCTTTTGCTTGCTCCTGATGAAAAGCTAGAGCGAGATATCATAAAAAAGCATATAGGCTCTGTTGAGCTGCGTCTAAATGACGGCAGAACAATATCGGCAGACCAAAGGAAAAAAATCTTTGCAATTATTCGAGATATATCACTTTGGAGTGGGCACGAGCCCGAATACCTTCGGCAATATATGACTTGGGATTATTGTTCTAAATCCGGCAACGAATGGTTTAGTTTATCTGATGTTGATATGACAACGGCAAAAGAGTTTATAACACATTTGATAACCTTTTGCTTTGAGTGGGATGTACCAACGAAAGATACTCTTTTAACTCAAACAGACGATATTGGGAAATACCTCTATCTTTGCCTTGAACATAGGAAATGTGCAATTTGCAATAAACGGGCAGAAGTTCATCATGTGGACCGTATTGGTCGAGGTTCAAACAGAGAGCATATAGTGCATACAGGGTTACTCGCTATTGCTCTCTGCCACGAACACCATATGGCAGCTCACCAAAGGGAAAAAGAATTATTTGCAGAAAATTATATTTACGGTATTAAGCTTGATGAATACCTTTGCAAATGCCTCAATCTAAACACAAAACCGAGGAGATGATGCAATTTGCCGAGACCGACAAAACAAACCGTTGACTATTTCCCGCACTATGTTTCCGAAAGCAAAACAAAATTCTTGCTTGAAAGCCGTTGGGGAAATGACGGATATGCTGTTTGGTTTAAAATATTGGAAATTTTATGTAAAACGGACGGTCACGCTTATTCCCTTAATGACCCATTGGATTGGGATTATTTCATATCGGTAATGAGAGTTGACGATGATGTTGCAAAAGCCATAATTGACAAATTATCGGAAATAGGCAAAATTGACAGCGAATTATGGCATAATCACAGAATCATTTGGTGTCCTACTCTTATGGAAAACATAAAATTTGTATATGACAAACGAACGGTAAAAATGCCGACAAAACCTGTTTTTAAAACAAAAAAAGAGGTTTCCGCACCGAAAACTATTGTTTCCGCTACGGAAAAAGGGGTTTTCGGCATTGATAATCCACAAAGTAAAGTAAATGAAAGTATAGTAGATGAAAATACCCCCTCTATATCTCCCCCTGCTCCGCAAGGGGAAGAAAAACTGCCGGCGAAAAAATGTTACGGCGAAGAATTTAAAAATGTCAAGCTGACAGATGATGAATACGGGAAGCTGGTCGAGCGATTGGGTAAAGACAGCGCCGCAGATTACATAGATAGGCTTGATGGTTGGTTAGCCGAGGGGCATCGAAAGAAAAGTCACTACGCAACAATTCTTAACTGGTGGCGAAAAGACAATCCGCAAAAAGTATCAGATAGGAGCGTGAATGGAAGTGGAAAAGGTTTCAAGCCAAGCAGAACTTAACAAGCTGCGTTTTTGCTACACCTCGAAAGAGGTTGAGGAACTCGGATTTTCTGTAAAAAAATCAGATCCACCGCCACCGCCCACAAAATGCAAATATTGTGGCAAAACGCTTTATTACGAAGCTATTTGCTTAAACGGCGCCGTGACTTGTTGGAAAAAGGAATTTCCTCAGCGTTGTAATTGCGAAAAAGCAAAAGCATATTGGGAAAAATACGATGCTAACAAAAAGCAAAAGGAACTCGAAAGGAAAAAAACGGAGGCCGAAGAAAAAAAGCGCAAAGCCTTTATTGCCAAAATAACTCGCATTCTCGGTGAATCAGGAATAAAAAAGCGATTTTTAACCCGTACATTTGAAAACTACAACATAACGAAAGAAAATAAAACGGCTTATAATTCCGCAAAAGAATATGCAGAGAATTTTGAGTACAACGAAAAAATCGGCAAAGGCATTTATTTTGAGGGCACAAACGGAACAGGAAAAACACACCTTGCGGTCGCTATATCTTTGGACTTAATCAAAAAAGGCATTCCCGTAATTTGCAAAACGTCTATCGATATGCTTGCAGACATAAAAAAAGCGTATGATAACGCAACCGAAATCAGCGAAAACACAATAATTGATATTTACAGAAAAGTTGATTTATTGATAATCGACGATTTAGGCAAAGAGCAATGTACTCCCTGGACTGTTTCAATTTTATATGCAATTCTCGATTATCGCTATGAGGATATGAAACCGACGATTATTACAACAAATTACAACGAAGAAATGCTTATTAAAAGGCTCACTCCGCAAGGCGGTGACAGTCTTAATGCAGAAGCGATAATAAGCCGGTTCAGAGAATGCAACGATGTTGTAACAATGGCTTGGGACGATTACAGGAGTGTGAAAAATGGCTAAATCAACACCGTATATATCCGAAAATTGCAAAGGGATCGTTAACGGCTTAAAGTCGTTAAGTGCTCGCCATTCGCTTTGGAGCGTATTTGAAGATTGGTTAAAGGTATGCGCAATTTCAATAAGTAACTCGGTTGACTGGAATCATCAAGAGGAGCGAGAAAAAGAATACCTCGAAACTATTAACAAATACAATGCCGATGAACAAAAAATACTTGTTGAAACTTTTTCGGAATTGGTTGTGTCATTGCAAAAAGAGCAAACCCGATGCGGTCCAACCGATTTGCTTGGTAAAGTTTTTCATAGTTTGGAACTTCATAACAAGTATCACGGTCAATTTTTCACACCGTTTCATATCTGTGAGTTTATGGGGGAAATTGCTTTGGGTGACGGCGGCGAGGCCGGAAACACGGTAAGTAAGAATTTATCTCAAAAAGGATATATATCGGTTTGCGAGCCAGCGGTCGGATCAGGCGGAATGGTTTTAGGACTTGCAAATGCAATGTTCAAACAAAAACTTAATTATAGTGAGCAAATGGTCGCTTATTGTTGTGACATTGACATTAAATGTGTTCATATGGTTTATTTGCAATTATCTTTATATGGAATACCTGCCGTCATAATTCACGGAAACAGTCTCACGCAAGAGGAATGGTCGTAATGGTACACACCCGTCTATATGTTAAGAGGGTGGCCGCTTCGTGAGAGAACAACAAATTTGCTTGAAACTATACAAGCTGCCGAAGGAAAACAGCCCTCACCGGAGCGACTCAAAGCTGAGGAACAATTACCAACGCCCAATTTGGTCATAAAGAAAAATGGGCAATTATCATTATTTTAGAAAGGAGTGTCGATATGGCTATTATTTTAAATATAGCAGACGCCGATAAAGACATAACTACCCTCGCCTTAGAAAAGCTTGAGAATGAAATAAAAGAGTATAAAGGCGATAGATACGGTAACGCCGTCAAGCCTTATGTTTCAAACACGCTTCGTAAATTTTGCGAAGATAACAAAGCATTTGCCGAGGCCTTTTACAGAACGAAGCGCACGCTTTCGGATTGTTTAAAAGAAGTTATGAAAGGTTGCGGCAACGCAATATCTGATATTGAGGTTTATCGCAGGGTTGCAAAATTTTATTTTCCGAATTCAGAGGTAGAATTCATAATGCAAATTAGCATAACAGGAGAAAAACCCGACGAAAACTATCTCAATCAGGAAGCGCCCAAGCCAAAAGAAAAGACTTCTGCACCAAAAAAGGAAGAGCCAAAGAAAATCGAGAAAAAAATCAACAAAAAGAAATCTGAAAAGAAAAAAGCGGAAGTTATACAATTATCGTTATTTTGAGGTGATAAAAATGCTTTTTAAGGAAGAATTAAAAAAAGTTCCTTTTTGTGCCATTCCAAAAGCAAACAAAAAGGAACTTAAAAATAAGAATTGTATTGCCGGTGCAAAAATCGAAAAACTACACAAAAGCGGAAAAATTCTTGTTATTGACTATTATAGCATTAACGGAAACAAATTGCAACTGCGTTTTTTCTCTGACAAAGAGAGTTACATACTTTATGCTCCACAAAAAAATAGGTGGACTAAGGGATATGTTACAAACTGCCTGATAGAGGAACAGAAAGGAAATGATGCTTTTTTTCTCGAACAAGAACTTGCGTTATGTAAAAAGTTTTTGGGAATTGACTATTGTTTTTGTTATATTGATTCAAAACAAGGGCGTGGCTTTGCAAAAGCAATAGGTATTGTTGGCGCTGCAGATGTTTTTATAAGCGAACAAAAGAGAGCGCAAAGACAACGATCGTCCGACAGAGCCGAGGCACTGTTTTACGAAAGACAATCGTGGTTTCCTGAAATAACACAAGACATAAAAGATTTTTGTAATAATAAGGCTTTTGAAACGGTTTATTTATTCTATTCAAAACTTAATAAAAAGCGTGAAAGAAAATGCACCTGCAGTAAATGCGGAAAACAATTCACGATTGATTATTCTCCTAAGCACAAATCGTACGGTAAATGCCCCATCTGTAACGCACGGGCAGTTTGGTTTGCTGAACAGTATCAATATAGTATCGAGGACAAAACAAGACTATGCACGGCATATAAGCACGAGGAGCAGCTGATTTTAAGGTGGCATAATGTTACTCGCAAATATTGGAATTCAAAACCTCGATTAGAATTTATGAACGATGCTTATACATTTTACATTAAAAGCAAAGGCAAAGAAAAGCCCATTACATATCTCTATACACAACTCGGTTATTTTCGTGGAGTGAATTGGACCAATGCTCGGAATAACGAAATCTGTTATCACCCCGCCTATATTTATACCGAAAATTTATATGAGGTTTTTGGACATAATTACTGCAATGTTGATCTTGCAAAAGTATTGAAAAATCAGCAACACAAAATAAATTTTGCGGGTTTGCTCAATAACCTTAAAAAAATGCCGCAAACCGAATATGTGTGTAAGCTGGGGTTGGTGACGCTGGCTTCCCAACTGGACGAAAGTGACTACGGTGAGGGGAAAAAGTTTTCGGACATACTTGGCATAACAAAACAATATTTGCCTATGTATAAAAGCTTGGATATTTCAGTCGAGGAGCACAGATTGATAAGGGACATCCCCGGATTTGTTTCGGAAAGCCTTTTTAGAAAATTCAGAACACTTGAAATCGAGCCGTCAAGATACAAAAACATAAAGGATTGTTTAAAACATCAGACATTTCAAACTCTTATAAATTACATATACAAGGAGAACAAAATTGCTTCAAACGGCGGAAATGTAACCGCAGCAAGAGCTGTGCAATGGCTCGCCGATTATTACGGAATGTGTGACGATATGGATATCCCGATAAACAAAGGAACTGTACGACCGAGAGAATTAAAAAAATCACACGATAGATTAGTTGAAAGATACAACCTTGTTAAAACTGAAATCAAAGATAGAAAAAGTAAGGCGGCGCTTGAGCTTGTCAATAATTGGTTTACGGAATACGGCGATAACGAGTATTGTATAAAGGTGCCGCATTACAAGTCTGATTTCATCCGGGAAGGTCAAGCATTAAACCATTGCGTGGGAAGGTCTAATTACTATGATAACCATATTAAAGGTGAAAAAATGATATTTTTTGTTCGAAAGGCAAGTAATCCCGAAATTCCATATTTCACAGCCGAAATAGATATGATAAGGTATCAAATACTTCAGTTGTACGGATACGGCGACTGCAATGCGCCGAGAAAAATACGGATTTTCACAAAGCATTTTGTAGAGTGGGTGTCAAAGCAATTAAGAAGAAAGGCAGGATAATATGTCCGAAAAACAAAGAATATACAGTTTAAAAAGCGGTTCGCTTAACGAAAGCGAAAGAATTGAAATAGCTCGATTACTATTAAAGGCCGGTTACACCGCAAGGCTCGGCAGAGAGAAACCTCAAGGTAAACCAAGTGGCACTTATGAATACTTTGTGGAATTTTGGGAGGCAAACAAATGAATAGATCTAAAATAGAATGGACCGATTACACTTGGAATCCGATAACTGGGTGTTATCACGATTGCGAGTATTGCTACGCAAGAAAATTAACTACACGCTTTGGCGGCGATGTCAGGCTAAATATTAGCGATAGCCGCTGTTTGAAGGTAAACGGCAGCAAAAAACCGTTATACGCATTAAAAGAACAATTTGTAGGGGCAAACAATAAGGCTATTGCGTTTCCATTTGGATTTACTCCCACCTTGCATGAATATCGGCTCAATCGACTTGAAAGCCTTAAAACGGGTATGAAAGTTTTTGTTTGCAGTATGGCAGATTTATTTGGCGATTGGATACCGGTGGAATGGATATTAAAAGTTTTTTCAGCTTGCCAAGCTTCGCCCCGACACCAATACTTGTTTTTGACAAAAAACCCGCATAGATATAGAGAACTGCTCGACAATGAATATTTGCCCAAAAATCAGAATATGTGGTTTGGATATTCGGTAACCAAAAACGGATGTATGACATTTAACAGTTCAGAGCATAAAACCTTTATAAGCGTTGAGCCTTTGCTTGAAGATATTACAGACGGGTTGTTCTCAACTGATGCAGGGGCGGCAGCTGATTGGGTGATTATCGGCGCCGAAACAGGAAACAGAAAAAATAAGGTCAGACCTAAAATAGAATGGGTTGAAAGAATACTTAAACATTGTGATAAACACAACATACCGGTGTTTATGAAGGATAGCTTGATAAATGTTGTCGGCAAGGAAAATATGCGCCGAGAGTTCCCGGAAGAAATGCAGCAAGAAGTTTTGAGTGAAAAAAGAGAATTAAAACTTTGTTCGGAATGTTACAAATGCCATAAGCACGGTAAAAAATCAAATATGACTGCAATATCTACAAAGAAAGGCAAACAAGGTAATGGTAAAACGGTAGCGTTCGTTTGCGATGGTTGTTTGCCGGATTTTTTGAAAGGAATCGGATTTAATGGCGATAAGAATGAGCGCAAAAGACCTGAGGAAGCTAGGGATCAAACTTCCGGTTGAAAATGTATCCAAGAGTAAATACAATTCACGGAAAACCGTTGTTGACGGGATATCGTTTGATAGTCGTGCGGAAGCGGATTATTATTGTCAGTTGAAAATATTGTTAAGAGCTGGCAAGATAGACGGATTTTGCAGACAGGCCCGATTTGTTATCACAGAGGGTAACAACGGTGAAAAAGGAACTGAATATGTTACTGATTTTGTGGTTTTTTATCCAAACGGAACTTACAGGATAGTGGATGTTAAGGGCGTAAAAACCGAAGTGTTTAAGCTAAAAATCAAATGCTTAAGAGAAAAGTATCCTAAGATTAAAATTGAATTGGAGAGGTAATTATGATAATTGAAAAATCAGAAATTGCAAAAGAACTAAAAAAGTTAAAGAGCTTAACACCGAGCAATAAAACAGACGAAGTAAACGGTGTTTTGTTTAAAGACAATATGCTCGTAGCAAACAATTTTGAAATGACAGCTACGGCAAAATTGCCTGTTGACACAGACGAAGCGTTTGTTATCCCGATGAAAGCCATAGAGCTTATAGAAAATTCACCTTCCGGCAAGATTGAGATAACAGAGGAAAACAAACGTTTATGTGTTAAAAGTAAACGCGGTAAGAGCACCTTCGCAACCTTTGGAATTGATAAATTCCCACCGTGCAATATTGCGGATTTGAGCGAGCAAATTGCGGCATTTGCTTATGATGGTGAAACCGTTGCCGACGCAATCTCAAAAGTTTTATATGCTTGCGGCGTCAATGCTGCAAGACCTGTGATGAATGGAATACTTTTACAAAGCAATGGCGAAACATTAGATATTGTTGCATGTGACGGATATAGGCTTGCTTGGAACCAAATACCTTACACCGGAAGCATAAAGGCAGTTATCCCGAAAGAAACTATACAAAAAATTCTTTCGTTTGGGTTAAACGGCAGTATCAAACTTTATGAAATCGACAATAAAAAAGCCGCTTTCAAAACCGAAAAATATACCTTATACACACAGTTGCTTGAAGGTGATTACATAGATTTCACAACGTTCTTTAAAGAGGACGGATATAACACAAAAGCCACCGTAAAACGCACAGAATTGTTGGAAAGCGTTGCCCGTTCGGTTATATGCGCTAACGAAAAATACGCCACAAAAATGATTTTAGAAAGCACTGAGGACGGAAAACTCTCGGTTTCTCTTAAAAATGAAATAGCAGATTTTAGGGAAACCATTACAGTTTATAACGATTTTAACGCCTCTGTAAAAAGTGCTTTTAACCCAAGATACTTAATTGAATGCTTAAAAGCTTCCGACGAAGATAATATCGACATTTTATATAAAAACAGTGAAAAAGGTATTATCTTACTTGACGGCGAGTTAAAACAATTAGTATTACCTATGAGAATGTGAGGAAATAAATATGAATGTCATAAATCTTACGGGCAGAATGGCAGAAACGCCCGAACTAAAAATGTCAACGAGTAATAAAGCGGTTTGCAGTTTTAGAATTGCAGTTCCTCGCCCTCGAATAAAAGATACAACAGATTTCTTTACTTGTGTTGCTTGGGAAAACAAAGCCGAGTTTGTATCTCGCTATTTTAGAAAAGGACAGCGTATAGAAATCAGCGGTATTCTTACTACACGCCAATACAAAACAAAGGATGATAAAAAGCATACGCTATATGAAATCCTCTGCGACACCGTAGATTTTGGAGAAAGCAAAAAGGAATCCGAAGTTGCCGGTCAACAACCGCTTGCGAGTGCATCTATTTCAACTGACGATTTTACGGAACTTTCGTCTGATGATGATTTGCCGTTTTAAAAGGAGTTACGAATGAACAACAAAAACATTGTAAAATGCACGCAGTTTTACTGTGACACAACGCGAGAACGGTGTTGTTGCAGGCATTGCCCCCACAGAGAAAAATGCAAAAATCCTTGTTTCAACTTTCCTGATAAATGCGGACTGCAAGAGAAGGAAACAAAAAAATGAAATCTCTTTTAAAGTATCCAGGAGGAAAATGGCGGATAGCGGATTGGATAATATCACATTTTCCACCACACAAAGTTTATTTAGAACCTTTTTTCGGTTCGGGTGCGTGTTTCTTTAATAAAACGCCTACGTACATAGAAACCATAAACGATTTAGACGGCGATATAGTTAATTTGTTTCAGGTCTGCAGAGAAAATCCGCAGGAATTGGCACAGCTTATAAACCTGACGCCGTTTGCTCGTAAAGAATTTGAGGACTGCTACGAAAAATCAGATAATCCCATAGAACAAGCTCGGAGAACCCTTGTTAGATATCACCAATCCTTTGGAACGAGCAATAGTAGCAAAAGAAGCTGGCGCAATGTGCAGCAGGCTGGCGGACCGAGATGTGCAACAATGTGGAACGATCTGCCTGAAATAATAATTTCAATTTGCGAACGATTGAAAAACGCTCAAATTGAAAATAAAAATGCAACAGAATTGATTCCCCGTTACAATGATTCGGAAACGCTGATATATTGCGATCCGCCTTATTTGCGGAGCATTCGAAAAAACAACATATATGCCGTCGAAATGGACGATAAAGCACATATTGAATTATTATCAGTTTTAAAGTTAAGTCAATCAAAAATTATTCTGTCTGGCTATGATAATGAACTGTATAATTCAGAACTCAAAGACTGGTTTACAGATGAAAAAGAAACCACCGCACAATTCGGTTTGCAAAGGACAGAAAAAATATGGATGAATTATAATCCAGAAATAATTTTTTAGGAGTGCAAATTATGAAAAACTTTCTTATTGAATGGGAAACCGACTACTGCGATAATTTCCCCGAACATTTTGGAGAGCTCACAGTAGAGGCTGAAAGCGAAAATGAAGCTATCGAAAAGTTTTATTCAATGAATATGCGCAAAGCTTGTTTAAGCTGTATTACTGAGGTGAGCAAAGATGAATTGGAATGATTATCACATTAAAAGGCTTAATTCGGAGGTAGAAGAATGAGCAGATATAAAGATATTGATTTATGTACGAAAATTCTCAGGGAAGAAATTCTCGACATTAAAAATTTTGAAAATTCAATGTATCGGAAAGGAAAGCGGGACGGGCTTATATTGGCAAAGGCAATATTGTTGGACCGTGAAAGAATACCAACCGTTGATGTAGCAGAGATTGTGCGTTGTAAGGATTGTAAATATTTCTTAGACAAACAGAGAAAAAATCATCAAGGTATTTGTATGTGCGGAGAAAAAGATACATCATACGCCGCAGAGTTTTACCCTTATGCAGACGATTTTTGCAGTTACGGAGAAAGGAAAGATGAGGAATGAATAAGTTATTTACAGACATTCAGTATATCGAATTGATGAACAAATTAGGAGAGCATTTGAAAAATAAATATGGGCTTAGTTTGTCGCAAATTCAAGCAGTAAAGCATAAATTAAATTTGATTATTGAAGAAATTGTAGAAAAGGGGTGATTGTATGACCGATAAGAAATTTACTGATGAGGAAATTATAAAGCGCTTGGAACAGTGCGTAAAGCATGGCAACCGTAATTATGACACTGATATTGTGCTTGACCTTATCAACCGCCAAAAGGCAGAAATTAAGAGGTTAAATGGGGAATTGATAAAAGCACTATCAGAGTTGAGTTTAACAAGAGCTTCTTTAAATATTGCAAAAGTCGAAGCATACAAAGAGTTTGCAAAACAAATAAAGAAAGAAATTGAAAATGCGTACAACAACAATTCAAATGTAGCATGCGAGCATTTGTCAAAACACGCAGAATGTCCTGATTATGAATTTATCGCAATTATACGAGGGAAAATGACTGCTTTACAAGGTTTAGATGATTTTATTGACAATCTCTTAAAAAAATGGTTGGTGAGGAAGAATGAGAGATATAATTTTTCGTGGCAAGCGAACAGATACCGGTGAGTGGGTGTACGGCGCACCCGCAAAAGATAGTCACGGCGAAACGGTTATGGTAGAAAGCGTATTCGAGTGTGAAGAATATAATTGCCGTGGTGCAAATTGCTTGTATGTTGATGAAAATACCGTAGGACAATACACAGGCTTAACCGATAAGAATGGTAAAAAGATTTTTGAGGGTGATGTTGTTAATTTTAAAACAACCGCATATTTCTTTAAGAACTGCCGAATAAATTACGAAAGTCAATTTGCAAGGTTTTGCGCTATCGATAACAAAGGATATGAGTATCCTATGGATAAAACATTTAATTATGAAATTATCGGAAATGTATTTGATAACCCCGAATTGTTAAGGAGTGATACAGAATGACTTGTAAAGATTGCTTGCATTACGAGGCGTGCAAAGGCACATATTTCGCGACATGGACTTACTCAGAACCAAACGATTTCGACAACGAACATTATGCATATATGGATGGTTGCTCCAATTTTACCGACCGTTCCGAATGGGTGCATTTACCGTGTAAGGTGGGAGATATGGTGTATAAAGTTAGTTTTGTACATAAGAATATTACACCGTTAAAGGTGGAAGGGTTTATTTGTAACTTACTTTCTCGGAAAGTACATTGCACGCATTTAATTCCGTCTTGGATAGGCAACCAAAAAGAGTATATCTATATTTCGTTTTCATCATTCGGCAAAAATACCTTCCTTACCCACGAAGAAGCGGAGGAAGCATTGGAGGGAAAGGAATGAAAATACCTAAATATGTTGATAAACTAATTGAAAGAAGAATGAAATTAGCTCTTGAACTAATGGATGTGTCTTCTCAATTAGATGAATGGCTTGAAAATAATGACTTTGACTTAACAAAAATGAGTGCGTACACTATCACTGGTTGTATGATTTACTGTGAACCTGATACGGCGGCTTATAATGTAAGACAAGATATACTCAACAAGAAGTAGAGAAAGCATTGGAGGAGAAGTAATGGCTAAACAATATGCAGAAGCAAGCACATACGAAGCAAAACTTGAGAAGGTTATGCAGCGTTTTGGAGCAGATAAATACGACTATAACTGGGATCGCTTTTCTTGTTGGGTTGAATTTTGGTATAAAGGACAGTTATATCGTTTTGAACACAGTATAGAAAATGCGAAACAACACGGCTCGGATGTGAAATACGGTTCAGATGTATTTGCGCAGGTCGTATTGACATTAGAGGATATTGCGAGAATGACCGAGCGAGGTATTTATGAATTGCAAACTTGGGTTGCGGGACTTAAAGCTTTGCCGAAACCAAAAGATATCCCTGACTGTTTTAAAATATTAGGTTTTGATGATGTGCCTGATATTGAAAAACTAAAAGCACGATATCGCCAAATTGTAAAAACAGCGCATCCCGACTTAGGCGGCAATAATGAATATTTTTTAACTGTGCAAAACGCTTACCATGAAGCTGAACAGGAGCTAAAGGAGTGTGAAAAGCGTGAGTGACTACAACGAAGAACTTGACCGTTTGCGCCGAAACCGTGTAGAGGTATCTTTTTACAAATACGGACCTGCAAGAGATAATTTCGGCGGCGGGCGGGTAGACGCATTAGCAACAACCGAACGCTGCATAGAAGCTTTTAAGAAAGATAAAAACACAGAGCACTTGCTTGACGCAGCAAATTATTTAATGTTTCGATACACCTATCCGTACCCCGGCGAATATTTCAAGGCAACCGACAGCTCTGGTTCGGTAGAAACGGTCGGGACACCGATAAATATGGAGAGGTGAATAGAAATGAAAAGCGTACTTATAAGCATAAACCCTAAATGGTGCGAACTGATAGCAAACGGCAAGAAAACAATAGAGATCAGAAAAACAAGACCGAAATGCGATACGCCATTTAAGTGCTATATTTACTGCACAAAACCGAAAATGCCCGTTAGGGATAACGGAGGAATTTTGATGTTTGAAGATGATTTGGCGATAACAAATCGGCTCGGGCAAGGAAAGCGTGTCGAAAACCCTTGCGGTGCAATGATGGAAGGAGAGCTTTTCCTTAATGGCAAGGTCATAGGCGAGTTTGTGTGTGACAACATAGATACATACGATGATGATACAATTTTCGCCTTTCGACACGAGGATTATACTCGGTGGAATGATTTCGACCTTAACCGTGCGTGTGTTCACCCGGAAGAATTTCAGAATTACGCAAATGGTGAATGGTTATACGGTTGGCATATATCTAACCTTATTATTTACGATAAGCCGAAAGAATTAAGCGAATTTTATAAGTATTGCGGTGATAATCCCGATTGTAATGGTTGCGAGGCACATTATTATAGCAACACCGAATGCGGATTGGAAGATTGTTGTTGCTCAAAAATCTATGGGTGCAGACCTATAAACCGTCCGCCGCAGTCGTGGTGCTACATAGAAACATTAAATTAAAAACGAAGGAGAGCAAAGATAATGTCCGAAGAAAAAGATTATATGCAAAAAGAATTAATTAAGGCTGCCGCAAGAGCCGGCGCAGAGGCAGCACTAATAGCATTTGAAAAAGAAAAGCAAAAGGAGCGCCGGAATAGAATAGACAAACGGTTGAAAAACACAAAACTGCTCCTTTCAAATTACCGGAATTTCAAAGAATACTCCATAAACGCTATATACTCTGCAGAACAGGCCGAGGATATAGTTGATATTTTGGACCTTATGTGGGATCCGAATAATAGAAGCGCACAAGTCGTTGAAAGTATAAAGAAAAGCGCAATCCGCACCAAAATAATTATGACACATATCGAGGGTATGCTCAACACTTACCGAGAAATTTGCGAAAAGTCAAGAAACCCAACGGATATGCGCAAATATCAAGTCCTTTACGAAAGATATATCTCCGACGAACAATATACTATTGATGATATTGCAAAAATACATAGTATTGAGCCACGAACGGTTTATCTTGATTTAGACTCGGCTATAAATGTAATGGCGGTATTGATTTTTGGCGTTGATTGTATCTTGGGAGAAAAAAGGAATAGTTGACAGTGTGCTATTTGAAATTTCAAAAACTCTTCATTTACTTTACATACAATAAGAGGTAAAATATTATTGTAAAATCTTATAGCCAAATGCCGAAAGCACCGACACGCCAAGTCGGTGCTTTTTTATGGCAAATAAAATGTAAGGGGGCTTGTATAGACCAACATTGTGGTTGTGCTTCTTCCCACGATGTGTTTCCGTGACGAAAACTAAGAAAAAATGCCATTTTCAAGTGTTTTCGGTGCGATTATAAAAAACACATATAGGAGGAATAAAAATGTACGGGATAATCGTACTGGTCATTTATGCAGCAATTATGTTGAGTGCCACGCTGTTCTTTGCAAAAAGAAAAGCTAACGATAGTTTTCACGTTGCAGACAGAAATCTCGGCACTATAATATCAGCTTTAAGCATAGCGGCAACTTGGATTTGGGCGCCTTCGCTATTTACTTCCGCAGAAAAGGCGTACACAAACGGCTTGCCCGGACTGTTTTGGTTTTTAGTGCCAAATGTGATATGCTTGATTTTATTTATTCCGTTTGCAAAAAAGATAAGACGGGAAATGCCGGCAGGAATTACGCTGTCGGGATATATGAAAGAAAAATATAATTCTTCAAAGGTTAACGGGATATACCTTTTCCAGCTTGGAAGTCTTTCGGTGCTTTCTACCGCAGTACAATTACTTGCGGGCAGTAAAATATTGAATATGATAACCGGCATACCGTTTTGGGCATTAACAATTTTACTTGCAGTTATAGCCTTTTCGTATTCCCAAATATCAGGATTGAGGGCTTCGGTTATAACCGACAACTTGCAAATTGTCTTTATACTTTTAGGCTGCTTTCTATTGCTCCCTCTAACGATAAAATCATCCGGTGGTATTAAGACATTGTTTTATGGGCTGAGCGGTCTTACAGGCGATTTTTCGAGCTTATTCGATAAAAACGGGATAAATGTTATGTTGTCGTTCGGATTACCAACAGCTATTGGCTTATTATCAGGTCCGTTTGGCGACCAAAGCTTTTGGCAGAGAGCATTTTCTATTAAAGAGAAAAACATAGGAAAATCGTTTTTGCTCGGTGCCTTAATTTTTGCTTTGGTCCCCATTTGTTTAGGTGGTATCGGGTTTGTCGCTGCAGGCTTAGGCTTTATTGCTAACGACGCAGGAATGGTTAATTTTGAATTTATAAAATCAATGCTTCCTGCGTGGGTATTGATCCCATTTCTTTTTATGATATTATCGGGTCTGCTTTCAACTGTTGACTCAAATCTCTGCTCGGCCGCATCGCTTACGACGGATTTAGCATATAAGAACAACCTTAAAGCTTCAAAACTTACAATGGCTGTTCTGCTCATAATCGCAATAGCGATAGCGAATATTCCGAGGCTTACGGTCACGCACTTATTTTTGTTCTATGGAACATTAAGAGCAAGTACCCTTTTGCCTACTGTTATGACATTGACGGGCAAAAAGCTCTCAAAAAATGGGGTTTATTACGGTATATTAAGCTCCCTGTTAATCGGTTTGCCCGTATTTGCCTATGGCTCGCTATTCAATATAGCCGTCTATAAAACTGTCGGCAGCTTGTTGACTGTGCTTTTGTCAGGTGTCGTTGCTATTGCAATGAGCAGACAGGAGGTGCAAAAATGCAAGTAAAAGAAATGAAAATTGCAGATTTGCACTTTCCTGAAAAGAATGTGAGAATACACACCGAAAATCAAATTAAAGAATTTATACGCAGCATTGATAAGTTTGAGCAAATAAGGCCGGTAGTAATAGATGAAAATAACACAATATTATGCGGCAACGGTTTAGTCGAGGCTATGATAAGGCTTGGTAGAGAAACCGTTTTTGTGCATCAGAAAAGCAATTTGTCTGAGAACGACAAAAAGAAACTGATGATTGCTGATAATAAAATTTTTGGCCTCGGCATTGATAACCTTGATGTAATAAATTCGTTCTTTGAGGATTTGAAAAATGACCTTGATATTCCGGGCTTCGATGATGAAATATTGAAGTCTATGGTTGCTGATGCAGATGAAGTTACTCAAAAATTATCCGAATATGGCACGCTCAACGATGACGAAATAGAAACTATCAAAGAAAACGGGAAACGCCGAGAGGAACAAATAGAGGAAATCCGCAAAGAAAGAGAAACTGAAACCAATTCAGGCGATGTTCAAACCGTGCAAAACAGTGAGCCGAATATTTCCGATAGCGTACACACCGGCAGTAAATATGTTCTCTGCCCGAAATGCGGTGAGAAAATATGGCTGTAAAAAGGTGTAAAGCGGATATAGATGTCGTCAAAGCGGCGGAAATTCGCATAATAAATGTTTTTAATAACGGTTTGCCTGTATATATGTCATTTTCTGGCGGCAAAGACAGCCTTTGCTTGGCACAAATAGTTATGTCGCTTATTCAACAAGGGAAAATCAATCCAAAACAATTAACAGTACAGTTTATCGACGAAGAGGCAATATTTCCTTGTATAGAAAAAACAGTTATTGCGTGGCGCAAGAAGTTTATGCTTGTAGGCGCAAATTTTGAGTGGTTTTGTATTGAAGTAAAGCATTTTAACTGCTTCAACGAATTATCAAACGATGAATCGTTTATTTGTTGGGATAGATTTAAAAAAGATGTTTGGGTGAGGAAACCGCCTAAATTTGCAATAAGAGAGCACCCGTTATTGAAACCGAGAAAAGACGCATATCAAGATTTCCTACCTCGAATATGTAACGACGGAATAACGATTGTCGGAATTAGGACAGCTGAATCAGTACAACGCCTACAAAACATTGCTCTTATGACAAAGGTGGGCAGGAACTGCACAAACAAAAAGCAGATTTTCCCCATATATGATTGGTCCAACAACGATGTTTGGCTTTATTTAAAGCAACAGAAGGTTGAAATCCCCGAAATATATTTGTATTTATGGCAATCAGGAACAGGTAAAGGCCAATTAAGGGTTTCGCAATTCTTTTCTATTGATACTGCCAAGAGCCTTGTAAAAATGAATGAATATTACCCGGACCTTATGGAGCGGGTAATACGCAGAGAACCTAATGCGTATCTCGCAGCATTATATTGGGATAGTGAAATGTTCGGTCGCAAAACGAGAACGAGGAAAGAGCTTGAAGGAAACAGCCAAAGCAAAAAAGACTATAAGGCGGAACTGCTCATTCTTTTTAACGATATGAACGGCAATTTCCCAAACCCCCATAAAAGATATGTTGCTGAAAGGTATCGAAATTTCTTTTTACAAGTATCTGCAATAGCCACTCAAAAAGACTGTCAGTGTATTTACGAGGGTCTTATTTCAGGCGATCCAAAGCTTAGGACATTTCGTGCTTTATACCAGAGGGTATATGGGCGCTATATAGACGAGGCAAAAAAATCTCAAAACGCAAGGAGCGAAAAGCTTAATGGATAATAAATTATTTGCTCCGCTTTCAACGCTTAAATGGGTAGACAGAAATACATTAAAGCCAAACGATTACAACCCTAACAAGGTATCGCAGGAAAATTTAAAACTGCTTACCCAGTCTATATTAACAAACGGGTGGACACTACCGATAGTCGTTCGCCCTGACATGACGATTATTGACGGTTTCCACCGGTGGACAGTTGCCGGACAGGAGCCGCTATTTTCGTCTTTGGGCGGTAAAGTGCCGATAGTAATTGTTAAGCACGACAGCGAAAGCGGAAATATATACGGAACCGTTACTCACAATAGAGCAAGAGGAACGCATTTGTTAGAGCCTATGAAGGCAATAGTAAAAAGGCTTTTAGATGATAAAGTCCCGTTGGATGAAATCGGAAAACAGTTAGGAATGAAACCAGAAGAGGTTTTTCGTCTTTCGGATTTTAGCAAAGACGATTTTCTTGATATGATGACTGAAAATGTTAAAAGTCATAGCAATGCAGCATTTATCACAAAGATATAGGCAAAAATACAAAACAAATAAAGGCGAGGTGGTGGCAATGTAATGGCAACAAATGTTGAAGCTCGTGACGAAACAATTAAATGTGCCCGCACTGATTGGAAAAAAGGTATGAAGTACAAAGAAATTGCGGAAAAATACGGAGTTTCCGAAAGTACGGTGAAATCGTGGGCTTCTCGTTATTGGAAAAATGGGAAAGGTCGCAACCAAACAAAAAAAAGGTCGCAACCTTCGGCAAATAAAAAGTTGCAACCACACGGTGCGCCGAAAGGCAATCGAAACGCTTGTGGGAATGGCGCACCGTGTGGCAATGATAACGCAGTTAAACACGGTGGTTATTCTGCGGTGTATTGGGATACTCTTTCTGACGAGGAAAGGGCTTTAATCGAGGATATGCCGCGGGACGAAGAAACGCTTTTAATCGACCAAATAAAAATGTATTCCGTCCGAGAGCGGCGTCTTCTTATTGCAATTCGGAATGTAAAAGAGCAAAAAGGAAATCAAGTATTGTCGAGCGTTTCTCGAACGGAGCAAAAAAGAGCCTTCGCAACCGAAGAAGAAAAAGAGCTTTACAACGAAATACAGGCAGAAAAAATTGCTGAAAAAAAGACACTGCCGGGTGAAACATATTCGCTTTATACTCTTACCGAAAGCAAAGACAGCGCTCTTAGCCGTTTAGAGGCAGAGCTGACACGGGTACAAAATGCCAAAACCAAAGCAATCGCAACATTGTCTAAATTAAATATTGAAAAGGAGCGTTTGGCTCTCATTCGAGAGAAAGATGATATCGAAACAGAGGACATGGAAGAAACGGACGGTGTAATATATGGCGAAAACATATCATAAGAAAAAAACAATTCCGTTTAATTTCGGTCCGAAGCACATTGAGTACATTCGAAATTGTCTTAATAATACTTACAATATTGCGGAAGGTGCAGTCCGTGCCGGCAAAACCATAGATAATGTTTACGCTTTTGCTCACGAATTGGAAAGCTGCCCCGACAAAATACATCTTGCGACGGGTTCAACCGCAGCTAATGCAAAGCTCAATATAGGTGATGCCAATGGCTTTGGCTTAGAGGGTATATTCAGAGGACAATGCCATTGGGGAAAATATAAAGGCAATGACTGTCTTGTGATTTGCGGTCCTAAAACACATTTTAAACAAAAAATTGTGATTTTTTCAGGGGCGGCACTTGCTTCGTCCTTTAAAAAGATACGAGGAAATTCCTATGGTATGTGGATTGCAACGGAAATAAACCTACATCACGATAATACAATCAAAGAAGCTTTCAACAGAACGCTTGCATCGAAGCGGCGTAAATTCTTTTGGGATTTAAACCCCGATCATCCGAAAGCTGTTATTTATACCGAATATATCGACAAATATGTTTCAAAGGCTAAAACTGGCGAACTGATCGGCGGTTGCAATTATCAGCATTTTACGATATTTGATAATATAAATATTTCGGAAGAGTCGAGAAATGCAACTATAAGCCAATATGAAAAAGGAACTATATGGTATCAAAGAGATATACTCGGTATCCGTTGTGTTGCCGAGGGACTGATTTACAGGACGATTGCGGCAGAATATTCTGAAACAAACCGAGATAAAAAACCTCATTTATTATCGAGCAAAGATATTTCAGAAAGCAATAATCTGATGTACGTTTATATCGGCGTTGACTTTGGCGGAACAGGTTCCGGTCACGCTTTTGTGGCTTCAGGAATAACCACAGAATATAAGAAGCTTATCGCTCTATCTTCCGATAGATATTTAGACGATAAAAAAGAGGGCGAAATTGATCCTGAACAATTAGATAATTTATTTGTTTCATTTGTAAAAAAGGTTAAAAATAAATACGGTTTTGTGACAGCTATATATCCCGATAGTGCCGAACCTGTTTTAATACGAGGTCTTAAAAAGGCGCTTATAAATGCACAGCTGGGCGATATACCGATTAAAAACGCATTGAAATCATCAATAAACGATAGAATATTTGCTTTATCTGCTTTATATGCACAAGGCAGATTTTTTTATACAGATGAATGCGATACAGTAATGGAAGCGCTCGGAACTGCCGCTTGGAATTCGAAAAAAATCGAAAAAGAGCGATTGGACGACGGAACATCTGACATAGATAGTTTAGACGCTTTTGAATATACATTCGAACGGAAAATAAACGCTTTATTACCGACAATGAAAGCCCGAGGAAATGGGGATGAAAACAATGGCTAACACCTTAGTCAACGGATTAAAAGATATTTTTAGACAGGTAGTGAACAGAGTGGGAAACTTCTTCAATGATCAAGGCAAAACATTAACAACTGAATATTGCTCGGTCATATCAGATGATACGACCAACGCCATAGAAAGTTGGCTTAATTTATATATGGGAGCAGCTCCGTGGCTTGAAAAAAACAAAGCGAGCCTTAAATTGCCAGCTGCAATCGCAACGGAAATTTCAAGACTTGTGACTTTGGAAATGCAATTAAATATTTCCGAAGATGGTGCTGCAAGTAAAAACACATCAAATGTTTCAAGAGCAAAGTTCTTAAACAAGCAGTTAAAGCCTCTTAAGGATAATATTCGAGTATACTGCGAATACGGTTGCGCCGGTGGCGGTATAATGTTCAAGCCGTATTTTGACGGTAAAAACATTTCCATTGATTGCGTAAAGGCAACAGATTTCAAACCACTTGCATTTGACAGTAAGGGAAAAATAACAGCGTGTATTTTTGTAGAACACAAAAAGCAAAATGATAAATTTTACCATAGAGTAGAAAAACACGAGTTACAGGCTGACAGCGTATATGTTGTAACAAATAAAGCATATAAATCAAACTCTATAAACAGTTTGGGTACAGAAACATATTTAACCGATGTTCCCGAATGGAAAGAACTCCAACCCGTGCAAACACTAAATAATATAACCGTTCCCTTGTTTGCATACTTCAAAGTGCCACTTGGAAATACGGTTGACATGAACTCCCCTCTTGGCGTTTCGGTTTTTGCCCGTGCGGTTGATTTAATCGAGGACGCTGACAGACAGTACCAACGGTATTTGTGGGAATTTGAAGGTGGAGAACTTGCAATAAATGCAAGTGATGAAATATTTACAAAAGATAAAAACGGACGTCCTATTCTGCCATTAGGCCGAGAAAGATTATATCGACTGTTTGATATGGACGGAGCTAGCGATAAATTTATAGATACCTTTTCCCCGCCCTTGCGTGAAGTTGAGTTAAAAAACGGGTTAAATTCAATACTGCAAAAAATCGAATTTAATACCGGCCTTGCCTACGGCACTCTTTCAGATCCACAAGCCGTAGATAAAACAGCTACCGAAATAATAACATCGAAGCAACGTTCATACTCCACTATTACAGGCATCCAACGAGCATTGCAAACAGCTCTTGAGGATTTAATCAAAGCAGTTGATATATATGCCTCTTTGTATCATCTAACACCTGAAGGTAAATATTCAGTCAGTTTTGTTTGGGATGATAGCGTAATCGTGGATGCGGATGCCGAAAGGTCACGGGATATGAGCGAGGTGCGAATGGGAATTATGCAAAAGTGGGAATATCGTATGAAGTGGTACGGCGAGGACGAAGAAACGGCAAGACAGGTCATTGCTGACAGTGAGGCAGAAAAAGCTCAAAATTATAATACTTTTAATCTGTCTTAGTGGGATGTGAAAGTATAAATGCTTACACCGGAATACTATAATTATTGCGCCGATGATATTGTTGAGTTATATAGCAAACTTGACGAATCTATTACCCGTGACATAGCAAGGCGCATTGTTAAATCAGGACATTTGACCGAAGGCGCAAAATGGCAGCTTGCCGTAGAGCATGAATCAGGACTTTTGTATGACGATATTATTAAAAAGGTTGCTGAATACGCCGAAACCTCCGAAAGCGCCGTCAAATCCATTTTTGAGGACGCAGGGGTAACTTCAAAAAGCTTTGATGATGAAATATATAAATCTGCCGGCAAAAAGCCCGTTCCGCTGAAAACATCTCGTGCAATGTTGCAAGTGCTGACAGCTGGAATTATAAAAACAAACGGTTTAATCGAAAATTTAACGAAAACAACAGCATTAACCTCGCAAACTGCGTTTATTCAAGCGTGTGCTTTGGCAGAAATGGAAATATCAAGCGGAGCTTTTGATTATAATACTGCAATAAGGCACGCCGTAGACGATGCAATTTCACAAGGCTCGACCGTCGAATACGCTTCCGGAGCAAAAACAAGTCTCGAAGCGGCTGTTAGACAAGCGGTAATGACAGGGGTTAGCCAAACAACGGGCGAAATAAGTCTTGCTAATGCAAGGGAGCTTGACACCAAGCTTATGGAAATAACGGCTCACGGCGGAGCTCGCCCAGAACACGCAGCTTGGCAAGGCAAAATAGTATGTATCGAAGGTAAAATGAAAGGCTATTTAACCTTAAAGGATATTGGATACGGTACTGTAACCGGATTTAAAGGTGTGAATTGCCGACACGATTGGTTTCCTTTTGTCGAAGGTGTAAGCACAAGAGCCTACACTGAAAAACAACTAAAATCATATAGAGATAGAACGGTAAAATATAACGGAAATGAGATCCCGCAATACGAAGCCGAGCAAATGCAAAGAAAAATGGAGCGTGATATGCGCTCAACCCGTTGCAAGGCTGCCGGCTATGATGAGGCGGCAAAAGCAGCTCAGGACAATAAGCTCAAAGAGGATTTAAAAACCGATTTTTACGATTCTGCTCAAAAACTAAAGCGACAGGAAAAAGTCTATAATGATTTTTGCAAACAGACGGGTTTACCAGGGCAAAAAGAACGATTGCAAACAAAACCGTTTAATAGGTCGATATCGCAAAAGGCTGTTTGGAGTAACAGGAAAGCCTCGGAATATAATGCGTTAAATTCTATCGAAACGGCTAATGGCATTAAGGTAAATGAAATCGGCTCGCACATCCGAAGCCGAGCCATCGCAAGAAATGAGTCGGTTGAGGATATAAGGAACGCATTGACAAATCCGCTTAATATTGGTAAAATAAGAGCAGACAACTCTCAACAATTTATCGGTGAAAAGGTCACAGTCGTTATAAACACTAAAACGGGAAAACTTGTAACAACTTGGCCCACCTCTTCAAGTCGAGCCGAGAAACTTAAGGAAAGGAGCAACAAACGGTGAAAAACATAAAAAGCTTGTTCAATGACAAACAGAACGAAATGCTGAAAACAATAGGCGTCGCCCTATTGAACGACAAGGATTACACAAGCGAAGAACTGGACGATATTTACGATAAGATAACAGACCATTATCAGGTTGCTGCCTTCGATAAAAACGGAGAGCCGTTGCCGATTGCGAGAGAGTGGGAAAAAATCATAGACACTTTTTATGATGATACAAACAGATAATTATTTAAGCGCCTATTGAATCATAGGCGCTTTTATTATGATTAAAATTAAAAATGTTGATTTAAGGTGTAGCTTCGGCTGCGCCTTTTTTCATATAAAAAAGTCTACCTACGGACGTAACAATGTAGGACCGACAGAGGGCGCCCTCGTAAAAACAGCGTATCGGGAGAAAGGAAAACGCTATGAAAAGAGAATTCTTAGAAGCTATTGAGGTCAACGGTACAAATTTGTCCAAAGAGGTTATCGACTCAATTATGAATGAAAACGGCAAGGATATTCAAGCCGGCAAAGAAGCCCTTGCTAACGCTGAACGAAAATTGAGTGAGCTGACAACGGAGCGTGACGGGCTTAAGGCTTCAATTGTGACACGTGACAAGGATATTTCCGAGTTGAAAAAACAGGTTGCAGGAAACGAAGATTTATCCGGCAAACTTTCGGACTTACAGACCAAGTACGATACCGACACAAAGGACCTCAAACAAAAAATAGCCGATCAAGTATTTTCACGCGCTACCGACAAATTTTTCGCTGATGTCAAGTTTACATCTGACCTTGCTAAAAAAGCAGCGATTGCTGACTTTAAAGAACAGAAATTAAAATTTGACGAAACGACCGATGAATTTGTTGACGGCAAGGAGTGGCTTGAAAAAATGAAAGCTGCAAATCCGACTGCTTTCGTAGCAGAAAAGGAAGGCGAAAGTTCAGGTCAATCCGCAAACAATGCTGCAAACGGCTTGCCCGTATTTGCGGCAGCAACAGGAACAGGCACACAAAACAACGGAAATAACGGAGAAAAGCCTTCTATATTCAGCTTCAATTTTTCCGGTGTGAGACCTCATTCCGAAAACAACGATAAATAAAATTTTTAATTTGAAAGGAAAAAAAGAAAATGGCTACTATCAATTACGCAACCGAATATAGCCGTGCTCTTGCACAGGCTTATCCCTATGTCCTCAATTTTGGCGATTTATACGCCACCCCCAATAACGGCAGATACCGTTTTGTAAACGCTAAAACAATCGAAATTCCCTCGATTACTGTCGGCGGCCGTGTGAACAGCAACAGAGATACTATCGCTACCGCTACACGCAATTACGACAATGCTTGGGAGCCCAAAACACTCTCAAATCAGCGAAAGTGGAGCACCCTTGTTCATCCACAGGACATCGACCAGACCAATCAGGTGGCTTCTATTCAGAATATTACTCAGGTAATGAATGAAGAACAGAAGTTCCCTGAAATGGATGCGTACCTCGTAAGCAAGGTTTATGCCGATTGGGTTGCTCAGTCGCATACCGCAAACACGACCGCACTTTCCAGCGCAAATGTGCTTACAGTTTTTGACGCTTTGATGAAAGCAATGACAAAGAAGCGTGTTAATCCAAACGGTAGAATTCTCTATGTAACCCCCGACGTTGACGAGCTTATCAAGAACGCCCAGCAGATTACAAGGAGTTTTTCCGTTCAGAACGGTTCTTCGGAAATTAACCGTGTAATAAAATCGCTCGATCAGGTTAAGGTCAATGTTGTTCCGCCTGAACTTATGTTGACTGCTTATAACTTCTCCAGTGGTTGGGCGCCGGGAACTACTGCAAAACAGATTAAAATGTTCCTCGTTCATCCGAACGCTGTTATTACTCCAGTTTCTTACCAGTTTGCACAGCTCGATCCCCCGTCTGCCGGCTCTGAGGGTAAATATGTTTACTTTGAGGAATCGTTCGAGGATGTATTCATTCTCAACAAAAAGTCTGACGGTATTCAGTTTGTGGTTTCCGATACTCTTGAAATCGAAACCACTACATCACAGCCTGGTGCCGATGATGAACAAAAGGAAACTCAGGATAATGGATAAAAGGAGTGAGATAAATGGTTCTTGTTAAAAGAGCAAATTGCGAATGCTTTATAGCAGAAGATAAAATTCCTGAATTTTTGGCTTTGGGCTATTCGGTTATAAGCAAAAGCGGAGAGGTTTTGCAACGAGGCAAGGCAACATCCAAAGAGGATTTGTTGGTTGAGGTAGATGCGTTAACGAAAGAAAACGAAGAACTCAAAGCCGAGGTAAAATCCTTATATTCAGAAATTGAAGCTTTGAAAGCTACGGAAAAAGAGTTTTTATGCCCTGTTTGTAGCGAGAAATTCACTTCAAAATCTGCATTAACAAAACACCTTAAGAGCAAACACCCCGATTATATTCCTGAATAATACGGAGGATTAAAATGGCTTATATCGACAAAATTTTTTACTCGGTTGAATTTAAAGGAACGCCAATCCCCGATGATGAATTTGACCGACTTGCCGAAATAGCCTCCGATGTAATTTCTTCTATTGCGACAATGGAAATTGACGAAGATACCGCCAATACTGATAAAGTAAAAAAGGCAACTGCGTATGAGGTTGAAATGCTTTATCAGCAAGGCGGTATCAATGCAATTATAGGCTTTGCAGAAGGCTCGGCAATAGGCTCTGAAAGTTTAGGCGGATATTCAATCAGTAATACTGCCAATAGCGGCTCTCAGGTCATTATGCGAACAAAGGACGGTATCCCTGTTTCGTCTTTGGCAATATCAATGTTAAAGAAAGCCGGTCTTATGTGTCGGTGGGCTTTTGCAGGAATGCGTGCAAAAAATGGCGAGTAAAAAAATGTTGCCCGATACCGTAACGCTCTATAATTACATAGGTGAAAGCGATATGATTGCTCAATATTCTATTACCGTTCTCACCAATGTTTTCTGTGATACGGGTTACGGCGCTTCTGCAACACAACAGGGAAAAGCTCCGCAGGATACGGCGAGATTATTCATTTTTGACGGTAAGGTGCGAGCGGAATCAATCGGCGGCGCAAAAAAGCAGTTTCTTACTTTCGATGAATGGGAAAAATCAAACGACAAAAAGGGTTTTTGGACCTTAAATGAAAGTGAAAAAGATTTTTTTGTAGAGGGAATTTCCGAATATCCCACACCGCAGGAAAATCATAAAACCGCTTATGCTATTTCAAAAGCTCACTATTATAAAAAAGGCACTTCGAGAATGTGGCATTGGGAAATAGATGGGCTTTAAAATCAAAATAAATATCCCAAGAACGGTCGGCCGCTTTTCGCCTAAGTATCAAAAGGCTCAAGAATGGCTTGACAACGAAGTGCTGAAAGACAGTGATCCGTATGTTCCTATGCGGACCGGTAATCTTGCCGGTTCTGGAATAAGAGGAACCGCCATAGGGAGCGGCGAAATAATCTATAATGCACCTTACGCAAGAAAAGTCTATTATGCACGCAACGCCAACTTTTCAAAAGCACACCACGAACAAGCGTGTGCGCAATGGTTTGAAAAAGCCAAAGCCGCAAAAAAGAAGGATTGGATCAAAGGAGTAAATAAAATTGTCAGGGAGTGATCTTTTATGGGCGTTCAAAACAATTCAAACGAAAGTGTTGTAATAGAGCAATCTATGCTCGATTTTTTAAACACTTGGCCCGACAAACCGGTTGCAGAAATTAAAATTGACGAGCTGGATAAAAAAGCTCTTTCAATGATGTTTCAACCGCTTGCCGGTACAAAAAAGGTGAAAAAATATGTAAACGGCTCTTATAGTGGCGAGTTCCCGTTTGCTGTTTATGTACGCACACCAAATCTTGATACCAAGCACAAGCTTGACGCAAGAAAAATTTTAAATTCGCTTGATGAATGGTTTTCCAAAAAAAACGATAAAAAAGAGTTGGTTAATCTTCCGAATTTGTCAGGCAATAATAT
Organism: uncultured Eubacteriales bacterium; assembly: GCA_934464615.1. Lineage (GTDB taxonomy): Bacteria > Bacillota > Clostridia > Oscillospirales > Acutalibacteraceae > SIG565. The sequence goes on along the minus strand of CAKSKA010000014.1, from coordinate 10,345 downwards.
TGCAACAAAAATCGAAATGACATCCACCCCGTCTATCGCCTGCCGTTACGATAACGGAACAGACGATTATCAAGCGATCTTCTCATTATCCTATAAACATAAGGAGGAAAAGTAAATGGCAGATAATGAAAACAAGGAGCAGCAGCTTATAACACGAGACCAAATGTATTCCTTTATGAAATGCGCTGATGAAAAATACCATTTAATCGGCGAAGGCTTTACCGACCTTTCGGAAAGCAAAGGCGCAAAGGAATATAGTCGCAAGTATGTGAATTACAAAACAGAGGTTTCCGATGTAATCGGATATGCTCCGAGTTATTCTTATACTTGCGATGTAATCAGCGGCGATGCTGTTGTTGATGAAATTGTAAGCATTACCGATTATGAAAAAATCGGGGCCGACGCACACCGTGAGATAATTACGGTGAACGGGTGGAAACCCGGGACTACTTCAGGAACATTTGAAGCTTTTCAGCGCAAATTCGCAGTTATACCCGATGCAAAAGGCAGTGGTACAGAGGCTTTGATTTATTCAGGCACTCTCAAAGCAAGAGGCGATATGGTGCCGGGAAGCTTTAATGTGGAAACCAGCACATTTACTCCAGATACTTCCAAGGGGTAAAATTTATCAAAGGACCGCTTTAATATAGCGGTCCTTTTTCATAGAAAGGATATGAGCCTATGAGCCAAAATACAGAAAACATTGCAAACACCGATTCGGTTTCTGCCGAAACAAATTCAATAGTTTGGAAATACAACGATTTTGAGGTTGAATTTGATATTACCGATCTTGATACATCGGAAAGATACGAAAAAACATTTGAAACAATGGGCGAAAAAGAAAAGAAACTCCCGAAAGTCGGAAAACAGTCTGAAATATTAAAAGCCCAGTTTGAATGGTTTTCGGAAACATTTGACCGCCTATTCGGCGAGGGCTCGTCAAATAAAATCTTGGGTAGCAAAAAAAGTGTCAACTTATGCTTAGAAGCATATATGAGTTTTCTCGATTTTGTGAAAAAGCAAAAAGAAAATGTTTTAAACAAAAGAGAAGCCCTTACTTCGTCTTATGCAAATAGAGCACAGCGCAGAGCGTCCGCCAAGAAAAAATGACCGAAACCGCTAACATTCTTATAGACGAATTGCCGCAAACCGTAACGATTGATAACAAAGAGTTTCCCATTTCAACAAATTTCAGAACATTTATACTTTTTGAAATGCTTTTGTCTGACAACTCCTTGAGTGACAGGCGAAAAATGGAAGAAATGATAAATTTGTTTTTCGTTGAGGAAACACCCGAAAGAATAACCGAGGAAGTTATAAATTCGATTATTGATTTTTATAGGTGCGGTAAGCAGGAAACACGCAAACAAAAAGCGGTCAGAAGGACCGTTAAAAACAAGAAAAAGGTTTATGACTTTGAATGCGACGATGCCTATATTTATGCCGCTTTCGTCAGTGCGTACAATATCGATTTAAACGAAATAGATTATCTGCATTGGTGGAAATTCAAGGCATTGTTTAACGGATTACCTTCTGATTGCGAATTCGTTAAAATTATGGGTTACAGAGCCACCGACGCCACATCCATAAAAGATAATAAGGAAAGGAACAGGATTTTAAAGCTTCAAGCTTTATATGCTCTACCCGAACATCTAACGGTTGAGGAAAAAGCTGCAAGGATAGGCGCCGTACTCGGAGGCGGAATTAAATGAGCAATATCAACTTACCACCCACTAAAACCAAATGGGCGGTTTGCCCTTATTGCGGTGCTAAAACTACAATATATGACAACAGCGCAAATTGTAACGGCATTCATCAGAAATGTACGAGAGGTTGCCACAGGGTATTTGAACTCGTCATAAAAGACGGTGAACAAATTTTAAATTCAAATAAATAGCACATTGAGCCATTGAGCCGTGCGAATCATTTAAGACTGATTTTATGTCAGATAAAAAGGAGTGATTTGTATGGCTGACGGCTCGGTACTTATAGATACCGAACTTGATAGCAGTGGACTAAAAACAGGTCTTGCTAAACTTGGTAAAGCCGCCATTGCCGGTGTTGCTACGGCTACGGCGGCAGTAGGCACTCTGACAAAGGCTGCCGTAGACAGTTATGGCGAATACGAGCAGTTAGTCGGCGGTATAGAAACCCTATATAAAGACAGCGCCAATAAAATGATCGGATATGCGGATATAGCCTATAAAACAGCGCAGATATCCGCAAACGATTATATGAGCCTTGCAACTTCGTTTTCTGCTTCGCTCCTGCAGAGCTTAGGAAACGATACTGACAAGGCGGCACAAAAGGCCGATTCCGCAATAATTGATATGTCTGATAACGCCAACAAAATGGGTACCGCAATGGCGGATATTCAGCACGCATATCAAGGATTTGCGAAACAGAATTATACAATGCTTGATAACCTCAAACTCGGTTACGGCGGCACAAAAGAAGAAATGCAAAGACTTCTTGAGGACGCCGAAAAAATATCAGGTATTAAGTATGATATTTCCAGTTTTGCCGATATTGTAGATGCAATACACATCGTGCAAACGGAATTGGGTATTACAGGAACATCGGCGGAAGAAGCAAGCAGCACTATTCAGGGCTCTATGAATATGACTAAGGCTGCATGGGATAATCTTATAACCGGCTTTGGTGATAAAAATGCGGATATTTCCGCTTTAATGACTAAGCTTGTAGAAAGTGCAACAGCGGCCCTAAACAATTTAATTCCTGTTATTACGCAAATAATTACAACGATTCCAAAAGCAATAGATTCGCTTATTCCTACAATAACGGAATCGTTGCCTAAGCTTGTTTCGGAATTACTCCCTAAAATGCTTGATTGCGCAAAAACGCTGCTTGACGGCGTTATGGCTGGAATGCCCGCTATATTCTCAACGCTTTCGCAAATCGTAATGACCGCAATAGATTATATTGTGGATAGCCTACCGATGATTGCGGAATTGGCAATTAATATGGTACAGACTTTTGCAAGCGGGTTGGCAACAGCCTTGCCGGCTTTAATACCGGCAATAGCTGATTGTATCACCGCTTGCGCAGAAACGATTGTAGACAGTATTCCCACCCTTATTGATGTCGGAATATCTCTTATAGAGGGGTTAACCGGTGGAATAATTGCAGCAATACCGTATTTAAGCGATAGAATACCCGAAATAATAAATTCGATTATATACGGAATTCTTGATTCGCTTCCTACGCTCTTAGATGCGATAACGCAGGTTGTCACTTCCATAGTTCAAGCGTTACCTGAATTGCTGGATTCCATAATTAACATTATTTTGGACTCCGTAGATTCTATTGCAGACTTTATAACAACAGCAATACCTATCATTATTGAAGCAGCTATTGGCTTGGTACAAGCGCTTGTAGGAGCCTTACCGGACATTATTCAAAATTTGGTTAGCAAGCTGCCTGAAATAATGCAGCTAATTATAAACACAATAGTTGAGAATGTTCCGCTTTTGTTAGATGCGATAACGCAGGTTGTCACAACATTAGCCGCGGCTCTTCCGGACATTATAGTTTCTATTATAGATGTTCTTCCTGCGCTTATACAAAGTATAGTTGACGGTCTGACCGCTTTAATTCCTCAAATAATTGAGTGTGGAATAACCTTACTTACTGCGCTGGTGCAGGCTCTTCCGGACATTATAAACACCATTGCTTTAGCTTTGCCGAGCATAATTAACGGAATTATAGCGGCTTTACTTGATTTAATACCGCTTATTGTGGACTGCGGTGTTAAGCTTCTTGTTTCTTTGGTTCAGGCTTTGCCTGATATAATCTACGCAATCGTTAATGTGTTGCCGGTAATTATTGGCTCTATCATTAGTACCCTTGTAGGAATGATACCGTTATTGATAGAGTGCGGAATAGAGCTTCTTGTTTCTTTGGTTAAAGCCTTACCGCAAATTATAATTACTATCGTAGCCGTACTGCCGCAAATCATCAATTCGATTATACAGGCTCTTATAGACTCGATACCGTTGATTATTCAGTGCGGCATTGACTTGTTGACTTCATTAATCGGAGCATTGCCTGACATCATCGTCGCGTTGGTTTCGGCTATACCAGAAATTATTTCAAGCATTATTTCGGCATTGCTTGATAATATTCCGCTGCTCATTCAGTCTGGTATAGATTTATTTATGTCTTTAATTAAGGCTTTGCCGACAATAATTGTTCAGCTGGTAAAAGCTGTTCCACAAATTATATCTGCGTTAGTAAATGCCTTTAAAGACGGCGTTTCTAAATTTAAGGATATAGGCGAAAATCTTATTAAGGGATTATGGGAAGGCATTAAGAACGTCAAGGACTGGATTTGGAATAAAATCAAGGGATTCTTTGGCGGTATTGTAGACGGAATTAAAGATTTTTTCGGCATACATTCTCCATCAACGCTGTTTGAAAATGTTATCGGTAAAAACCTAGTGCTCGGTCTTGCTGAAGGCATAGACAACGAAGCGCAGACGGCAATCGGCAGTATGACAAATTTGGCTAAGGAAATCGCCGATACAGAATTTTACGTTCCACCTGATGATATATTCAAGGATATTGATATCGGAAGCGCCGTAAGGCATTTATCAACGGTTGTTGATGATGATAATAATTATGTTGCAAGAACTTCGGCAGCAAAATCTGAAATAATTACAAATAATTCCGAAGGCGTTAACAGCTCAAATTCTGAAGAAAGTTCCGATGAAAAAAGGATTCTCAAAGGAGATGTTTATCTTGATAAACAAAAAGTTGGATCTATTTTAGCGCCCGAAGTGGCAAAAGAAATTGATTGGGAGGGAAAATGAGTGAAAATTAATGGTTTAGATCCCGAAATATATGGTGCATATTTATTAAGTTATAGTGTGAGTGGATGTGAACTAGAGAATACTTATTTTCTTCCACCGTCAACTTTGATTCCAATACGTCTTACGAATAGAGCAAGATTAAGAAAAATTACGCTAAAATTTGATTTTCATGGGCAGGACACGCACGATGCTATAAGAAACATGTCTAATTTTACTGCTACTTTGCATAATGAAGCCGAATTATTGCTGCCAGATGGATTCTATTATTACTGTGTTTTAGTTTCAACTGGCACATCGGTAACAAAAGCTGATTGGATAGAGCAAAATTCTTTTTCTTTAATTGGCTTTAGACACGGTCCCTTAGAAAGTTATATTTTTACGGAAACATCTGACATTTTTGTCAATGGGAATTATGAAACAGAGTGCCGTTTTATTATTAACACAGAAAAGGACAGCATTACAGTAAACGGTATATCTATTAATAATATATCTGGTGAAATAATAATTGATGGAATCAAGAAAGTTGTATTGCAAAATGGAGCTAATAAGTTTATTGATTGCGATATGACCGACTTCCCGAAATTAAACCCTGGAAACAACACAATTTCCATTACAGAGGGTGCTACTGTAATAGTACAATACTATCCTATTTATTTGTAAGGAGAAACATAGTTATGCTTCGTTTTTTTTACAATACAGGGGAATTTTATCCACTTACCGGAATAGAAAATTTTTACCTTCTCCATAAATCAGATGGAAATATAAGGCTGTCATTTGATATTCCTGTGGGGCACCCTTTGTACAATCTGATTTCGGAAGAATGTGAACTTGAATATGGTGATAACAAATTCATAGTGAAGAAGGTTAAAAACGGGACAATCGAATGTGATTTAAATTTCGATTTTTTAAAAAGGAAGATATATAAGAATTATTGCTCGGAAAGCGTCACTCTTTCGGAGTTACTTTATTCACACCTGCCTGAAGGCTGGAAAGTCATAGATGGAAATATTACCTCTATACGACGTACAACGTCTTTTGATTTTTGCACTGATTATGATGTTATTATAAGCAGTATGTCAACATACGGCGTTTTTCTCGAATGGAGCCTCGTCAAAAAGCAGTTAAAGGTATATCCTAAAAATTTTGCAGAAGTTACCGGGGAATATGTGACAGATGAATTAAATTTGAGAAATATTTCATTTCAAGGCGATACTCTTAATTTCATAACTCGGCTATACGCATGGGGTAAAGATGGGCTTTCGTTTGCTGATATCAATGATGGCAAAGAATATGTTGAGAATTTCGAATACTCGAACAAAATCATTTGCGGTTATTGGTCAGATGATAGATACACTGTAAAAGAGAATCTTCTTAAAGATACTATAGAGAAATTAAAGGCCCTCGCTTTTCCGGTTCGATCATATGAGTGCGATGTTGTTGATCTCGCAAAAATGAAAACGGAATACAGCTTTTTAAAATTCAAACTACACAAGGCAGTAATGTTAATCGACAGGCAACATAACATTAAGGTACAACATCGCATTGTCCAATACAAGGAATACCCTGAGGAACCTCAAAGAAATGTAATAACACTGTCATGTGTACCGTCAACTATATCAACAACTATTGGTAATATTTCATCATCAATAAATAGTGAAATAGATCATACGGTTAAGACGCTAAATAACGCTATTCTAAAAGCAACACAAGCTATAACCGGCAACAGTGGCGGTTATGTTGTCTTCCGCCCTGCTGAACAACCGCAAGAAATATTGATAATGGATACTCCAAACGTCGAAACCGCGACAAATGTTTGGCGTTGGAATCTGGCCGGACTCGGACATAGTTCAACGGGGGCAGGCAATATCGGCGATACGACCAGATACACTATTGCTATGACCTACGATGGATCTTTCGTTGCAGATTTTATTCGTGTCGGTGTGCTCGAGGGATCGTTGCTACGGGCAGATAGTGTACAGGGTTCATCAATTAGCCAAAGTTATACGGATTCTATTATTAATGAGGTAAACGGAACAATTAATAAAATAGCCGCAACATTTCAAGCAACTGCCGAAGGGTTAACTTCACAAATAACTCATTTAGCAAAAACAATTTCTGACAATAATGAATACACAGAGGAACAAATTAATTCTTTGAAAAACTCTATTGCTGGGCTCACATATTCTGTTCAAAGAACCTATAGGGGTGGAATAAATAGTATTATAAATTCGAGTGGCATGAACGGCGTTTCTGATGATTGGATTCATACAGGTACGGTGCAAGCCATAGAAGATTCATCAACTACTTCTGGGTGTTGCTTTAGACTTGGGGAAGATTCAACTCTATCGCAAACAGTTCATAATTTAATCGTTGGAAGTGCATATAGTTTTTCCGTTCGTATTAAAAAGTCATATGCTCAATACACTGGGTTTATAAAAGTTATTCACGGAGATACAACAGAAATAGTCTTTCAAGAAACTGCTGCGCAAAAGCAATGGTTGGAGTTTTTTGTAGCTATTCCCTCTTTATCATCTACCGACCTAACTATTCTAATTTCGTCTACAAAAAATTATATGTATGTTGCTGACATGATTCTTGTTGAAGGAATGTCATTCGCTCCTATAGTATGGCAACCATCACACAACGAGATCTACACAACAGAAGTTAAAATTGATAAAAATGGAATTCGCGTAATTAAAAGCGATAGTTCCGTAGCAACAAATATTTCAAACGATGCATTTAGAGTACAACGTAGGAATAATCAGGGTACTTATGATGATAGTGTTCGCATTACTGAAGATGAAGCTATGGTAAATGAAATGACATTAAAAGGTACAACAAAATTTGTTGGCAGTTCAAAAACTATGTTTAAGCCGTGTACTGACGGAATTGATATAATCGTGCTCGATTAATTGGAGGAATATTATGGCAACGTTCGTTTCAAATGACATTTGGGTAGCAAATTATGTCCGAGCCAGAATAATATTGCAAGAAGATTTCATCGATACAATAAATAACTGTAATGATGCATCTATATATGTCCAAATGTGGAGAACAAATACTGGATATACTACATACGGTCAAGGTAAATTATTTATTGGTGTAGATGGGCAAGGATGGACAGAAAGTCAAATAACGGTAAACCAAAAAATCACCTATAATTCATATACTCAGGTCGGAAATACAAGATCGTTGAAATTATATCATAATGAAAACGGTGAATTATCGATTAATGTTTACGCTTATACTAACACAAATAACGAAAACATTACTTTTTCCACTCAGACATTTCCTGTGACACTCACAAAGATCGACAGAGATGCTCCAATCATTTCATTTACATACTCGAATGTAACGTCCGCCAGTTTTGATTTTTCTATATCCACAAATGTTGAAACGGATCGAATACAATATAGTATTAATAATGGCTCAACATGGATTGATTGTGGTGAATCCGGGACAATTTACGGGCTTACACCGAACAATACATATAGTGTAAAATTTCGTTCCAGAAAAACAAATAATCAATTATGGGGAACCTCAGAAGTACAATACATTAAAACACTTGGGGCTTCTATACTGAATTCTGCACTTGCAATAATTGCCGATGCAAGTACTGTAAATATTGTTGTAAATATATCAGTATATGATAACTCGTACTACCATAAACTGCATTTAAAGGCCGGTTCACAGTTAGTGTTTTCTACATCTGAAATAAATTGGGATATCGGAACGGAAGAGCGCACCATCACATTAACAACAGAACAAAAAACCTCGCTTTTAGCCGCAATGTCAAATGTTCAAACCTTAGATGCGACTTTGCAACTTTTGACATATTCCGATTCATCTTGTTTGACACAAATAGGTTCTATATCTTCTTGCGCCGTGTCAATCTTAACTTCTGCCGAAAACTCTGCACCAACCTTTACAGGATTTAATTATGTTGATAATAATATCTATACCGTTTATTTAACCGGAGATAGCCAATATTTGATTAAAGATTTTTCTAAACTTGTTATATCTTGTGATGAGGCAACCGCAAACAATGGCTCTACTATATCATCATATAGTGCGGTAATAGGCAACAACTCAAAGGAGAGTTCAACTACATCTATACCCCTTGGCTCTGTTAATAGTTCGGGCATGTTAGTTTGTACTGTAACAGTTAAAGATAGCCGCGGTTATGTAGCCACGGCTAGTAAAATAATAGAAGTTATAAACTATTCCGCCCCAAAAATAACATCTTATACACTTCGTCGAGAAAATGACATTGATAATAATATTCAGCTATCATTTACCGGTTCCTTATCAAAGGTAATAATTGACGATATCAATCATAATAGCGTATACAGCGCAAAGTATAGATACAAGCGAACAAATTCAGATGTTTGGGAAGATTATGTTTCAATCCTTTCAAGTATGTCTCAATCCGGCACAACATTCAATTTTAATTGTACAGAATTAATTTCACTTGATACAAATTGCTCTTGGGACTTCCATATTCAGATACAAGATCAATGCCGCGAAGGCAGTGTATTTAATGAATATATTGTTATCGGACCTGGAACTCCACATTTTTCAATACGGAAAAAGAGAATTGGAATTAACAACAAAAATCCTCAGGGCGCTCTTGACGTCGTTGGGGATGTATTTATGAATGGTGCAATTGTTTTAGGATTTGTTAAAAGATTGGACGGCGAAAGTTTTGACTCTATTAAAACTGGCGGCATTTATTCTTATGATCCCGTGTTTCCCTCATTAAACGCTCCAATTGTGGCTGCAGGCTTTCTGGAGGTATTAACGGATAAAAGCAATGTTATCCAACGGTATACTGCCATAACGAGTGGTTGCAATGTATATATTAGATCGTATATTGCATGCGAGAGTACTTGGACCGAGTGGATATTAAAATAACAAGGAGGATGTAAATATGGCATTACAATTTAGCGATATTAAAGATTTATCATATGTCAGATCAATAACACTTGACGTTGCTGGCGGACTATCTCATTTGTACGTCGAAGCAAAGCAGAATGATAAAGAATCCCGATATCTTTGTATAACAATAACAAAATCAGGAAAGTCTTACACGGTTTCTGACGAAACAATACCGCGGTTTAGGTGTACTAAACCGGACGGAACAGCCGTCTTTAATGATGGATGCGTTAAAGACGGCAAGGTTTACGTTGAACTGACAGAACAAGCGTTAGCCGTTCCTGGAAGAATGAAGGCTGATGTAGCACTTTATAATCAGTCTTCCCTCTTGTCGACTGTAACTTTTTTTATTGAAGTTACAGCAACTGCTTGTAGCGATAAAGCAATTGTAAGTTCTAATGAATTTTCAACCCTTAACAGGGCACTAGAAAATGTAGATAAAGCATTACAAGCTTTAGAAGAGGCAAAAGACAGCGGTGAATTTAAAGGAGATAAGGGTGAAAAAGGCGACAAAGGCGAGCCGGGTGATGTAAGTACCGAACAAATGAACACTGCTATATCCAAGGCGCGCACAGAGT
>CAKSKA010000013.1 GCA_934464615.1 uncultured Eubacteriales bacterium | reverse complement strand
ACCGTAGATAAGGAAGTATGGGAGAAGGAAGCAGCGGAGATAGAAGAACATTACAAGAAGTTCGGCGATAAATTACCTGCGGAACTCCGCCGCCAGCTTGATAACCTTAAAAAAGGTCTTGAAAAGTAGGCATTATAGGTTAACTCGGTACGGGTTATTTGCCTGAGAAAAATACAGTCACCGGAGAGCTTTATTGCTCCTCCGGTGATTTCTGCGATATTAAGAACTAAAAAAACACAAAAAACCGTCATGTGCCTTATCGTGTCAGGATATATCGATAAATATTTTACCGATATGTAAAACTTGCAATTCCATTATTTAAAAAAGTGTGTTATAATACAATGGACGGCGGTATGCCGCGAAAGGCTTTGTGCCGACGGTTATATAAATTTGAAATATGGGAAGGTGCTTTATGAATAAAGTAGCAATCATCGGAACAGGAAGCGTAGGCTCTACTATCGCTTACACGCTTACCGTAATGGGTATAGCGTCGGAAATCGTTATGATAGACATCAATAACGAAAAGGCATTGGGAGAAGCCCTTGATATAAGACAGGGAACTCCGTTTTGCAGTGCTTGCTCCGTATATGCGGGCGATTACAGGGACGCGGCAGGCGCGGATATAGTTATTTTAACTTCGGGCATTGCAAGAAAACCCGGACAGACAAGACTTGAGCTTGCACAAACAAACGTTAACATTACAAAATCAATAATTCCCGAAATAACAAAATATGCACCGGATGCCGCATATATAATTGTAAGTAATCCGGTTGATATACTGACATATACTTTTTGCAAGTACTCCGGAATTCCGGAAAACCGTATAATCGGTTCGGGTACAATTCTCGATACTGCACGTTTGCGCGCCCGTCTTTCGGAATACTATAACATAAGCCAAAGCAATGTACATGCTTATGTTTTCGGCGAACACGGTGATTCTTCCTTTATTCCGTGGTCTGTTGCAAATATCTCAAACGTACCGATAACAGAGTGCAACAAATATATAACAACTCCCGGTATTGAAAGTCCGACGCTCGACCTTGATGAAATAGAGCAGTATGTAAGAAAATCCGGCGGCAGAGTAATCGCACGCAAGGGCGCAACCTTCTATGCGGTATCCGTTTCGGTTTGCCATATATGCAAATGCTTGCTCGGCGGTATGGATACAACTATGACGGTATCCACCATGATGCACGGCGAATACGGTATTGACGACGTATGCTTAAGCACCCTTAACCTTATAGGTAATAAGTGTGTTCGCGGCAAGGTAAATATCTGGCTGACCGATGAAGAAATAGTTAAACTCCAGCACAGCGCAAATACACTTAAAGAAGTAATTAAAAATCTTGATATATAAGGACTGAAAAATATGGAATACCGTATTGAACACGATTCTATGGGGGAAGTAAAGGTCCCTGCGGACTGTCTTTGGGCGGCACAAACGCAAAGAAGTCACGAAAATTTTGAAATAGGCGTTAATATTGAAACCATGCCGCGTGAAATAACACACGCTTTCGGCATACTTAAAAAGGCTGCGGCACAGGCTAATGCCGAGCTTAAACCCGAAAAAATGACTGCCGAAAAACTGGATGCAATAAGCAAGGCGTGCGACGAAGTAATATCCGGCAGCCTTAACAATAATTTTCCGCTTGTTGTATGGCAGACGGGTTCGGGTACGCAGTCAAATATGAATGCAAACGAAGTAATCGCGAACCGTGCAAATCAAATTGCAAATAAAAAATTATGCCATCCGAATGATGATATAAATATGAGTCAATCCTCAAACGATACCTTCCCGACGGCAATGCATATTTCGGCAGTGCTGGCAGTTGAGGATAAATTGATTCCCGCGGTTGAAGAACTTATAAATACTTTTAAAAGACTTGAAAAGGAAAACGAAGGTATTGTTAAGTCGGGACGTACGCATTTGCAGGACGCAACGCCTATAAAATTCAGTCAGGAAATCTCCGGCTGGAGAGCAAGCCTTGAACGCGACGTACAGTTGTTGAAAACAGCCGTTAAACCGCTTTATGAGTTGGCACTGGGCGGTACTGCGGTAGGTACCGGACTTAACGCGCCGAAAGGTTTTGATACATTGGTGGCACAAAAGGTTGCAGGCCTTACGGGCAAGCCTTTTGTAACGGCGGAAAACAAATTCCATGCGCTTACATCCAAAGATGAAATTGTTTTTGCACACGGTGCAATTAAAGCAACCGCATGCGATATGATGAAAATCGCAAATGATGTACGCTGGTTGGCATCAGGACCGCGTGACGGACTGGGCGAAATACATATTCCGGAAAACGAACCGGGCTCATCAATAATGCCGGGCAAAGTAAATCCGACGCAGTGCGAAGCAGTTACAATGGTTGCCGTACAGGTAATGGGTAATGATGTCGCCGTCGGTATGGCGGCTTCGCAGGGAAATTTTGAACTTAATGTGTTTATGCCGGTTACGGCTTACAATTTCCTGCAATCCGCAAGACTTTTAGCGGAAGCAATCGTTTCCTTTAATAAGAATTGTGCTGTCGGCATTACTGCAAATAAGGAAAAAATGCACCATAATTTGCATAATTCGCTTATGCTTGTTACGGCGCTTAATCCGTACATAGGTTACGAAAATGCCGCAAAAACGGCAAAAAAGGCGTTTAAGGACAATATTTCGCTTAAACAGGCGTGTGTTGAACTCGGCTTTTTAACAGCAGAAAAATTTGACGAGGTATTCCACCCCGAACAGATGGTTTAGGCTGACGGGAGCCAAACCTTTTTGGAGGTAAATTATGAAGGTTAGTTATTTCCCGGGTTGCACCTTGCGTACAAAGGCTAAACAGCTTGATATTTATGCACGCAAAAGCGCAGAAAAACTCGGAATAGAACTTTGTGAGATTAAAGACTGGCAATGCTGCGGCGGCGTTTATGTAACTTCTAAGGATGAAATTGCAACAAAGCTTTCAAGCGTACGTGCTTTAATGAGTGCGCGCGACGCCGGAGAGCCGTTGGTTACCGTTTGTTCCGCTTGCCACAATGTAATTAAACAAACAAATTACGCCATGCAGAACGACGGCGAGTTTGCCGCTAAGGTGAACGCGTATATGGCACAGGATAAAGAAAAAAGAGAACCGTACAGCGGAGAAACAAAAGTATATCATTTTCTTGAACTTTTGCGCGATACGGTAGGATTTGATAAACTGAAAGAGGCGGTCGTAAATCCGCTTACAGGCAAAAAAATAGCGGCATACTACGGTTGTCTTTTACTGCGTCCCGGCAAAGTAATGGCGTTTGACGATGTAGAAAATCCGAAAATTATGGAAGATTTTATACGCGCGCTCGGTGCCGAGCCGGTGGTTTATCCGCAACGCAACGAATGCTGCGGCGGTTATATTGCACTTGAAGATGAATCGGCTGCGAAGAAAAGGTCGAATGCAATAGCAGACAGTGCCGTAAATCACGGTGCGGAAATGATAGTTACCGCATGTCCGCTTTGCAAGTACAATTTGGTAAAGCATAACAGCGATATACCGGTTATTTATTTTACCGAACTTTTAGCGCAGGCGCTTGGTATTAAGGAGGATACAAATGCACAGTAACATTGCAAACAAAAAAGAAAACATCCTTCGTATAAGCGGGGTTAATCCGCGTAAATGTATGCGTTGCGGTAAGTGCTCGGGCACATGCCCTTCGTATGATGAGATGGAATATCATCCTCATCAGTTTGTATATATGGTTGAAAACGGCGAGCTTGAACCGTTGCTTAAATCAAAATCCATTTATAAGTGCCTTTCGTGCTTTGCCTGTGTAGACCGCTGTCCGCGCGGGGTTGAGCCGGCAAAACTGATAGAGGCTGTAAGGCTTACCGTTATACGCGAAAAAGGTGAAAATCACATGACGGCTGACGATATTCCGCCGATGGTTGATGATGATCTACCGCAACAGGCAATAGTAAGTGCCATGCGTAAATATTCTAAGTAGAAAGGAGAAACAACTATGCAAAGAATAGGAGTATTTGTGTGCCACTGCGGTACAAACATTGCCGGTACGGTTGATGTTGCGGCTGTAGCACAGGCTTTAAAGAACGAACCCGGAGTTGTATTCTCCACAGATTATCAATATATGTGTTCTCAGGCAGGACAGAATATGATAATCGACGCCGTTAAAGAACATAAACTTACAGGTATTGTAATTTGTTCCTGCTCACCGCGTATGCACGAAGCTACGTTCCGCAAAACAGCCGCTGCGGCAGGACTTAATCCTTATATGGTTGAGATTGCAAACATCCGTGAGCAGTGTTCCTGGGTGCATAAGGAAATGCCGGTCGGCACCGAAAAAGCAATAATTCTTGCAAAGGCTGCCGTTGCAAAGGTTAACCTTAACGCACCGCTTACACCCGGCGAAAGCCCCGTTACCAAACGTGCACTGGTAATAGGCGGCGGTATTGCCGGTATACAAACAGCGCTTGATATTGCCGATGCCGGTTTCCCCGTTGATATAGTTGAAACAAAGCCGACAATAGGCGGTAAAATGGCGCAGCTTGATAAAACTTTCCCGACGCTTGACTGTGCCGCATGTATACTTACACCTAAAATGGTGGATGTTGCACAGAACGATAAAATCAGAATTTTCTCGTATTCCGAAGTAACCGAAGTCGGCGGATTTGTAGGTAATTTTGAAGTTACCATTAAACGCAAGGCAAGATATGTAAACGAAGATATATGCACGGGCTGCGGACTTTGTACGGAAAAATGTCCGCAGAAAAACGTACCTAACGAGTTTAATTTGGGTATGGATAACCGTCACGCCGTATATATTCCGTTTGCACAGGCAGTACCGAAGGTTGCGACGATAGATCCCAATTACTGCACAAAACTTAAAACCGGAAAATGCGGACTTTGCTCAAAAGTTTGCTCTGCCGGTGCAATTAATTACGATGCCAAGGACGAATTTGTTAAAGAAAAATACGGCGCAATAGTTGTTGCAACGGGATTTAATCCTATCTCGGTTGCAAAATTTGACGAATTTGCCTACAGCGAATCGAAAGATGTTGTTACTTCGCTTGAACTTGAGCGTCTTATGAATGCGGCAGGACCTACGGGCGGTACGCTTTTGCGCCCCTCAGACGGCGAGCATCCGCATACAATAGTTTTTGTACAGTGCGTAGGCTCCCGTTGCTCTGCCTGCAACGAAAAGGGAAAAGAGTATTGCTCTAAAATATGCTGTATGTATACCGCAAAGCACGCAATGCTTATAAGGGATAAGTACCCCGATACAGACGTTTATGTTTTCTATATTGATGTACGTACACCGGGTAAGAATTTTGATGAATTCTACCGCCGTGCAGTTGAGGAATACGGCGTGCATTACATAAAAGGTATGGTAGGTAAAGTATCGCCCGAAGGCAAGAAACTTAAGGTTCAGGCATCCGATCTTATAGACGGCAAACAGCTGCATATAGATGCGGACATGGTTGTTCTTGCCGCCGCTATCGAACCGGATAAATCGGCGCGTCCGCTTGCAACAATGCTTACCGCAAGTATGGATACAAACGACTTCTTTACCGAGGCTCACCCGAAACTGCGTCCGGTAGAAAGTCCTACAGCCGGCGTTTATCTCTCTGGTACCTGTCAGGGACCTAAAGATATACCCGAAACGGTATCACAGGCAGGCGCAGCCGCTTCAAAAGTTATAGGACTTTTGTGCAAGGATAAGCTAATGGGCAACCCGTGCGTTGCACACTCGGACGAAATGATGTGTAACGGATGCTCTACCTGCGAAAAGGTTTGTCCTTACGGCGCAATTACATATCAGGATAAAGAATTCAGAATGCCGGACAGAACGACCAAGGTTCGCCGCGTTGCCGTTGTTAACGAGGCTGTTTGTCAGGGCTGCGGCGCTTGTACGGTTGCCTGTATGTCGGGCGCTATGGATCTTAAAGGATTTATGAATAAACAAATAATGGCGGAGGTAGACGCAATATGCAAGTAAATGATTATAAACCGCTTATTGTGGCATTCTGCTGCAACTGGTGTTCCTACGCCGGAGCAGACCTTGCCGGTAACAACAGACTTAATTATCCCGCGGACGTTAAAATAATACGCGTTCCGTGTTCGTGCAGAGTAAATCCGATGTTTATTTTACGCGCGTTTCAGCGCGGTGCCGACGGTGTTATAATCTGCGGCTGCCATCCCGGCGACTGCCATTATACATCAGGCAACTATTATACACGCCGCCGTATGTCGCTGCTTTTCTCAATGCTTGATTATCTGGGCATTGAAAAAGAACGTACCCGTGTTGAATGGGTGAGCGCGGCAGAAGGCGCAAAATTTGCCGCAACTATGAACGATTTTGCAAAGACCGTAGCGGCACTTGGCGAGAACAAGAGATTGGAGGATTTAAGATGCAAGAAATAAAGCGTGAAGTTTTAGTTGAAAAAGCCTCCGAATTATTAAATAACGGCACTGTTGACCGCGTACTCGGCTGGGGTAAGGGCGAATTTGATTATGATGTAACCCCCGCAGTGTTTACTTCGGCACAGGATGTTGAGGAAAAATTGATATGGGGCGATTTCTGCTCTGCAAATTTTTCCAAATACCTTGTTAAAGAAACGGCAAAAAGTGAAAATAAGGTGCTTGTATTTTTAAAACCGTGCGATACATACAGTTTTAACCAGCTTTTAACCGAGCATCGTTTCGACCGCGAAAAAGTGTATGTTGTAGGTGTGCCGTGTAACGGTATGCTTGACACGGCAAAAATCAAAACGGTATCCGACGGTATTTCAGCCGTAAACGACGGCGGCGACAGCGTGGAAATAGAAACACTGTTCGACGGTACCGTAACCGTTAAACGCGAAGAACTTTTGCAGGAGCGCTGCCTTAACTGTAAATCCAAACACCATGTTGCATATGACGAACTTTTAGGCGAGGACGGCGAAGTGCTGGATTCGCACCGTTTTGATGAAGTTGAAAAACTTGAAAAAATGACTGCCGATGAAAGATTTGCTTTTTGGCAGAACGAACTTTCGCGTTGTATTCGCTGTAATGCCTGCAGGGACGTTTGTCCGGCATGCACTTGTGAAAAATGTGTATTCGACAATCCGAATTCGGGTGTTGAAAATAAGGCGGCGGCAAATTCCTTTGAAGAAAAAATGTTCCATATAATCCGCGCTTTTCATGTTGTCGGACGTTGTACCGACTGCGGCGAGTGCTCAAGAGTTTGTCCGCAGCATATACCTTTGCATCTGCTTAACCGCAAGTTTATAAAGGATATTGATTCATTCTACGGCGAATATCAGGCAGGGGCAGAGGTCGGAAGCCGCGCTCCTATTGTAAATTACACAACCGAAGATATAGAGCCCGCACAAGCGGTAGAAAGAGGTGGAGAACATGCGTAAAATTTCACTTGATAAACTCGACACCCTCTTTGAAGAAATTGCAAAGTCGGACAGACTTTACATGCCGGTTGATACAAACGGCGGCGCGCGATACGAAGAATATGCACAGGGCAAAAAATTGTCCGACGCACTTAACACCGTGCGCAGCGCAAAGGATTTCTTCTTTCCGCAAACCGAAAATCTTATGGATTTTAAAGTGCAGGGAAAGAACATTGAAATTATAGACGACAGGCAGGAATGTGAAGATTTTGTTGTTTTCGGCGTGCGTGCCTGCGATGTTAAGAGCTTTGATGTTCTTGACAGAGTGTTTTTGGGACAGCCCGTGGATACATATTACAAGAATCGCCGTGAGCACGGAGTTATAATGTCGCTTGCCTGTACAAAACCGGCGGAGACCTGTTTCTGCGGCACTTTCGGTATTGATGCGGCACAACCCGACGGCGATGTTGTGTGCTATAAAACCGACGGCGCACTCTATATGGATGCAAAAACCGATAAAGGCGAAAAACTGTTGAAAAATCTTGAAAGCATTACAGAAGACGCCGACACAAAACCGGTAACCGAGCAGCAGAATTTAACACGGGAAAGGATGAAAAAACTTCCCCTTGCGAACTTAAAGGCTGACGCTTTCGGCTCGGGTAAAACTTCGGAATTCTTTAATGCGCCCGAATGGAAAGAACTGTCTCAGTCATGTCTGGGATGCGGCACTTGCACATTTGTATGTCCGACTTGCCAGTGTTACGATATTAAAGACTTTAATACAGGCCACGGCATTAAGCGTTTTCGCTGTTGGGATTCCTGCATGTATTCGGAATTCACCAAAATGTCGGCAGGCCAACCCAGACTTACACAACTTGAGCGTTTCCGTCAGCGCTTTATGCATAAATTGGTTTATTACCCCACAAATAATGACGGACTGTTCTCTTGTGTCGGCTGCGGACGCTGTATGGCAAAATGCCCGATACAAATGAATATTGTAAAAGTTATGAAGACGTTGGGAGGAAAATGCAATGGCTGATATTAAAGAACCGCTTATACCTGTTGTAGGCGTTGTTACGGATATTCGCATAGACACACCCGATGTAAAGACTTTTCGCGTTGTAACTCCCGATGGCAAAAAAGCGTTTGAGCATAAGCCCGGACAGTGTGCAATGCTTTCAATCCCCGGTGTAGGCGAGGCAATGTTTTCAATAACATCGTCGCCTACAAATACTGAATTTATGGAGTTTTCCATAAAGAAATGCGGTTGTGTTACAGAATGGCTGCACGCAATGGAAGTAGGTCAGCAAATAACAATTCGCGGACCTTACGGCAGACCTTTCCCCGTAGATACGGAATTTGTCGGACACGATATGCTGTTTATTGCAGGCGGTATCGGTTTGGCACCGCTGCGCTCTGTAATTAATTATTGCAGACATTACCGTGATAAATACGGTAAGATAGATATAGTTTACGGTTCACGCAGTATGCAGGATCTGGTTGATTATAAAGAGATTATTGACGAGTGGGCAAACGATGCCGGCGTAAGCGTTCACCTTACAATAGACCGTGAACAACCCGAGTGGGACGGCCATGTCGGCTTTGTTCCGAACTATGTTAAAGAACTCGGTTTTTCAACCGATAAAATTGCAATTCTTTGCGGACCGCCTATAATGATTAAGTTTACGCTTGCCGGTCTTGAAGAATTGGGATTTGACAAAACGCAGGTATATACCACTATGGAATTGCGTATGAAATGCGGAATAGGCAAGTGCGGACGTTGTAATATCGGTGCTAAATACGTTTGCAAGGACGGTCCGGTATTCAGATGCGATGAGCTTGAAGAACTGCCGAACGAATATTGATAAGGAGAAGAAACATGGAAAATATGGTTAATGTTTATTTGTTTGGTAAGCAATACAGCGTACCGGACAATCTTACAATAATGCGTGCTATGGAGTATGCGGGTTATCAGCTTGTTCGCGGTTGCGGATGCCGTAACGGATTTTGCGGCGCCTGCGCTACAATTTACCGTATAAAAGGGGATAGGGAGTTAAAGACTTGCCTTGCCTGTCAAACCAAAGTAGAGGACAATATGTATGTTGCGACTCTGCCTTTCTTTCCGCTTGTTAAACAGGTTTACGATATTGAAAAAATTAAACCGACAGAGCAGATAATGATGCAGCTTTATCCTGAAATATATGCGTGCGTGGGATGTAATGCCTGCACAAAGAGCTGCACACAGTCCCTTAATGTAATGCAGTACATAGCTTACGCGCAGCGCGGTGAATTTGACAAATGCGCGGAAGAATCTTTTGATTGCGTTATGTGCGGCGTTTGTTCGTCACGTTGCCCTGCAGGTATTTCGCATCCGCAGGTTGCAATGCTGGCACGCAGACTTAACGGTAAATACTTAGCCCCGAAATCGCAGCATCTTGAGGACAGAGTAAAGGAAATTAAGGACGGCACTTTTACCGAACTTATTGAAAATCTTATGCAAAAGCCCATTGAAGAAATCACTGAGCTTTACAATAACAGAGAAATAGAAAAGTAAGGAGGAAACCGCAATGTATTCAAAGGAATTTGAGAAATCATTAGCTGCGGTTGAGGCGGCAAGAGAAGCAAACATTGCTTATGAGCCTAAAAGAATGACCGCACAGGAAAAAGACGACCTCCTTGCAGCTTATCATCCCGATTATAAAAAGAGTGAATTTTCAACCCTTAAAATCGGTCCTAATGCAGGGGAACAGGTACCGCATGAACTTTGCGAAATGCTTGAAGCACATTCCCGTATTTCCGCAAAAGATGTGGATTTGAACGATGTAAAGTATGACGTTGACGTGCTTATAATAGGTGGCGGCGGCGCAGGAACTTCTGCCGCAATTGAGGCAAACAATGCAGGCGCCGATACTATGATTGTTACAAAGTTGCGTATGGGCGACGCTAATACAATGATGGCGGAAGGCGGTATTCAGGCGGCTGATAAGCCTAACGATTCGCCGGCAATACATTTTGTAGACGCTTTCGGCGGCGGACATTATGCTGCAAAAAGGGAACTGCTTGCAAAACTTGTTTGCGATGCCCCCGAAGCTATACAGTGGCTTAACGAACTCGGCGTTGAGTTTGATAAAGCCCCCGACGGCACTATGATAACAACCCACGGCGGCGGAACATCCAGAAAACGTATGCACGCCGCAAAGGATTATTCCGGTGCGGAAATAATGCGTACTTTGCGCGATGAAGTAATTAACCGCGGAATAAAGGTTGTTGACTTTACTTCGGCGATTGAGATTATTTTGGACAGCAACGGCAACGCCGCAGGCGCCGTGCTTATGAATATGGAAACCAAAGAACTTATGGTGGCACGTGCAAAAACCGTTATAATCGCTACGGGCGGTGCCGGAAGAATGCACTATCAGGGTTTCCCGACATCCAACCACTACGGCGCTACCGCAGACGGCTTGGTGCTTGCTTACAGAGTCGGCGCAAAATTGCTTTATGCCGATACATTACAGTACCACCCCACAGGCGCTGCGTTCCCGCAGCAGATTTTCGGTGCGCTTGTTACGGAAAAGGTTCGTTCCCTCGGTGCAAAGCTTGTTAACCGTGACGGTAAGGTGTTTATGCATCCGCTTGAAACGCGTGACGTGGCTGCCGCATCGATTATACGCGAATGTTCCGACAGAGATGAAGGCGTAGATACGGGATCGGGCAAAGCAGTATGGCTTGATACACCGATGATAGAGGCTATAGGCGGAGAAGGCACTATTGAAAAACGAATTCCGGCTATGATGCGTATGTTTGCAAGTTACGGTATAGATATACGCAAAGAGCCTATTTTGGTTTATCCTACGCTCCACTATCAAAACGGCGGTATTGACATAAATGTTACGGGTATGAGTACCTGCGTTGAAAATCTTTATGTTGCGGGCGAAGCCGTCGGCGGAATTCACGGCAGAAATCGCCTTATGGGTAACTCTCTGCTTGATATAATCGTTTTCGGACGGACTGCAGGTAAAAATGCGGCGCAAAAGGCAAAAGATGTTAAACTCGGCAAACTTACGCTTGACCATATTGCCGCGTTTGATGCACAGCGCGAGGCGGCAGGTATAAAGACTGACGCGGTATCGCCTAAACTCTTGCCGGATTACAGGAGACAAAAGTAATTTCTTTTTGGGGGAAGAAAAATGATAGTTGATTTACTTGAAGCACTGACTATATTCTGCTTCGGACTTTCGTGGCCTATTTCAATTCGTAAGTCTTGGGTGTCACGCACGGCTAAGGGCAAAAGCCTGTTTTTCGAGGTCTTTTTGCTTGTAGGTTACGCTTGCGGCATTGCAAAAAAGATTATTGAGGCAGCAGGCCTTTTGGGCGTAACACCGAAAACAGGATTTATTTTCGTTTTAAGTTTCTTTTTCTATGTGCTTAATTTCATAGAGATTTCCATAGATGTTGCACTTTATTTCAGAAATAAGAAACTTGACGAACAGGCAGAAGCGGCCAACGCATAATAACTAAGTAAAAAACAGCAGTACAAATGTACTGCTGTTTTTATTTTTGCAACTTTTTAATGGGCACCGCCTATTATGTCTTTAAGACTTTTTATGGAATATTTTTCCATAACGGCAGGCAACTGTTCGATAATGTCCTTACAGATATACGGCTGTGTCAGGTTTGCCGCGCCTATTCCTGTAGCGGTAGCGCCCGCAAGCATAAATTCAATTACATCTTCGGCACTGTGTATGCCGCCTATGCCGATTATCGGTATTTTTACCGCCTCGTAGACCGAGAATACCTGACGAAGTGCAATAGGCTTTATTGCGCTTCCGCAATATCCGCCGAATTTGTTGCCGAGTATCGGCTTGCGGCGGCGTATATCTATTTTCATTCCGCCTATTGCGTTTATAAGGGAAATTCCGTCAGCACCGGCGGACTCGCAGGCACGGGCAATTTCGGCTATATCGGTAACGTTCGGCGACAGTTTTATAATTACGGGTTTGTTTGTGACACGCTTTACCGCCTTTGTAACTTCGCTTACGGCAGTGCAGCTTGTGCCCATTGCGGTGCCGCCGTTTACATTGGGACAGGATACATTGATTTCAAACCAGCCTATGCAGTCTTCATCATTAAGCCTTTGCACAACATAAACATAATCGTCTGTGCAAAATCCGCCGACGCTTGCAATTACGGGTTTGCCGAATATTTTCCTTATATTCGGCAGTTCTGTGTTTTTAACTGCTTCAACTCCGGGGTTTTGCAGCCCTATGGAAATAAGCATACCGTTTTCGCATTCGGCAATTCTGGGCGTGGGATTGCCGAAACGTGCGAATTTTGTGGTGCATTTAAACACAAAACTGCCAAGGCAGTTAAGGTCATAAAGTTCGGAAAATTCTCTGCCGTAGCCGAATGTACCGCTGGAAGGAATTATGGGATTATCAATAATCTTTGAACATAAATTTACCTTAGTATCTACCATTCTATTTCCTCCTTATAAAGTACGGGGCCGTCCTTGCAGATGCGCTTTGCACCGTTTTTTGTTTTGTGCGTGCATCCCATGCACGCGCCGAATCCGCATCCCATGTGTTCCTCAAAACTTAACTGACCGTCCGTTTTTGAAGCGTCGGACACCGCACGCAGCATAGGCAGCGGACCGCATGTATAAAAGTAGGAATATTCCTTTTCGTCCATAGCCGCCGTTACAAAGCCTTTTTGGCCGTAGGTGCCGTCTGCGGTTGTAACCGTCACATCGGCACCCAATGCCTTAAATTCATCCTCGTAAAACACTTCGTCAGCAGTGTTAAAACCTAGAATAACACGCACATTTTTGCCCTGTGCCGTTAAAATTCTGCACAGCATATACATAGGCGGTACACCCACGCCTCCGCCTATAAGCAAAGGTGCATTGCCGGATTTTTCGGTATTAAATCCGTTGCCGAGCGGCAGAAGTATATCAAGTTTTTCGCCTTTTTGCATTTTGCTCATTTTTTCCGTACCGCTGCCTACAACTTTATAAATAATTGTAAGTATACCATTTTCGCTGTTGCAAACGGATATGGGCCTGCGTAAAAACAAGCCTTCAAGTTTAATATTAATAAATTGTCCGGGGGTATCAACACCGTCGGTATTGCCTGCAAGCGTCATTTTAAACACTTTAGACGTCAGCGGTGCGTTGGATACTATTTCAAATATTTCCTGTTTCATACATACTCCTTTATGTCATTTTATTATAACATATTATTTGCAAATAAGTCGCCGTTAATCAGTCGGGATTTTGTATAGGTATACTTATTTCGGTTACAAATTTTTCCGTATCGCTTGTAAGGCCGTAATCAATAAGTGTGATCTCTCTTGACGGGGCGTTCACGGTCAGCCCGTTTTTTTCTATAAAATCAAGCAGTTTTTCATAACTTTTACATGCGGAATCGTGGCTTCCGCGGAAACGTGTTTGTACGCAGCAGGTTTCCTTCAGCAGTTCGGCATTGCCGGCGTATTTATCCTCGTTATCAAGCAACAAAAAAATATTGTCATATTCTGTAAATTTGTGCCGTTTAAGATTTTCCGCACATATACCGATGCCGACTTTTCCTAAAAAAACCAAGGCTTCGGGTTGGTCCTGCTCAAGTCGGCGTATGGGAGTTTCCATATCAAGAAAATTTTTAATTTCCAAATGGCTTTCCATCCGTATTGCACGGCAAGGCGGCAGTTCTGTAAGCACGATTTCGTCTATACGGGAATTTTTTGCGCTTTGTATTGATTTTAAACGGTTGTCGATTTTTTTAGCTATTCGATCAAGTTCCGCCTGTTTTTCGGCAATCTGCTCTTTTTGGCTTTTAAGTTTTTGCTCAATGTTTTCTATATTTCTGTTTTTTAAAAAATCCGTAATTTCGTTAAGCGGCATATCCAAAGCACGCAAATAACGTATGGTGTTAAGCACTTCAAACTGTGCGGTGCTGTAGTATCTGTATCCGCTGTCGCGCGAAATGTATTCCGGTGTAAGCAACCCTAAATCCTCATAGTGTCTTAAACTGCTTACACTTATTTTAAACAGTTTTGAAATTTTACCTATCGAAAATAAATTATCCAAAATTTTTCCTGCTTTCCCTTTTTTGAATCACCGCAAAGGCAATCACGCATATAATTACCGATAAAAGCGAACCTGCGGCGGTGGCAAGTCCCATAGGCAACATAGTTGATGGGTAGAGCTTTGACGCAAGGTAAACTCCGGGTATACGGACAGCGGCTATTGCGGTAATATTGTGTATAAAGGATATTAAAGATTTGCCCATGGCACAGAAATATCCGCTGAAACTGAAGTGTATACCGGCAAAAATGCAATCGAAAATATATCCGCGCAAATACTGTCCGCCTGCGGCGGCAACGTCTTTGTCGGAGGTAAAAAGTCCTACGGCATATTCGGCCGTAAACTGTGCCGTAACGGATACCGCGATGCCGAATATAACCGCCGTAATTATTGCATACCGCAAGGTCAGCACCGCACGCCGGGGCTTGTTTGCACCTATGTTTTGCGCCGATAGCGCAGATACGGCAGATAAAAGGGAAGACGGCACCAAAAACAAAAATCCTATAATTTTTTCAACTATTCCCACTGCCGCCGCATCTGTAAGCCCGCGGCGGTTGGCTATAACGGTTATAACAATAAAAGCTATTTGTATAAGTCCGTCCTGTAAGCATATCGGCAAACCTATTTTTAAAATTTTGCCTAAAACATTCCTGTCGGGATAAAAATCGCTTTTGCAAAGACGTACGCCGATGTCCCTTTTAATTATTACCGCAAGCGATACCGCAACACTTAATGCCTGCGAGATGACCGTACCCAAAGCAGCACCGGCGGCGCCCAAATGCATAGCGCCTATAAACAGGTAATCAAGCATAATATTTGCAGCACAGGCAACGGCTATAAAATACATGGGGCTTTTTGAATCGCCTATACCGCGGAATACCGAACTTATAATGTTGTACGCAGTAATAAAGGGTATGCCCGCAAAGCATATTGTAAGATATTTCACTGTGTCGGCAACGGCTGCTTTGGGCGTTGACATTACCGATACAATGGGTTTTACAAGTGCGATAAGCAACGCCGTTATTATTAACGATAATACCATAAACAGCGCAGCGGTGTTTCCCGTGCTTTTGGATGCACCCTTACTGTCATTACCGCCTATTGCCTGACCTATACTTACGGTGGAACCCATTGCAAGACCGACGATCATAACCGTCAGCATATGCATTACCTGACTGCCGACAGATACGGCTGTGGTTGCCGCAACGGTGTTGTATTGTCCCACAATAAATAAATCCGCCATACCGTAAAGCGTTTGCAAAAAATATGATAACAAATACGGCAGTGAGAAAAAAACAAGATTTTTAAATACGCTGCCTTGTGTAAGATTTCTTTTCACGTCAATTCCGCCTTTCCGTATATATTATAAACTCTACAATAGAGGTAGAGTCAAGAAAAAATTTAAAATTCGGAGTTTTTTTATAAAAAAGTTATTGACCGTATGCTTTTGCAATGTATAATTAAAGTATAAATCTGTAAGGAGTGAAGGTATGAAATATTGTTTTTTGCGCTTTCCGGAAGGTAAATACAAGGCAGATACATTAGACTATGACACGGTTTACAATCCTACGCTTTACAAAATATGGCTTTATGTTGACAGCGGCGTTACCTGTGTTGAGTCAGGCGAAACAAAAAAACTTGCATAAGGGAGTTTCTTTAAGTTATGAAACATAATGACGAGCGAAAAAAGGTAATAAAGGAATTATTGGATGTAACCGATAAATCGTTTACCGACGAGGAGTTAATACACGAACTTATCGATACGAAAATCACCGAGAGTTCGGATAATGAGGAAAAACTGTCTTTCGGGCAAAAGGCGTCTGACGCAGTTGCAAAATTTGCGGGCAGTTGGGCGTTTATATTCAGCTTTATAGCGGTAATGGTAATATGGATGGCGGTAAATTTAATTTTGGCATCCCGCGCATTTGACGCATATCCGTTTATATTGCTTAATCTTGTTCTTTCCTGTATCGCCGCCGTGCAGGCTCCGCTTATTATGATGAGCCAAAACAGGCAGGAGGCAAAGGACCGTCAGCGTGCGGAAAACGACTATAAAGTCAACTTAAAAAACGAATTGATAATTGATGATTTGCATAAAAAGATAGATGCGGTCATAGAAAATCAGAAAAAAATAATGCGGAAAATAGAAATTTCGGAGCAGAAAGAAAATAAATAGAGGGATACTTATGTATATTTACGACTTACACGTCCACAGCTGCGAATGCAGCGCCTGTGGGGTAAGCACCGCAAAACAGATGGTTGCGGCATACAAAAGCATAGGATTTTCGGGGTTTGTACTTACAAACCACTTTTACCACGGCAACACCTGTATCAGCAGACATCTTGACTGGAAAAGTTTTGTGCAGAAATATTATGACGCATATCTTTATGCTAAAGAAGAGGGAGATAAAGAGGGTATAGACGTACTTTTTGGATTGGAAGAATATGTCGGAGAATCAAAGGAATATCTTATATACAATATAGATCTGTCGTTTTTAAAAGAAGCCGAGTTTCTCCGTGATGCCGATGCGAAACAACTTTGCGATGCGGTGAAGTCCGCCGGCGGATTTTTATCCTTTGCACATCCGTATAGGTTCAGGGATTATATGGGCAGATTTATCGAGCCGCATTTCGGTCTTACAGATGCGATAGAAGTTTTTAACGGCGCAAATACGGAAGATGAGAACAAAAAGGCGTTGCTTGCGGCGGAAAACGGAGGGTTTTATATGACCTGCGGTTCCGATTCCCACAGCGTACAGGACGTAATTAACAGAAAAACAGGTCTTGCATTTAAAAACAGGGTGACAAACGGAAAACAGTTGATTGAGGAAATAAAATCCGCAGATACAAGGCGGCATATATTCGGTAAAACCGTATAGTGTTTTGCGTATTGACACAAAATGGCAGGTTTGCTATAATTAAACTATAATTTAATGGAGTTGATGTTATGTTCTGTACCAGATGCGGATTTGAATGTAAAAAAGACGAAAAATTCTGCCCGCAATGCGGAAATCCCATAGCGCCTGAAGTAAAAAACGAAAGCACAAACGACGGTAATGTAAACACTGCACAACAGCCGGTTTATCAGGCACAGCCGGTATATGCGGTAAACGATAATACGGTTGCGGCAAAGTGGGTGCCGGCTTTTCGTTCGCCGCTGTTTTTAACGATATGTATACTTGTAACCGCGGCTGCTGTTTTTTCACTTCCGGCTGGGACGATGGATGTAATAAAAATACTGTTTACGGTATTTTTATGGCTGATTTACGCAGATGCACAGCGCGGTAAAGTAACATCAAACCGTTTACGTTGTGTAAGCGGTACGGTTTGCGCCGTTAAAGTAATTAACTGGGTGCTTGTTGGAATTTTTGGCTTTTCGGGTATTGTAATTACTGTTTTATTTGCTGTGTTGGGCAATGCAATACCGCTTAATTATATTACTTCGATTGAGTCGCAGATTGATATGTTAGACGACATTCATAAACTGTTGCCGTATACATTTGAAATAGACATTACCGATGTGGCACTTATAATAGGCGTTTTATTCATATTAGTAGCCGTGATTGTTGCTGTTTTCAATGCCTGCGGCATGGCAAGTATTCATTCGCTTACAAAGTCAATGTATAAAGCAATTGACGTAAATAATTTTAAATGCCGAAAATTTTCTGCGGCAAAAAGCTGGCTGTTGGCTTTCGGTATATTGGACGCATTAGGCCTTGCAAGGGATATCTTACATCCGTTTAGTTTGTTTGCAGGCGCTTGTGTCGCTGCCGCTTATATAATTTCATATATTTGGCTCGAAAGATTTTTTGAAAGCAAAAACTGATTTTAAATTATCGGTCCTATAATGCAATGCGTGTTATAGGACTGTTTTTATGGAAGCATTATTAACTTTTAGGAGAGGTATAAATGATATATAAAAATGTTGAAATACATAATGCCGCACAACTGACAAACGAGGCCGACGGCGGCGTTTCTTGGTACCGTATACCCACTTGCGTTTACGATAAACTTGAGATTGCAAAAACAGCGGGCGGCAAGGGTGCTGCTACCGGTGTGGAACTTAGATTTGTTATGCACAGCGATACCGTGACGTTAAGGCTTAAGGCTGAATACAGGGATAAAATATTAAATACGTTTCACGTTTACAGGGGCAGCATACAAGGCGGTTGGGAAGACCACGAGTTCGATAAATATGTCGGCACAGAGAATACCGATATAGTAATCAAGCGTTCCCAAAACGAAAAACAGTTAAAGCAAATTACAAAACAGTTCGGTTACGGATTTGACTCAGACGTTATTCGCGTAATTTTCGACAGGGGAAATTATACGCTGGTGGATGTTATAGGCGACGTTGAACCGCCTTTGCCCGAACAATGTCCGGCGAAGACCTTGCTTTCCTACGGCTCTTCGATTACACACGGCTCAAACTCTATTGATATGTCACACTCGTGGGTGTCGGTTTTGGCACATAACTTAAATTACGATTACCTTAATTTGGGTTTTGCGGGCTCTTGCGCGCTGGAACCTGCCTTGGCGGATTATATTGCCGATTTGGGCGTACAGGGTAAATGGGATATTGCAACTTTGGAACTGGGCGTAAATGTTGTCCATTGGGAAAGGGAACACATCAGGGAACGCGTTACATATTTGCTTGACGCAGTGGCAGGCAAAAATCCCGATAAGCCCATTATTGCTATTTCCCCGTTTTATTTTGAGGATGACTTCCGCAATTACGGCAGGGCGCATAACTGGCGCGAAATTATACCCGAAGTAATACAAAACGGCGGATATAAAAATGTAACTTATGTAAACGGTCTTGACGTTATAGGCGATATGTCCTATATTTCGGCGGACGAAACGCATCCTAACATTTTCGGCTGTCAGCGTATAGCGGACTATTTAACGGGTGTTGCAAAAAGTATTATAAAGTGAGGCATTTACATTGGATATTAAAGACGCAAAAATTAATTTTTTGGGCGACAGCATTACCTTCGGCTGCGGAACAAGTTGCATAGAAAAGGGATTTGTAAAACTTGTTGAGAGTAAAACGGGTGCCGTTTGCCGTAATTACGGTATGGGCGGTACCAGAATCGCAAGTCAGCCTACGGGTGAATATATCGGAAATTCGTTTTGCGAAAGGTTTGACAGAATGGACAATGACGCAAACTGCATTATTGTTTTCGGCGGTACTAACGATTTCGGACACGGGGACGCACCCATAGGTAAGTTTGAGGACAGAACGGACAGTACATTTTACGGTGCACTGCATTTTTTGTTTGAGGGGCTTATAAATAAATACCCGACGGCTAAAATAGGTGTGCTTACACCGCTGCACCGCTGTAACGAGGATAATCCGCGGGGCGACGGCGGTAAACCTGCCGATGTAGCCGTACTGTCGGTTTATGTAGATATAATTAAGGAAGTGGCAAAGTATTACTCATTGCCGGTGCTTGATTTATTTGCCTGCTCCGGTATTCAACCGCGCGTACCGGTGCAAAAGCAACTTTATATGCCGGACGGACTTCATCCGAATGATGCCGGAAACGAAATATTAAGTGAAAAAATTATAGGATTTATAGGCGCGCTTTAACAGATTTATTTAAATAAGAAGGGATTTTATATGAAAATAGTAACCTTTAACATCAGATATGCCTGGAGCGAACCCGACGGCATAAACGGTTTTTTAAACCGTGCCGGTCAAATCATATATAAAATAAGAAACGAACAGCCGGACGTTGTTTGCTTTCAGGAAGCTACTGCGGAAAACAAAGAATTTTTGGAAAATACGCTTACGGAGTATTTGTTTGTTTTTAATCAACGTAACAGCGATTTTAACGGCGAAGGTTTAATGACGGCAATTAATAAAAAAACAATGTCGCTTTTAGGCTTGGATTTTTTCTGGCTGTCCGACACACCGTACGTTGCAGGCTCTTGCTTTAGGGAAAAAACTTGCCCGAGAGTTTGTCAGGTTTTGTTTTTAAAACGCAATGCGGACAGTAAGATTTTCAGAATATACAATAACCATTTGGACAGCGAATCGGAATATTCAAGAATTAACGGTATAAAATTGGTGCTTAAGCGAATTTGCGAGGATATGGACAAAATAAATACACCGTTTTTTATATTGGGTGATTTTAACGCCTTGCCCGACAGCGAAACCGTAAATTATTGCCGAAATAACGGCATAATAAAAACGGTGGATCTGACAGGCGATATAGGCGGAACTTTCCACAATTTCGGCGGACTGGAAAATCCGGATAAAATAGATTATATATTTACCGATGAAAAAACGGCTGCCGGCAAACCTGAAATTAAGGTTTGGCGCGACAGCAATTACGGGGTATATTTATCGGATCACTATCCGGTGGAAGCGGATGTTGAAATTTAATTGATAAAAACAGCAGCTCGGTCACTTTTGTGGCCGAGCTTTTCAGTTTATTCAGCGCCTTTCAACGCTTCTGCCATATTAATTTTTTTGTTTTTGCGCGATATCATAAAGCTGACCAGCAGCGACATACCGACAGTAAGTATAATAGTTATTATAAACGTTGCGGGACTCACGGAAACCGACATCTCGTATTCACCTGCGAGTGCTGTCAATAAGTAACTCAGTACGCCTATACCGCACGGTATGCCTATAAGTATGCCTATAATGCTCAGCCACAGGTTTTGACCTATAAGCAAATTACCTATTTTTTTATCCCTGAAACCTACTACTTTAAGTGTCGCCATTTCGCGATAGCGTTCGGTATAACTCATAACACCCAGATTGTAAAGCACAACTATACCGAGTATCAGCGCGCCGCCTATCAAAATTATAATCATTGAATCCATAAGTCCGGTAAAGGTATCAAAGGAATCTATTATCATTTGCTTTGACTGAATGCTCTTAATAGAATCCTGCAAAGCAATATCGGATTTTTCGGTATTTGTATAAAGGGAATTTATTTTGTAGGAAACACCTAATTTGTCTGCATAGTTGCGGCTTATAACTATATTCTCGGATACACTGCGCATAATGCCGCCTACAGTAAGGGTGTATTTCTCATCCGAACCGTACGGACTTATTTCTATTTTGTCTCCTATACTAAGGTTGTTGTCTTTTGCAATTCTGCGGCATACAAAAGCCGAAGAATCATCTAATTTTAAAAATCCGTCACGGTTTTCATTGTCGGGGAAACGCACGGTATCGTGTGTAATATCATAAATATCAAGCGAAACAGCTTTATCGTTAAGTTGAATACTTACACTCGCTCCCGAGTCGGCGTTGTATTTTTCCTTTAATTCATTGCATTCCTCGTCACTTGCACTTTCCGATACATATATTCTTGATGAATAATTTGTCGCCTTGCTGTAGTATGTATCCAGAAAAGCGTTCATTGTGTCCCTCATACCGAGTCCGCCCACAATAAGAATTGTGCAGCCGACTATACCGAGCAAACTCATTCCCGTACGGGATTTGTGACGCATAATATCACGCAGATTCCAACGTGTACCGAACGGCAGTTTGTGGAATAATTTTGTCTTTTCAATAAGCAGCGGTTTAAAGCGTTTCGGACTGTACGGACGCAATGCGTCGGCGGCAGTGCCTTTAAGCATTTGTTTTACAGATAAAAATCCTATAAGCGTAAGCGCCGAAATTATGCAAATGAGCGTTATAATGCAAAACGTCGGCATACGCAAATTCCATTCGGGCATATCCATATAGGTTCCCATCATACCGTTCGGATTCATTATATACCATGCGACCGCATAACCCAGCGCCGTTCCGACAGCGCTGCCTATAATGCCTATCATAAATGCGTAGGATGTGTAGTGTGTTAAAATGCGGCGGTCTTTAAAACCGAGTGCTTTTAAAGTGCCTATCTGTATTTTTTCTTTGGCGGCAAGGCGGTGCATGGTTGTTACCATTGTAAGTACCGCAATAAGCAGGAACAAAACAGGCAATACAGAGCCCATGGTTTTGCCTTCCTCGGCTTCGCCGTTTGCAAGCGAATAGGACGAGGCTTCCTTTTTTGAAAGAATCAGATTTGTCCTTTTAAGAACATCATCTGTCGCATCTACAAAATCTTTTTTATCCATGTCGGATAAAACGTGTATTTGCGGATAAAATTCAAATCCGACAGCGTTTTTGTACATTGCCGGTGAAACATAGGCAAATCCGTAAGTATTGTAATCCGGCATAAGCTGTGTTTCATCGCGTACACAAACAAGGTATTCGCCCGATTTTATCAATCCTTTTACCTTTCCCTTAAACTCAATGTTTTTGTACACAAGGGTAATGGTATCGCCGCAGTTTATATTATTTGCTGCAGCATATTTGTCGGATAGCCATATGCCGTCGGTGCTTGTTTTATCGTACTTTTCACCGGAGACGACAAGCATACCCGAAATGTTTTCGTCGGTAGTTACGGTAAGGCTTACGCTGTTGCCGCTGTTTTCTTTCACATCTGCCGCAACGCTTATAAATTCGGCGGCGTTTTGCACACCGTTTATACTTTTTATTGCGTTAAGGTCGCTGTTGTTAAAACCGTTTTCGGATATTATACGGAAATCCGCGTAACCCGTTTGCTCAAAGAATGTGTCGGTATTTTCCTCAATACTTACCCATTCCATATTAAAGCCGACAAAAACGCCGACGCCTATTGCTATCATTATTATCATGGAAATAAACTGAGCTTTGTAAAGTCCCATAGTTCTCCACATTTTTTTAAAGAGCATATCGGCACCTCCGTTACCAGTCTATATCATCGGCGCTTGCGGGATTTGGCTGCTCGATTTTGGAAACAATTTTACCGTTTTTCACGCGTATTACCGTATCCGCCATTTTTGCAATGTTTTGGTTGTGCGTTACAACTACTATTGTTTTGCCGTAATCACGCGCCATTTTAAGCAACAGTTTAAGCACCATTACACCGGTTTCGCTGTCAAGCGCGCCCGTGGGCTCGTCGCACAGCAATATTTTGGGATTTTTAGCCAATGCTCTGGCTATAGATACACGCTGCTGTTCGCCGCCGGACAGTTCCGACGGGAAATTTTTTAAGTGATCGGCAAGTCCGACCTCTTGAAGCATTTTTGTAGCCGACAGCGCGTCGGGTGCAATTTCTTTTACAAGCGATACGTTTTCGTGTACGGTAAGCGTGGGTACAAGGTTGTAAAACTGAAAAACAAAACCTACTTTTTTCGCACGGTAATCGGCAAGGGCATCGCCCGAAAGGGTGGATATGTCCTCGCCCTCAACAAATATTTTTCCGCTTGTAGGACTGTCAAGTCCGCCCAGCATATTAAGCAAAGTGCTTTTTCCTGCACCGCTGGGGCCTAAAACAACGGCAAACTTGCCTTCGTCAAGCGTCATATTTACATTGTCAAGCGCGCGAAGTTCATGTTCGCCGCTTGTGTAAACACGGCTTACATTTTTAAATTCAACTATATTCATCTTCATTCCTCCCAAAATACAGTTAGCGGTTGCTAACCACATAAATATAATACTACTCTGTTTTATATTTGTCAATCTAAATTTTGATGTATTGACAAATCGGCAGAGCCCTCGTAAAATAAAGAAAAGGTAGTAATTATTGCTTTTTTTGACACACTAATAAGGGAGGTGTGCATAACGGAACTTAAGGATATTATAATTATAGGTACGGGACCTGCGGGAATATCTGCCGCAATTACCGCTAAAATAAGCAATAAGGATATAATGCTTATAGGCGGCGAAAAAATAAGCCGCAAGGTCTGCAGCACGCATAAGGTGCTTAATTTTACAGGTTTGCCCGACGTTACGGGGCAGGAAATGGAAACGGCTTTTTTAAAGCAGCTTGAAAGTCTTAAAATTGATATAAAAGTTACGCGTGTAGGCGCAGTGTATGCAATGGGCAAGTACTTTGCCGTACAGACCGACGACGGTATGTATAATGCAAAGACAGTGATTTTGGCAACAGGCGTTGCGCCTGACAGTTTGATAGAAGGCGAAGAAGATCTGCTTGGAAACGGAGTAAGTTATTGCGCTACCTGTGACGCGCCGTTTTATAAGGGTAAAAGCGTAATAGCGATAGGCTATGGCCCTGCGGCAAGGGACGAAGCGGATTTCCTTGCGGAAAATTCACAGGTGACGTATATTGATGCCGAAAAGGACAAACCGGTAAAGATTTTTAAACAGGACGGAAAAATATTTGCAAATACGCAAAATGCCGAGTATTCTGCAGACGGTGTGTTTATTTTAAGGGATAATATAGTTCCGCAGCATTTGGTATCCGGACTTGCGGTGTCGGACGGACATGTAACGGTGGATATAAATATGAAAACCAATTTACCCGGACTTTTTGCCTGCGGCGACGTTGCCGGCAAGCCGTACCAGTATATAAAAGCGGCAGGACAGGGTAATACGGCGGCGCTGTCGGCAGTTAAGTATATAAACGATTTAAATAAAACGGAGGAAAATTAAATGGTAAACGAGGTTTATGATAACGATTTGACAAACGCGCTTGAAGACGGTATTGCCGTTGTTGATTTTTCGGCAACATGGTGTATGCCCTGCAAAATGCTCGCACCCGTGCTTGAAGAATTATCGGACGAGCTGGACGGTGAAGCGGGATTTTATTCGGTAGATGTAGACGAAAACAGCGACCTTGCCGCGCAGTACGGCATATCAAGTATACCTGCGGTATATATTTTAAAAAACGGCGAAGTTGCGGAAAAAAGCATAGGTTTTGTGCCTAAAGAAACCCTTAAAAGTTTAATTGACAGTGTAAAATAAGTAAAAAAACAGGGCGCATAGCAGCCCTGTTTTTTGTTATAGTTTTACAACCGTATAATCGTGCCCGACAGCTGACAAAAATTTGTCGGTAAGGTCTTTTACGCGCAAGCGTATGCTGGATGTGTTTATACACGGGTGGCAGCCGACCAGTTCGCTTTTAATCACGTCTTCGTCTATTAAAAGCCGTACATGGTTTTCAGTGTCGTTCATAAGTCCCATTACGCTTACACTGCCGGGTGTTATATCTAAAAATTCAAGCATATATTCTTCCGGTGCAAAGGAAAGTCTGGCGCTGTTTATTTGTTTTGATAAATCCTTGGTTTTAAACTTCTTGTCTTCCCGTATCATAAGCAAATAAAAGTTTGTTTTTTGTGTGTTGCAAAGCAAAAGATTTTTGCATATTACAGCCGGATACAAAACTTTGTCTATTGCCGCGCAGGCTTCCATGGTAAATGCTGCGGGGTGGTCTGTGCGCTGATATTCTATACCCAGTTTATCAAGCAGGTCGTATACTTTTATTTCCTTTTCAAGCCGTCCGTCACAGGATTGCGGACGTCCGTTTTCTAATTTAAGTTCCATATTTTATCTCCGTTTGTTTTGTCTAGTGTGACAGGTTCAAGTCCTGTCACACTAGCATATTACCATAATCAATGTTCCCGCAACAATGCATACAAGTCCCGCCGCGGATTTTTTGGAAAGCCGTTCCCCGAATACCAAGGCTGAAAAGCCGATGGATATGAGAATACTTAATTTGTCAATAGGTACAACTACGCTTGCAAGTCCGTCCTTAAGCGCTTTGTAATAACACAGCCACGAGCCGCCCGTTGCAATGCCCGAAAGGCAGATAAAGCCAAACTCGCTACGGGGAATGTTTTTAAGCGTGTTTTGTTTGTTTTTAATAAGTACAATAAGCCAGGACATAATCAGGACTACGCCGGTGCGTATTGTCGTACCCAAATTTGACTCTACGCCGTCAATGCCTATTTTGCCCAGAACAGATGTAAGGCTTGCAAATACGGCGGACAGCACCGCGTAAATAAACCAACTTTTTTTATTTGTTTTTTTATCAGACACAGGTTTCTTTTCAATCATTAAAAATGTGCCTGCACCTATAAGTATAACGGCAATGCCTTTAAGCCATGTAATTTTTTCGCCCAAAAAAATTACAGCCATTAAAATTGTAAGCACGGTGGACGATTTATCTATAGGTACAACCTTGTTTACGTCACCCGTTTGCAGCGCGCGGAAATAGCAAATCCACGAAGCGCCGGTAGCAATCCCCGAAAGAATTAAAAACAGCCACGTTTTCGGCTCCAGCCGCATAATATCGGACGCCGAGCCGGATATAAATACCATAATCCAAGAAAAGATTAATACAACAACGGTGCGTATTGCCGTTGCGGTGTCGGAATCGGTTTTTTTGATACCGCATTTTGCAAGTACAGCCGTAAGACCGGCAAACAATGCCGAACCGAATGCAAACAGTATCCACATGACACTCGCCTTTCCTTTCTGCCAACTGCACTAATTATAATACAAAACAGCAAAAAGGTCAAATAATCAACCTATTTGGCGTTTTTTCATTCTCTGCCAGTTTATAAAACCGTAAATATCGTTAACCAGAAAAGCAATAAAACACATTACAACAGAGATGTATTGGGTATTGCAAAGGCTTGCCGACACCCACAATATAATCAGCACAATATCGTTTGCGGCATAGGCTAGGGCAAAATACGGGCTTCTGCGAAATGTAAGATAAACCGCCGCAAAACTGGTTGTAACCGACACTGTGCTGGGCAAAAGATTTGCGGTGTTAAAATATTTTAAAATAAAGTAAAAACAAACCGTAACAACTGCAGCGTAAATCCACATTAAAAATACTTCTCTGCCGTGCAGTACGTTAACTTTTACTTCCGCTTTATTATCGTCATACGGATTTTTAAGCCACGCAATTAAAGCGAATACCGCCATAGGCATTGTCATGCCGAGGTATGTTATCATTTCGCCGTAATATGCAAATGTGTAGGATATAATTCCGTATAAAATGCTGAAAGCAACCATAAGCGCTTGCCCTATCGGGTTACCTTTTGAATTGAAAATAAGTGAGGTGACACCTATAAGCGACGCCGAAAGCGACAAAAAGTTCTCCCCGTCGAATATAAAAAACGACGCAAGAATAAAAACTGCGGAAGAAGCCCACAGCAAAATTTCCGTTTTTGAAAAATAAAGCAACACCTTTTTCATAAATACCTCCAAAAAAAGAGCACCCGCAAACACATCTTCTAAGACCTAACGATGTGTTAACGGATGCTTAGCATCTACTGCCCGGTGGCAGTTATATTGTGGTTATTATAACACTTGACTTTAAAAAAATCAATAGTTAATTTTAAACGGATATGAAAGGAACAATGTGCTTAACATGGATTATTTTAAAACTATGTGTTATAATGCTTTCGTATCTGCATACTGTAAAAATCAAAAATTTCCGCACAAAAGCATTGAATCAAAACAGCGTCCGTGTTGCGACACGGACGAGGCTGCGCCATAAAAGGCTGACGCCTTTGCTATTATGTTATAATTAATCTATAAACCGAAATTTGAGAGGGGATAACATTATGGATAAAAGGCCCATAGTTCCGATAAACTGTTTTTTTCAGGGATGCTATAATCCGGAATATGAGGTACAAATCAGTAAAGGCAAGGAAAAGTGTTTCAGGTATAATCAATTGTCTCCTAATGACAGGTCGGCACAACTTGAAATTCTTAAAGAACTATTGGGTAAAATGGGCAAAGATACGGTTATTACTCCGCCGTTTTGGTGCGATTACGGCTATAATATAAGCGTTGGTGATTATTTTTATTCCAATCACGGTATGATAATAACCGACGGAGCAAAAGTAACTTTCGGAGATAATGTTTTTATTGCACCGAATTGCTGTTTTACTACAGCGGAGCATGCTATCGATCCCGAAATGCGAAAGGCGGGAGTAGAGATAGCAAAACCGATTACTGTCGGAAACAATGTGTGGATAGGCGCAAACGCAACCGTACTGGCGGGTGTTGAAATAGGGGATAATACCGTTATCGGCGCAGGGAGCGTTGTTACAAAATCAATACCGGAAAATGTGGTTGCCGTCGGTGTTCCGTGCAGGGTATTACGCAAGATCACACAAGCAGACAAAACAACATATCCCGTCTATAAACCCGAATGATATCAGGTTATTAGGTAAAAGTAAACAGTTGTATAAAACAGAATCCAAATCGACGTAAATATCGGCAAAAGGTTGTGTATAAAAAGTATGCATAACCTTTTTTAAGAATTATGAATTTGAAAATCGGATTTGCTTGTGATACAATTAATTTTAAATAGGGATTTACAAAGGAAGATATTATGTTAAATTATAGAAAAATCGAAACTGCCGATAATGCAAAAATCGCTCAAATCATCCGTTCAAATTTGGAAAAACTTCATTTGAATGTTCCGGGAACAGCATATTTTGATCCCGAATTAGAGAATTTGAGCAATTATTATAACAGCAAACCGGATAAACGCATTTATTTTATCGCACTCGATGAAGACGGACAGATTGTCGGTGGCGTCGGAATTGCTGAATTTGATGGAATAGATGGTTGTGCCGAGCTCCAAAAGCTCTATCTTGATGATTCTGCCAAGGGAAAAGGGTATGGGAAAGAACTGATGCAAACAGCTGAAAATTGGGCAAGGTCTGCCGGATACGAAAAACTGTATCTTGAAACCCACACGAATTTGTCAGCGGCTTTGAATTTGTATGAAAAGATGGGTTTTAAACAAGTGGAAAAACCATGCAAGACACAGCATAATGTAATGAATCGTTTTTATTTAAAAAACCTGTAACGGAATTGCGATATTCCGTTTATCATTTAGTTAATATGTCGACTTTCGGTTTAATCAAAAACGGTAAAACCGATATACTAAACCACCGTCACGCAAAACCGTGGCGGTGGTTTTTTGCAGCATACAGAGGTGGATTTTCTCACAAAGGTATGATATACTTAATTTAGTTAATCGAAATTTATGTGAGGCAAATGCAATAAAGACGGGAAATTTCCGAATCCGAATGAGCCCCACCCGATTGCCGGGTATCAAAAAGAAGTTTATGTAAAACAGACAATCACAACCCCAAATATTATTGTAAGTGACTTTACATATTAGGTGGTGGGATAAAAGCGCCTATAAAATCAACATCCTCATTTCAAAATGTCGGCAAAGCATCTGAAGAAAGCAAATAAATCGGTGGTTGTATAATTCTTAAGGAGGAAGATTTAATGACGGAACTCGAAAAAATGCAGCGGGCAAAGATGTATATTGATAAGATGGCAAATGGTATCAATCCTATTGATGATGCCTATGCCTCCGATTTGGATATGATAAACAATGTTAGGATTTCTCGGTGCCTGTTTTATGTGTCTGATATTTTGAGACAGGTTATTGATAATAACGGCGTTACCAGGGTTAAGTCATCAAAAAAAGCGTTTTTTCTCCCTGCCGATAGTATAAACAGCTTTCCCTTTTCCGAAACGCCGATTCCGGTAAGTGAGATAACCAAACGCCTGAATGATTTGGCGGATTTAAGGTTGTGCTATAAGCTGAAATATTCGGCGATAACAGACTGGCTGATTTCAATCGGAATGTTAGAAATAAGAAAACTCGATGATGGTAAAAATGTAAAAAGACCTACAAAACAGGGGGAAGCACTTGGTATATTTTCAGAAACACGAAAAAGTATGAATGGCGAATATACTGTGGTCGTTTACAACAAAGACGCGCAACAATTCATTTTTGAAAATATTGATGCAATTGTTGCCGGCACCGGTAATAGTTTTGATAAGAAAGCAGACAATCAAGGGCAAGCATGGACGGCAGCACATGAAGAATGTTTAGTGGATTTATTTAATAAAAATGTTCCTGTTTCTGAAATTGCAATAACTCTTATGAGAACAGAAAAAGGTATTAGGGCAAAATTGAAGAAATTGGGCCTTATTGACCATAGAAGTGACTTAAGATAAAGGAGCAAGTTATGGCGCTAATTAAATGTCCTGAGTGTGGAAATTATATATCTGATAAAGCGGCAAAATGTCCTCATTGCGGAGTGCCCGCAATGTATTTTCATCAACAAACATATGTCAACGAAAACGGTTTAGATGCTGTGGATTACAGGGGAATATCTAATATTCTTATTTCTTTTGACAGTGACTATGTAAAACTTTTTTCAGCCGATCACTATATTACTTACAGGGAAAAGAAACACTTGCACAATACATATGATAGTTATTATTATTCTCTAAAGAATACACTCATTTTTCAATATATTTGCAATAATGCATCTGCTTTTAGGGTTGATATAGACGGCCTCAAACTGTTTTTACGTAGAATGCACACGCTTGAGGAAAACATAACAACGCACAATACCGACTATATTGATAGGACGCTCACGCAGGAAAAAGAGTATTTTGATAATATTCTTATGGATATAGACCCCAATATCCGTTTGGATGATGAACAGCGTAGAGCTGTAATTACGGATGATGACTATTGTCTTCTTGTAGCTGGTGCGGGTGCCGGCAAAACTACAACTATGGCCGCCAAGGTAAAGTATCTGGTTGAAAAGAAAAATATAAATCCGGAAGAAATAATTGTTATTTCTTATACTAACAAAGCAATTGGTGAACTTCGCGAACGTATCAATAAAGGATTGAAAATTCCGGCTAAAATTTGCACTTTTCATGCTTTCGCATTTGAAATAGTAAAACAGTTTTCGGTAGAACCACCGGAGATCAACTTTTCATCATATGAAATTATTTTTGATATGCTTGAAAAATCGATTTTTAACAATAAACAGCTAATGAGAAATTTAGTTCTTTTTCTTGGCTATTATTTCGATTTGACAGAGGATGTATTTAAGTTTGATAATTTAAATCAATTTCATTTATATAAGGCGGCACAAGATTACGAAACCCTAAAAAGTGGCCTTGGGGAATACATTAAAAAAGTTGAACAACAGCGTAGTAAACAAGTGAAAACAATTACGGGCGAATATTTGCGCTCTGTGCAGGAAGTACAGATTGCTAACTTTCTTTATCTTAACGGTCTTGAATATGAGTATGAGCGTGTTTATCCATTTGAGTCACCCTCGAAAAACAAAAAGTATACTCCTGATTTTTATATTACACAAGGTGAACACACTGCCTGGCTTGAGCACTATGCGTTAACGGAAAGCGGCTACAGTAATGTATTTTCTTCGGAGCAGCGAGCAAAGTATATGAAGTCAATCAGGGACAAACGCGCGATTCATAGATCCCACAAAACTACCCTTATTGAAACTTGGTCACATTATAATGATCGCCGTTCTTTGATGGACCACTTAAAAGAGAGCCTTGAATCAGAAGGTTTCATACTTAAACCCCGCAACCTTGATGAAGTTTATAAAAAAATTGTTGAAACGGGTAAGGATAAATATATTGTCAAACTTATCTTGTTTATGATGAATTTTATAGAGCAGTATAAAACAACCGGCTACGATGCGGGCGGTTTTGAGATTCTACGTAAAAAAACCGATAATCCTCGTACACTCATCTTCTTGGATATTGCAGAAGAAGTGTATAACCACTATCAGTCAACACTGAAAAAGAATAATCAAATAGACTTCGCCGATATGATCAACGATGCTCATTTTTATTTGCAGGAAATTGAGCGTCAACATATTGAATTGCCGTACAAATATATTATTATTGATGAGTTTCAGGATATTGCTCGTCAACGGTTTAACCTTACAAAAAGACTTTCCGAAATAACAAAGGCTAAGGTTGTTGCCGTTGGCGACGACTGGCAGTCGATTTATGCATTTTCCGGGTCTGACATAACATTGTTTACGCGCTTTCTCGAGTTGATGGGGTCAGGGACAGAACTAAAAATTACGCATACATACCGCAATTCTCAAGAACTTATTGATATTGCCGGCGGCTTTGTACAGAAAAACTCTTCACAAATCAGGAAGCAGCTTATTTCGCCGAAACATCTTGAAAACCCGGTTGTTATAGAAACTTTTGATGATAACTTTAAACCAATGAAGGCTCTCGCGGAAAAAGTGGAGCAAATCATCGGTAAAATTATTGCCGAATATGGTGAGGAAAACTCTATTCTTTTGATAGGCAGATACAACTACGATATGT
Organism: uncultured Eubacteriales bacterium; assembly: GCA_934464615.1. Taxonomy (GTDB): domain Bacteria; phylum Bacillota; class Clostridia; order Oscillospirales; family Acutalibacteraceae; genus SIG565. The sequence goes on along the minus strand of CAKSKA010000013.1, from coordinate 25,998 downwards.
ATAAGTTATATAATACGGGCTCATTTAAGGAAATGCCAGGCAATAAGGTTAGATGTGAAAAATATCCTAGCGCAGATATTACTTTTATGACTGCGCATAGTTCTAAAGGTTTGGGATATGACAATGTTATTCTTATCAATATGTTTGAAGGTAAATTCGGATTTCCTTGCCAGATTGAAGATGATCCCATTCTTAAACTTGTAATGCATGACGACAAAAGTATGCCTTTTGCCGAGGAAAGACGCTTGTTTTATGTGGCCATGACTCGTACAAAAAACCGAGTATATATTGCTGCACCAAAAAACCGCCCTTCCCGTTTTCTTGTGGAACTTATTAAAGAATATAATCTGCCGCATGATGAAGGAATTAATATGCATGTAGTTGATTTGTTTAACCTAAGGTGTCCGAAATGTGGGTTTCCGTTGAAGTATGAATTTAATAAGAATTACGGTTTGCAACTTTGGATTTGCACAAACGAATCCGAAGTATGCGATTTTATGACAAACGATAAGGTGCACAAACATGATATTTTCAAATGCCCACACTGTAAAGATGGTTATATGATTGTAAAAATGAATCCCAAAAACGGGAATGTGTTTTATGGGTGTACTAACTATTTTAGCGATGTTAACAGGTGCACTAATATGATTACAATAACTAATGAGCCTATTTAATGGAAACATATATGCTATAGGTAGCAGCACTAATATGTGACAAAGATAAGTTTATTGTTTTCCAATGTACGTCACATCATTAAGCAAGAGGAATTTTATGGGAGTTTGTTGGTGGCAAGTAAAGTCAGAACAGCCAAGAGAGGGCATTTATTTGCGATTGTCAGGAAGAATTTGCTTCAACGCTTCGAAATAGAATTGAAATAATAGTGGCTTTTCATGATGATTAAGAATTCAGTGCATGATCCGATGCTTCTTACCGAAGATGTTGTTTTGGTGCAGATAGGCAGTTTTGACCGCTTGGACATGACAAAGCAGTATGTTCGTTATGGGACATTCAGACGCTACAAGTAGATTACACATGTGTATGGTTTGTGAAAAAGTTTTTAAATATATTTGTGTGTTGGAAATTAATTAAAAATGCGGCTATTCTTGAAGTAGACATATTATATCGTTACTATTTATTTCTGTGAATCTGCAGTAAAAAGTAGCGAATGGTGAAAGTAAAAATCGGCAAGTATCGTTAGATACTTGCCGATTTTGGTCGGGGTGACAGGACTCGAACCTGCGACATCCAGTTCCCAAAACTGGCGCGCTACCAACTGCGCTACACCCCGAGTTATAAAAGCCGAAGTCGGTCCAAAAATATTTGTGATATTTCGGCATTACAGTTACCCATTATATTTGTAAAAGTGGTTTTTGTCAACATTTTAATTAATTAGCTGCAAATGTTTAATGTTGAAAAAATTTTATTTTGTTGTATAATAATATAATGTATGTTTTAATTATTTAAGTTAAGGGCGGCGGTTGTTTGAACGTTTTATGCATAGGCGATGTTTGCGGCAGCATAGGCTGCGGACAACTCGCATCCCGTTTGCATTTACTTAAAAAGCGGTATTCGGTTGATTTTACCGTTGTAAACGGCGAAAATTCTGCCGACGGAAACGGTATTACACCGGGTTCGGCACATCGCATTTTAAATATAGGCGCGGACGTTATAACCGGCGGAAATCACTCCTTCAGGCATCGTGAAATGCTTGAATTTTATGAACACAACAGTTGCGTTTTACGACCGCACAACGTAAATATTACACCGTTCGGAAGCGGATACTGCCTTGTCGATCTCGGCAAAGTGCAGGTCGCGGTAATAAATCTTGCAGGTACGGTGTATCTTGAAAAGCTGAATGCGTCAAATCCCTTTAGTGCGGCGGATGAACTTGTGCTGCTGGCACGCCGGGACGGTGCGGATATAATTATTGTTGATTTTCACGCAGAGGCGACAAGCGAAAAACGCGCCTTGGGCATTTATCTTGACGGTAGGGTTTCGGCATTTTACGGTACTCACACTCATGTGCAAACTGCCGATGCGCAAATTTTGCCGGGTGGCACCGCCTATATTACCGATATAGGAATGACGGGACCGAAACAGTCTGTTTTAGGCGTTAGAAGCGATATTATAATTGATAGGTTAAAAAACGGCGGACGCGGCAGTTTTATGCTTGATGACGGGGACTGTATGATAAACGGCTGCTTGTTTGAAATTGATGAAAAAACGGGACTTGCAAAGTCTGCGGTAAATATTTGGGACGAATAGGAGGAAGCGGATTTGAAAAAGATTTTGTGTTTTGTTACAGCAATTTGTATTGCGTTGTGCGCCGCAGGCTGCAAAGGGAACAATAATACCGATACCGATTCCGATAATTCTGTTTCAAATCCGTCAAACAGTCACATAAGCATTGCGTATAACAGCACCGATTCTGTTAATCCGTACGAGGCAAAGACGGATGCAAACAGGTATCTTTCCCTTTTGCTTTACGATCCGCTTATAAAGGTAAATAATTCTTTCGAGCCGGAATATTGCCTTGCGGAGAATGTAAAAATCGACGGCAACAAATGCACCGTAACTCTTGTAAATGCGTCCTTCAGCGACGGCAGCAGTCTTACGGCGGACGATGTTGTGTATTCTTTTAATGCCGCAAAGTCCGGCAATCAAAAGTATGCTTACATACTCGCCGGCATAAAATCCGCAAAGGCGGTGGGCGGCAGTGTGGAATTTACTGCCGACAAGGCGGATCCGTATATGGCAAATCTTCTTACTTTTCCAATCTTTAAAAGCGGAAGCGATACACAAAAAAATCAGGATAATGTTTCCTTGCCGCCTATAGGTTGCGGAAGATATATTTACGACAGCGCACAGGAACAACTTACCGCCAATCCAAACTGGCACGGCGGCGATTTAAGCGTTAAAACAATACGCCTTATTGACGCGCCGGGGGATGAGGCATTAACGCATGTTATAGATATAGGTGCGGTTGATATTTATTATACCGATTTGCATGACTGTAATATTTTACGCATGAGCGGTAGCCGAATGAATGTTGAGCTTAACAATATAGTATATATAGGTGTAAATCACGATAATGCACTGCTTTCTCAAAACGATTTGCGGCAGGCAATATCGGCGGCGCTTAACAGGACCAAAATTTGCAGCGACGCGTATTTTAACAACGCGGTGCCCGCAACGGGATTTTTTAATCCGGCGTGGAATGCGGCAAGCGGAGTGCAAAGCATACTTTTGTTGCCGAATAACAATATTGCTATTGAGAATTTGGCAAAGATAGGTTATAATAGTAGAAACAGTGATGGGTATGCGGTTAATTCCGCAGGCAATGTACTTACACTGCGGCTGCTTGTAAATAACGAAAACCAGTTCCGCAACAATGCGGTACGGCTAATAGTAAATCAGCTGTCTGCCGTAGGTATAAAGATTGTTTTGGAGCAGGTTGGATTTGACGAGTATAAATCAAGACTTGAGAGTAAGAATTTTGATTTGTACTTAGGCGAAACACAGCTGCTTGACAATATGGATATATCCCAGCTTGTATGCGCCGGCGGCAGCGCCGCTTACGGTATAACCGAGACGGATAATACCGGTGATAAGGCTGATGATTCCGCCGACGGCACGGACAATGGGGATAAACTTACACTGTCTGCCGTAATTAACGGCTTTTACGGCGGGGAATATACAATAAACGATGTTGCCGCACTTGCCGTTTCACAAATGCCGGTAATACCTGTGTGCTACAGGACCGGAATATTGTTTTGCAGCGACAACATAAAAAATTGCGATACAGCTTATAACGGCGACATTTATGCCGTCATTAACAAGCTTGTTATTAATTAATCGAACGGAGGATTTATTATGATTGCATATGAAACAAGACTCGGCGATATTGAAATATCCACCGAATATCTTTCAAAGCTGATAGGCAATGCCGTTACAAACTGTTACGGCGTTGTGGGAATGGTTCCCAGTAACAATAAACAACGCCTGTTTCAAATGCTGTTTAAAAAAGACGCAGTTGACAAGGGTGTTATAATAAAGGGAAATGCCGATTCAATTTCCGTTGAACTGCACATTGTTGTGTCCTACGGAATGAACATAAGCGCAATTGCCAAAAGCATAGTTAACAAAGTAAAGTTCACCATTAATCAAAATATTGATATTAATGTTGAGAAAATTACCGTTAAGGTAGACGGTATAAAAGAATAGGCTACGTACCTTTAATAAAAGGAGTGTTTTTATTGTTTAACGGAGATGTTCTGCGCGATGCAATAATTTCGGCGGCTAATAATATCGCCAATAACCGCAAAGCTGTAGACGATTTAAATGTATTTCCGGTGCCGGACGGCGATACCGGAACAAATATGTCATTAAGTATAGGAAACGCCGCAAGGGAACTTGAAAAGCTTGAAAATGAAGACGCAGGCAAAGTTGCAAGCGTTGCGGCATCCGCATTGCTTCGCGGTGCAAGGGGAAACTCGGGTGTTATTACATCGTTGCTTTTCCGCGGTATTGCAAACGGACTTAAAGGTCAAAGCGAAGTTACTGCCGAGAATTTAAGTGTTTCGTTAAAATTGGGCGTAGAGGCGGCATATAAAGCCGTTATGAAGCCGACAGAGGGCACCATACTTACAGTTGCAAGGGTTGCGGCGGAGTATGCCCAAAAGGCCTTTGATTCGGGTAAAGATACGCTCGGCGTATTTGAAGCCGCAATGGAAGGCGCATCTGCCGCACTGGCGCAAACACCGGAATTACTGCCCGTTTTAAAACAGGCAGGCGTTGTCGACGCCGGCGGTAAGGGATTCCTTGTAATACTTGAGGGTATGTATTCCGTATTTAAGGACGGAAAAATTATAGAACCCGTGCAGAGTGTTGAAACAGCCGAAACGGAAAACGAGTGGGAAGGCAGAAATGCCGCAGGCGAGGTTGAAGCCGAAATCACGTTTACTTATTGTACGGAATTTATAGTAAACCGTAATGCGGAGTGCGAAAAACAACCGTCGGAACTTCGTTCATTCCTTGAGGGCATAGGCGACTGCGTTGTTGTGGTTGACGATGAGGATATTATTAAAGTCCATGTGCATACGGATCATCCGGGTAAAGCGCTTGAGGAAGGACTTACATTCGGTCAGCTTGTAAAACTTAAAATAGAAAATATGCGCGACCAACATGAAAGGGCAAAGCATGACGCCGAAAACAAACCAAAGCGCCCCGTTAAAAATGCAGAACGTACGCAGGAATTTAAACCGGCAGAGCCTACAAAGGAAGTCGGCTTTGTATCCGTAAGTGCGGGAGCAGGACTTGAAGAACTGTTCAAGGATCTCGGTGTTGATACGGTTGTATCCGGCGGACAGACCATGAACCCGAGTACAGACGATATTTTGCGCGCGGTAGAGGCAACACCGGCAAAAACGGTATTTGTTTTGCCCAACAATAAAAACATTATTATGGCGGCAGAGCAGACAATACCGCTTAGTACACGCAAGGTTATTGTGTTGCATACAAGAACCATACCGCAGGGAATAACCGCAATGCTTAATTTTGATCCCGAATGTGACGACGATACAAATGCCATAAATATGCAGGACGCGTTTGAAAATATAGGCACGGGACAAATAACTTACGCTGCAAGAAATTCCAATTTTGACGGTAAAGATATTAAGGAAGGTCAGCTTTTGGCGCTTGAAAACGGCAAGGTTTCATTTACCGAGACCGACATTGAAAAATGCGCTTTAAAACTGGTAAAACAACTGTTAAAGAAGGACAGCAGTTTTGTAACCGTAATTTACGGCGAAGACGTTTCGGATGAGGAAGCCGATGCGGTGCGTAATGCCGTTGAGGAAAAATTCGGCGATAAGGTTGAAGTAACACTTGTAAACGGCGGTCAGCCGGTATACTATTATATTTTCTCCGTTGAATAGGATTTAAGATGTTATCTGACATAACTGATGTAAAATTTGTAAAGGGCGTCGGCGAGAAGAGAGCCCAGCTTTTAAAAAAGCTGGGTATAATTTCCGTCGGCGCTCTTTTGTCGTTTTATCCACGCGCATACAGGGATTTAAGCGTTACAAAGTTGATTTACGATACCGATATTTCCGATACGGTTTGTGTAAAAGCAAAAATTACGACGCCGGTTACCGAAAATTACATACGCAAAAATATGACATTGTATAAATTCTTTGCCGAAGATAAAAGCGGTGTAATGCAGGTAACCCTGTTTAACACAAAGTACACAGCGGCAAAACTGCATACGGGCAGTAAATATATATTTTACGGCAAAATGTCGGGCGGTATATTTGCAAGGGAAATGTCTTCCCCCGAAATTTACGAGGAAGGCAATAATTCCGTTTTACCCATTTATCGCCTTACGCACGGCGTCAGCAATACTTATATTGGTAATATTATTAAAAACGCACTGAATAATTACGGCTTTGAGGAAACCCTGCCCGATGCCGTAATTAAGGAAAACGGACTTTGCGATATACGGTTTGCGCTTAACAATATACATTTTCCCATATCTCACGAGGCGCTTGAAAAGGCAAGAAAAAGACTTGTGTTTGAGGAACTTTTTTTACTGCAGTGCGGTATGCGGTATTTAAACAGTGCGCGCAATATTAAAACGGCGGCGGTAATGAAAAAGGATTTTACGGATGAATTTTTAAAAGATTTACCGTTTGAGCCTACAAATTCGCAGGTTGCGTGTATAAAACAGGCCGTGTGCGATATGCGGCGGCCGATACCCATGAACAGACTTTTGCAGGGTGACGTAGGCAGCGGAAAAACGCTTGTGGCAGCGGCGCTGTGTTACAATGCGGTAAAAAACGGATATCAGGCAGTGCTTATGGCACCGACGGTTATTTTGGCGGAACAGCATTATAATACGCTTAAAAAGTTTTTTGAAAAAAGCGGAATTACGGTGGGACTTATTACAGGCGCCGTAACGCCGGCGCAAAAGAAAAAGATTTACACGGGCATAGGCAACGGGGAAATAAATATTGCCGTAGGAACTTCGGCGCTTATCAGCGAAAAATCCGTGTTTAAAAATGCGGGCCTTGTAATAACCGACGAACAACACCGTTTCGGTGTTCAACAGCGTACAATGCTTAGTATGAAAGGTATCAGCCCCCATGTATTTGTAATGTCCGCAACCCCGATACCGAGAACACTGTCCCTTGCTGTTTACGGTAATATGGATGTCAGCCGCATAACCGAATATCCGCGCGGCAGGCAAATGGTTAAAAGCTATGCCGTGACGAGCGATATCAGAAAACGTGCTTACACATATGTAAAAAAATTCCTTGATGCAGGGCATCAGGGATATATAATTTGTCCGTTGGTGGAGGACGGCGAGGACTGCGCAGGTAAACTTTCCGCCGAAACAGTTTACGGAAAATTAAAGGATACATTTTTTAAAAAGTATAAACTCGGTCTTTTGCACGGTAAAATGTCGGCAAAGCAAAAAGAGCAGGTTATGCGTGATTTTGCCGACGGTAAAATACAGCTGCTTATAGCCACTACAGTGGTAGAGGTCGGTATAGACGTGCCGAACGCTACGATTATGGTTATTGAAAATGCCGAACTTTTCGGGTTGTCGCAACTTCATCAGCTGCGCGGCAGGATAGGGCGTGGTAAGGACGCCGCTGTTTGCATTTTTATATCCGACAATGCAAACGACAGCGCACGGCTTAAAGTTATATGTTCTACGTCCGACGGATTTAAAATTGCCGAGGAGGATTTAAAACTGCGTGGTCCCGGTGACTTTATAGGCAACCGCCAGCACGGCTTGCCCGAAATGAAAATAGCGGATATTTTTGCCGACACCGAGATATTGGAATCTGCACGCATACAGGCTGAAAAACTGGTTAAGGACGATCCGAATCTTGAAAAAAGCGAAAACGGCTGCATTAATGCAGCCGTAGCAAAAATGTTTGAGAAAATAAATTAAAGTCCCGATAATTCGGGACTTTGATTTTAAATAATTATAAATCCTATAACATAGGAAAGCACGGCAAATATTGCCGCCGCAATTACATCCTTTATAAAATGCACGCCGCACACAACACGAAGCATGCCTAAAACGGCGGCCGCAACCAACATGGCAATGCCGAGCAAAGTATTTAAATGCAGACAGCACAGGGCGATTATAAAACAGGAAAAAGTATGCCTTGACGGAAACGATTTTCCGTTTTTTTTGCCGTCGGTCAACGGCACGGTGCCGAAAACCTCATACGGACGCGGCGCATTTATTATCGTCCTGAAAACCGTCAGCAGTAAAAACGAACACAGCGGCACGAACACCATTTTTAAAATATCGGCATAGCGGTTAAAATAAAGACACACAAGCAATATGGGATAGAATAAGAATACCGCCGCCGTAATTGCGGAGTTCAGTATTTTAAGAAAATGCCCCATTTTGTGCCTTTGCACAAAATTATATATATTTATATAGAAATCCTTACGCATAGAGTTACCTTTCAAAAAAATAATCGGTTTTTAACAAATATATTTTAAAAGTATAACGGCAAATTGTCAATAACGGCTTGAAAATGCGGGCGGTTTAATATATAATCTTTCAGAGGTGGCAAAATGGACGTTATTGCGCATATACATACGGATTTTCCGACTAAGTTCGGTTTGCCGCGTCAATCGGGATTGGCAGGGAAAATAAAAGGAAAAATTGTTTTTGAAAAACCGTACCGTGTGCCCGACGCTTTTCGCGGATTGGAAGATTTTTCGCATATATGGGTTATATGGCAGTTTTCGCAGACGGCGCAAAAACAATGGTCGCCTACGGTACGCCCGCCCATGCTCGGCGGAAATATACGCATGGGCGTGTTTGCAACACGCTCGCCGTTTAGACCTAATTCCATAGGACTTTCGGTTTTAAAACTTGAAAGTATAGAGTATGACGCGGCGCTCGGTCCGGTTTTAAATGTATCGGGTGCGGATTTAATGGATATGACTCCGATTTACGATATAAAACCTTATTTGCCGTATGCCGATTGTGTGCCGTCGGCTGTAGGCGGTTTTACGCAAAACCTGCCCGATAGGCGTTTAAACGTGGTTTGTGATGATAGTATTATTTCGGCAGTAAAGGACAATTTAAGGGAAGAACTGATACAGGCGTTAAGTTTTGATCCGCGGCCTTCGTATATTGAGGATGAAACACGGGAGTACGGGTTTTTATTTGCCGATTATGAAGTAAAGTTTAAGGTAAGCGGTAAAACGCTTAGTGTGACAGGACTCAAACCTGTCACGCCTACGAAGCAAAATTTTGAATAATACATTGCCTCAAAACCTGAAACACTTACGGTTACAGATATTAAGGAGAATTGAAATGAATAAAATACTTGTTGTTGTGGATATGCAAAACGATTTTATAACGGGAGCGCTCAAAAATGAGCAGGCTGATAAAATAGCCGATGCCGTTGCCGAAAAAATCAAAAATTTTGACGGTATGATTTATACAACACGCGATACACATTTTGCAAATTACTTAAATACGTCCGAAGGCAGACATTTGCCTGTAGTACATTGTGTAAAGGATACTTACGGATGGGAACTTGACGACAGAATTAAGCGTGCGCTTGTCGGCAAAAATACGTCCGATGTGCAAAAGATCGGCTTTGCGTCCAACGAACTGCCGATAATAATAGATTGCCAATATCCGAACGGCGATTTTGAAATTGAAATTGTCGGCGTTTGCACGGATATATGCGTTGTTTCCAACGCCTTAATGCTTAAATCCAGATTTCCGGAAAACAAAATAAGCGTTTGTGCGGATTTATGCGCCGGAACAACACCTCAAGCGCATGATGCGGCAGTTACGGTAATGCGCTCATGTCAAATAGAAATTATTTAACGGGGTATGATTTTTAACTTGACTATACCTTGAAACTGTGTTATATTATTTAATGTTGTTTATAAGAATGACATTTGCGCTGATAGCTCAGCCGGATAGAGCATCTGCCTTCTAAGCAGAGGGTCGGGGGTTCGAGTCCCTTTCAGCGCGCCAGGAAAACTCTCGCCCGAAAGGGCGAGGGTTTTTAAGTTTTTAGTTGCTTATTTGACACTTTTTTACAATAAAGGAGAAATATTTATGTCGGAAAAAGCAGAGATACGCGCGGCAAAACCAACAGACGCACAAAAATTGCTGGATATATATGCTTATTATGTTAAAAACACGGCAATTACCTACGAATATGAAGTGCCGTCCCTGCAGGAATTTGAAAACAGAATTTCAAATACACTAAAAAAATATCCGTACCTTGTAGCATATGCGGACGGCGAAATATTAGGTTATGCGTACGCATCACGCTTTAAGGAAAGGGCGGCATACGGCTGGGATGCGGAAATGACGGTTTACTTAAATCCCGAAAAACGCGGGTACGGAATAGGCGGCAAACTGTATGCATTAATGGAAGAAATACTTAAAGCACAGGGCGTTGTAAAAGCAATTGCGATTATTACACCGCCGATGGACGACAGTCAGGCAAAAGTGTATAACAGCGTGCATTTCCACGAAAAAATGGGTTACCGTATGGAAGGCATGGTGGAAAACTGCGGATATAAATTCGGCAGGTGGTACAACACTGTTTTAATGGATAAAACCCTGAATTTGCCGACTGATAATATGCAGCCGATTAAGAGCTTTGACCGGGTTAAAGATATATTCGGACTTTAATTTCCCTAAACGTAAAGCCGCACGGTACATTGCGAAATGCGACAAAAATTTCCGGTAATTTTATCTGTTTAAGCCTAATTTTTCCTGATGTGCGACACACTTGTTTTGCAGTATGTATAATTGACAATCTATATTAAAAATGGTATAATTAATCGAATTGAAATTATTTGTTGAAGAGGGGTTGTAATATGAATATTCCGTTCTCCCCACCCGATATAACGGAGTCGGAAATAGACGAGGTTATTAAGGCGCTTAAATCCGGTTGGATAACGACAGGACCGCGTACTAAACAGTTTGAACGTGAAATAGAGGTCTATACCGGTGCGGCAAGATGTGTATGCTTAAATTCACAAACGGCTTGTGCGGAAATGGCTTTAAGGCTCCTCGGAATAGGCGAAGGCGACGAGGTAATTACAACCGCATATACATATACCGCGTCTGCGGCGGTGGTTGAACATGTAGGCGCAAAACTTGTGCTTATAGACATATGTCCTGACAGTTTTGAAATGGACTATGAAAAACTTGCAGCCGCAATAAATGAAAAAACAAAAGCGGTAATACCTGTGGATCTCGGCGGTGTACCCTGCGATTATGAACGTATATTTGAAATTGTCGAGTCCAAAAAGCATTTGTTTAAACCCGGCAACGCCTTACAGGCGGCTATCGGCAGGGTTGCGGTTCTTGCGGATACCGCACACGCTTTCGGCGCAAAACATTGCGGTGCGGCGGCAGGCAGTATTGCAGATTTCTCGTCATTTTCGTTCCATGCCGTTAAAAACCTTACCACAGCCGAAGGCGGCGCGCTTACATGGCGGCATATAGAGGGCGTTGATGATGAAGAACTTTACCGTAAATTACAGCTTTTGTCACTTCACGGTCAGTCAAAAGACGCATTAAGCAAAACAAAACTCGGTGCTTGGGAATATGATGTTGTAGGCACCTACTATAAATGTAATATGACGGATATCACCGCTGCAATCGGTTTGGCACAGCTAAAGCGTTACGGCGGTATGCTTGCGCGCAGAAAAGAAATTATTTCACGTTATGATGTAGCGTTTAAACCTTTGGGTGTTGAAACATTGCCGCATTATACAGATGTAAATACGTCCTCGGGGCATCTTTATATAACTCGCGTTCCGTCAATAACACCGGAGCAGAGAAATGAAATTATAACCGAGATGGCGCAAAACGGTATAGCTTGCAATGTGCATTATAAACCTTTGCCGCTGCTTACGGCGTATAAAAATCTGGGATTTGATATTAAGGATTATCCTAATGCTTATGCACACTTTGCAAACGAAATTACCTTACCGCTGCATACACTGCTTACCGATGACGAAGTGGATTATATTATAGACAATTATTCAAAAATACTTGGTAAGTATATTTAATTTTACACAGCGGGAGTTTCGTACATATGACTAAATGGAACGAACTGCCTGACTTTATGAAAACAGATGAAGTCAGGCATTATTACGATATACTGGATAAAAAAAGAGCAAGTTTGTTTTTCAAACGTGTGTTTGATATAACGGTTTCGCTTATTATGCTTATAGTTTTGTCGCCTGTGTTTTTGGTATTGGCGCTGGCTATAAAAATCGACAGCCCCGGACCTGTTTTTTACAGACAGGTACGCGTAACACAGTACGGCAAGACGTTTAAGATTTATAAATTTCGTACAATGGTGCAAAATGCCGATAAAATCGGCACACAGGTAACGGTTAGTAACGATGCCAGAGTTACGCGTGTGGGCAAAAAGATAAGGGATTGGCGTCTGGACGAAATAAGCCAGCTTTTAAACGTACTTAACGGCAGCATGACTTTTGTGGGTACGCGTCCGGAAGTGCCGAAATACACAGCGCACTACACGCCCGAAATGACGGCTACGTTTTTATTGCCGGCAGGCATTACAAACCTTACAAGTATTTATTATAAGGATGAAAGCCGATTGCTTAAAGATGCGACAGATACCGACAAAACGTATATTGAAGAAGTTTTGCCGCAAAAAATGTACTTTAATTTAAAGGGCATCGAAGATTTCAGCTTTTGGAACGATATTAAAATTATGTTTATGACATTCTTTGCTGTATGCGGTAAAGAATATAACTGCGATTATGAAGAAATGACGGTAAGTATGACTCAAATTTCCGAGACGGAAGAACAGGTTAGCGAGGAAAGCAAAGTATGAATGAAAAGTTGGTATCGGTAATTACGCCTACATATAACTGTGCAAAGTTTATCGCAAGGACCATTGATTCGGTAAGGGCGCAGACTTACGGTAATTGGGAAATGATTATTGTCGACGACCGTTCTTCCGACAATACAAAGGAAATTGTTGAGGAGTATATAAAAAACGATTCCCGCATTAAGTATCATTTACTTGAAGTCAATTCTGGCGCTGCGGTGGCAAGGACAACCGCCATGAAACTGGCACAGGGCGCATATATGGCGTTTCTTGACAGTGATGATGTTTGGATGCCGGATAAACTTGAACGTCAGATAAAATGGATGCAGGAAAACGATTATGCTTTTTCCTGCACTGCTTATGAGCAAATTGATGAAGACGATAATTTGTTAGGCAAGACAATAAAAACCGTTAAAAAGACAAATTATAACAGGCTGCTTCTTGACTGTCCGGTGGGCAATTCTACGGTTGTGTATGATGTTGAAAAAATGGGAAAGTTTGAAGTCCCGAATATACGCAAAAGAAACGACGATGCCTTGTGGCTGCAAATGCTTAAAAAAGAGAAGTATATATACGGTATGCCGGATGTACTTATGAAGTACCGTATCCGTAAAAATTCAATATCCAGCAACAAACTTAAGGTTATTAAATATCATTGGATTTTGTACAGGAAAATAGAACATTTAAGCGTGATAAGATCCGCTTTCCACATTTGTTATTGGTGTTTGATTAAGGTATTGCATATTAAATGATTTAATTTATAAGCAATGTAGAAATTTAAGGTGTAAGTATGAAAAAAGCTGCAATAATAGGGCATTTCGGTTTCGGACTTAATTGTCTTGACGGGCAAACGGTAAAAACAAAAATAATTACAGATCAGTTATGTAAGATTTACGGCGGGAACGAAATTATTAAATATGATACGCACGGATCTTTAAAATCGCTTTTAAAAGCGCCGTTTGTTTGCCTTTCGGCAATGCATAAATCAAAAAATGTCATAATTTTGCCGGCACATAACGGACTTAGAATTTACGCGCCGTTGCTTACATTTATTAAAAAATTCCGCAAAACAAAACTGCACTATGTGGTAATAGGCGGTTGGCTGCAGGAAATGTTGGGCAATAAACCGCATCTTGAAAAATGCCTCAAAAAGTTTGATGCAATTTATGTTGAAACCGTTGTTATGAAAAAAGCATTGCAGGACAAGGGGTTTAAAAATGTAACGGTTATGCCTAATTGCAAGGATTTGACAATACTTAAAGAGGATGAATTGGTTTATACAACAGGACAACCGTATAAACTTTGCACATTTTCCCGTGTAATGAAAGAAAAGGGCATTGAGGATGCGATAAATGCCGTAAAAAGAGTAAATGAAAAATTCGGCAAAACAGTTTTAACGCTTGATATTTACGGCAATGTTGATGCCGGACAGAAAGAATGGTTTGATCAACTGCAAAGTACTTTTCCCGAATATGTTAAATACTGCGGTGCAGTGCAGTTTGATAAAAGCGTGGAAGTACTTAAAAATTACTTTGCACTCTTGTTCCCCACTTTTTACGACGGCGAGGGTTTTGCCGGTACACTTATAGACGCGTATTCCGCAGGCGTACCTGTAATAGCATCAGATTGGCGCTATAATAGAGAAATTGTAAATGATTCGGTTGGCTTAGTGTTTCCGACTAAAGATGTAAACATACTTTGCGAAATCCTTGAAAAATGTGAATCCGATCCGACGGCAATTAATAACTTAAAAATTAATTGCCTGAAAGAAAGCAAGAAATTTTTACCGGAAACAGTAATTAAAATATTAACGCAACAGTTAGATTGATTTTTAATGCATATTGAGAGGAGCATTTATGCCAGATAAATTTGTGTGCAAAAACGGTAATGTAAACGGATATGAATATAAGCTTTCAATTTGCATTATTACAATGAACAGATGCGAGCAGCTTACGGAAGCAATTAACAGTTGCCTTGCCTGCACTTTGCCGGAGAAAACAGAATTTGTTGTTGTGGATAACGCTTCGACAGATGATACAAAAGAAAAAATTACATTATTGCTTGAAAATTCCGGATATCATTTTGTATACAAAAAACTGAATGAAAATATCGGTGTCGGCCCGGGCAGGAATACCGCTTTTGAATTGGCAAGCGGACAATATGCTTATTTTCTTGACGATGACGCGGTAATATCCGAAGAATGTTATAATACATTTTTCACCGGTACTTTGGATTATATGGACTCGAATAATTCTGTTGTATCGCTCACCACAAAGGCGTATGACTTGGCATGGAAATGTGACAGAACACCCAGCCTGGCAAAAAGCGGCGAAATTGACGGTTGCAGACAAATATTTATGTACCACGGCTATTCCCATTTTTTACGGAACGGTTTTTTCCCACATCCGTTGTATCTAAATTTAAAGTACGGATATGAGGAACTAAGCACTTCAATACTAACATATAATAAGGGCTATCGGCATGTATGGACAGACTCGGTTCGTGTAATACATAAGCCTAAAATTGATAAATGGAAAAAAGGTACAGACTCTTCAAGAAAAATAAATATATTAGATTGCAGTATACCGTATGCCGTTAAGAAAATGTTATATCCTACTGCTTTTTACCCGTTGCTTAAAGCGGCATTTGTAATGCGAATGAAAAAGCATTTAAACGGTGATAATGCGGCAAAAGCGGAGTGTAAAAAGACGGCGGCTGACACATATAAAAATTTCAAAAATTGCCTGCCTAAAAAAATTAAATTCAGCACGGTAATATCACTTTATAAACAATTCGGAATGACGGTGTGGTAGAAATGAAAAAAATTAAGGTTTTGTTTTTGGCTGACAATTTAAGTTACGGCGGCGCACAGAAAATGCTCACTTTTGTTGCTAACAATATTGACAGGGATTATTTTTCCGTATTTATACACCGAATGAATCCGAATACAAATTTTGCCCAAAAGTTAAATGGGGATGTGACGCTTTTTAATGGTAATGAACATAAAAAGCGTTTTGTAAGAAGATTCGACGAACTTTCAGATTTCTTAAAAACGATAAAAGAGGTTAAACCTGATGTCATAGTTTCTTTCTTAAACATGCCAAACCTTATAGCATCGATTTCGGGATTTTTAAAAAGTGTACCCGTAATAATATCTGAACGTGCGGATCCAAGTCGCAATATGGATGTTTCAAGCAAAATTATGCGCCGTATAGAGTGTTGCGCAAAGGGTGCGGTATTTCAAACACAGGGTGCAAGAAATCTTTATCCCGGACCACTGCGGAAGAAAGGTGTTGTAATACCTAATCCCGTTACGCCTGTATTACTTGACAGACCTTATGAATATAGAAAAAACATAAAAAATATAGGTTTTGTTGGTAGGTTTGAACTTATTCAAAAGAGGCAGGACATTGCTATTGAAGCATTTAATGAAGTGTTGAAGCATAATACAAATATTACACTTCATTTTTTCGGCAGCGGACCTGATGAAGACGAGTGTAAAAGGATTACACAGGAACTCGGAATATCACAAAATGTAATATTTCACGGTAAAGTAAATAATCCATCTGCAGAACTTCTCAATATGGATATGTATATTATATCTTCAGATTATGAGGGAATTCCGAATTCTTTAATTGAGGCAATGTCTTTAGGTTTGCCTTGTGTATCTACAAAATGTACACCCGGCGGTGCGGAACTACTAATAAAGGATTCAGTTAACGGTTTGCTTACAGAGTGTGGCGATTATACTGCATTGGCAGCAGCTATGGAAAAATTTATTGATAATCCGGAGTTTGCACATAAATGCGGCAGAAATGCCCAAAAGATTTCAGAAACATTTAATCCGAAAAAAATTATTGATATGTGGAATAAATATTTAAAGAAAACAGCGAAGTGATAAAGTGAAACCTAAAGTAAGTATAGTTGTACCGGCATATAATGTTGAAAAATATATTGAAAAATGTGTGAACAGCATAATCAGTCAAACACTTACTGATATTGAAATTATATTGGTAGATGACGGATCACGCGATTCTACGGGTGAAATATGCGATGAATTGGCATTTAAGGACATGCGTATAAGCGTCATACATAAGCAAAACGGGGGATTGTCTGATGCGCGAAATACCGGAATTGCCGCCGCAGACGGAGAATTTATCTGTTTTATAGACGGGGATGATTATATTCATCCGAAATATTGCGAAACGCTTTTTAATTTAATTGTTGATAATAAGGCAGATATTGCGGTTTGCGGTTATATAAAAACGCAGGATTATAATTGTAAAGTTGAAGATGAAATTTCGTGTACAACCGGAATTTTTAACAAGACAACAGCGATGCAAGAACTTGTTACGAGCGATAAGTTTATGAATTACGCCTGGAACAAAATGTATAAGAAAAGTCTTTTTGACGGTGTTTTGTATCCTGTTGGTAGAAATTGGGAAGATTTGGGCACAACATATAAGTTGTTCGATAAGGCTGACAAAATTGTTTATTGCAATGCCAAATTGTACTTTTATATTCAAAGAAGCGGCAGTATTACTTCGACGGTATCGGTTAAAAACGCCTTGGATATATTCGAACTTGAGAGAGAAAGAGGTTCTTTTTTAACGGAAAATTATGCGGATTTGGAGGATTATCTTGAATACAGGAGTTGTTTAGCGGCTTATAATGTATGGAGTGCCGTTTTAACAAACAAATTTGAGGAAAACTTAACGCCGCGCATAAATGAAGCAATAGAATATTTAAATGCTAAAGGCAAACAGACAGTTAAATCACCTTATTGCAGCAAAGGTTATAAAATCAAAATTTTCTTATATTGTTATTTGAGACCTTTGTTAAAGTTGATAATAAGAACTAAACGACTTTGAACGGAGATAGAAAATTGGGAAGATTTCGTAAATATTTACACTATTTGAAACTTGAGGCAAAATGCTTAAGCGGCGCTAAAGAAAAACATAATATAGATGTTAAAGAACATAATTGTTGGATTTTGGGTACTACAGACCATAGAAATATGGGAGATCAGGCAATAACATACGCAACAACCGCTTATGTTAAAACAGTTCTTCCCGATTACAATATAATCGAGGTGACTGAAGGTGACATATATCAGCACATTTGTAGGATAAAGAAATGTATAGGTAAAAACGATATAATTATTCTTCAAGGCGGCGGAAATCTCGGAAATGTGTACGATTACATAGAAGATATACGTAGAATTGTTCTTAAAAAAATCAAAAATGTACCTGTAATAATTTTTCCGCAAACAGTCTATTTTACCGAAGATGACGACGGTTGTATTGAAACCGAAATATCAAAAAAAATATATAATAAACATAAAAATTTGACTATTTTTACGCGGGAGCTTGCTTCTTACAACAAGGTTAAGACTTTGTTTAATGCGCCGTCTTTTTGTGTGCCTGATATAGTATTGTCTTTAAAGCAAACAACGCCATTAAAGCAAAATGATGACAGAAATAACAGCGTTATGCTTTGTTTACGAAACGATCGTGAAGGGATTTTAAATAATAGCGATAAAGAATACATTGAAAAATGTATATCGGATTGCGGTTTAAATATAACTAAAACAGACACAATAGCTGAGTTAAATGTCGGACCGGGTAATCGTGAGATCGAACTTAAAAAGCTTTTAGAGAGGTTTGCAGACGTAGGTCTTGTAATTACAGATCGTTTGCATGGTATGATTTTTGCAGTTCTTGTAAACACACCGTGCATCGTGCTTTCAAATTATAACCATAAAGTATGCGGCGTTTATGATTGGATTAATGATTTTGACAATATTAAGTTTTTAAAAGACAAAAGCGAGTTGACTGTCGATCTTATTAAAGAGTATGCAAATAAATCGACAGATAACGAACAGCATTGGCAGTCACTTGCAGAAAGGTTTGCACCACTAAAAACAGTTTTACGGGAGAAATCACATAATGGATAAAATCAAACGTTTTATTGAATGTTTAATACCGGTTACGGTTTGTAATTTAAGATGTGACTATTGCTATGTTATACAGCGAAATAAAAATTCCGGTAAAATGCCGGAATACAAATATTCGATTGATACTATGAAAAAGGCGCTTTCGAAAGATAGACTGGGTGGAGTATGCTATTTCAGCATATGCGGGGCCGGCGAGACGTTGGCACCTGATTCAACCTTGGATGTTGTGCAGATGTTGCTTGAAAACGGACATTATGTTAATGTTACAACCAACGGAACGCTTACAAGCAGATTTAAGTCCCTTATGTCAAGACTTGATGAAGATTGCAAATCACGGTTGCATTTTGCTTTTTCTTTGCATTATTTGGAACTTAAACGACTTAATATGATCAATAACTTTTTTGAAAATGTTAAGTTTGTTTCAAAAAACGGTTGTTCTTTTTTGGTTCAGATAAATTTGTATGACGGTTATTTGCCATATCTTGATGAAATAAAAAAACTTTGTCTTGAAAATGTTGGCGCTTATCCGCAGGTTGCAGCAACACGCAAAGAGAATGATTTATACGGCGATGTCGAATTAATGACCGAATTCGGCAAAGATAAGTATATTGAAAACGGCAGAGAATTTGAATCCCCGCTTTTCGACTTTACAATGAAAAACTTTAATACAAAGCGTAAAGAGTTTTGTTATGCGGGCGATTGGACTTTTACACTTAATCTTGCAACAGGAATAATGCAAAGATGTTATTGTACGGTGGCAGGAACAGATATATTTAAAAACCCAAATAAAAAAATTAAATTTTGCCCTGTAGGTAAGCATTGCTCATCACTGTTTTGTATGAATTCAAGTCATTTTATGTCACTTGGCTGTATACCGGATTTGCAAACGCCTACATATGCTTCTTTGCGTAATAGAGTTACAATTGACGGCGGCGAATGGTATACGCAAAGAATGAAGGAATTTTTGTCCGGCAAACTGCGTGAAAATAATGTTACGGCAACAAGAAAAGATATTGTTAAAAGCAATATCAGAAATATGCTTGACAGAACGCATTTAAGACTTTCAATTATTAAAGCTAAATTACTTCGCAGAAGGTGAAACGGTTGGAATCTGTTTACATTAAAAAAGCAGAAAAAAACGAGAAGTTTAAAAAAGTAATAAACATGCAAGTTTTCTTAATGACGCTATATATACTTTTAAATTATATCGCGAAAAACACACTGTTGCCTCCGATATTATCAAGCATAAGTATGTATGTTTTTGTTGCATGGACTCTTTTATCCTCTTTTGTATTTAAAACATCAAAAACACAGATTTGCAAATATACTTTATGGTACGTTGTGTTGATGGTATGGTCTGTAATGTCATTTTTATGGGCAGATAATCTTGTTTACGGACAGGTTTATAATATGGCGGTTTCGCTTATTATTACATTCTGCTTTATAAATACAATTGACACAACGGAAAAATTGGATTATTTTGCGTACGTATATGTTTGTGCATCTGATATTTTATGTATACTTATTTTTGCAACCGGTCAATTTGTTACAGAAGCCGAAGGCGGCGAACGACTGGGTGGAAATATAACCGAAAATGCAAACATATTTTCATCATTTTTAATGGTATCGGCAGTGTTTGCAGCATGGCTTTTGATATTTAAAGGTCATGTTTTATCAAAGATATTTAATGGTCTAAGCCTTGCTTTTATATTGTTTATGATGGCGGCCTCCGGCGGCAGAAAAACTATTATTGCGGTTCTGTTATGTTTGGTTTATTTCTTTGTAACAAAAGACAGAAACGACGTTATAAAATCTATATTAAACATAGTTAAGGCAGCGGCAATTATTTTAATTTTATACCTTGCGGTTATGAAAATACCGTTGCTGTATGAGAGCGTAGGCTTTAGATTTGAACAGTTGTTAAGCCTTGCGGAAGGCGGAACGAGCGATGTAAGCAGTGACGCAACACGTAAAAAAATGATAGAAATAGGATTTGATGCATGGCTTAAAAAGCCGATTTTCGGTTATGGATTGGATACTTTTAAGTACTATAATCTGCAAATAACAAAGCATTTTTACTACGCTCACAATAATTACGTTGAATTATTATATGATTTAGGTATAATAGGATTTTTGTTATATTATTGCTTTGTGGGTAAATTATTTATAAATCTTGCAAAAATAAGAAATGACAAAGGTCATTATAAAGAACTCGGTATCGGTCTGATTGTCGAATCACTGATTTTTGATATAGGCGGTGTCAGTTATTACACGGTTTTAATACAAGTTGTTTTGTGCTTTGCGTTTGTAGCATTCAGCTTTGCAAGTAAAGGGAATAATACTTCTAGGTTGAATTGATTTGAGTTGCTTATTAAGGAGAGTATTTAAATGGATAATAATGTGTTAGTTTCTGCTATTATTACGACGTGTAAACGCAAACCCGATATGTTAAAACGTGCGATTGACAGTGTAGTAAATCAAACATATAGAAACATTGAGATTATAATTGTTGATGACAGTCCGTTTGACTATGAGTACCGCGATGAAGTTAAAGCTCTTGCTGAGAGTTACAAAGCGATCGGACTTAAATACATACAACATTCTCAATGTAAGGGGGCATGCGCTGCACGTAATACGGGCATTGAAAATTCTACAGGTAAATACATAGCTTTTTTAGATGATGATGATGAATGGCTGCCTTTAAAAACAGAAAAACAGTTAGAAAAGTTTGTTAATGAAGAAATCGGACTTGTTTATTGCGGCAATTATACTATTTCGGAAAATTCAAAGAGTGTGCAGCGCCGAATTTATAAATCAGGATATATTTTTGATGATTTGATCTATGAGAATATTATAGGTTCCACTTCTTTTCCGCTTTGCAGCAGAAAGGCCGTTTTAGATGCAGGTATGTTTGATCCTGATATGCCTGCGGCACAGGATTTCGATTTATGGCTGAGGATTGCAAGAAAATATAAAGTCGATTATGTTGAAACGCCTCTTGTAAACTATTATTTTCATAATTGCGGACAAATAACGAACAATCGTGAGCGTAAGGCTTTAGCTTATGAAAGAATTTTAAATAAAAATTTAGATTATTTAAAAAAGCATAGAAAAGCATATGCAGTAAGGGTTTTAAGAATATCTGAATTTTGTGTACAGAGTGATTTTAAAAAGGCATATAGACTTTTTTGGAAAGGTTTGTTTATATATCCGTTTGGTTTTTCTGAGTTAAAAGAAGCTACTAAGACATTATTGTATTGCAAATTTAAAAATATAATTGTTAGGAAGTAAAATATGGACAGATATATTTTAATAACCGGCGGTGAATTTTATAACAAGGGCGCCCAGGCCATGACACTTATAACTATTGACAAAATGCGGCAAAAATATCCGGACAGAAAAATTATTCTGTTTTCGGGATTGGATTCAAAACGCAGCAGTCGCGAAAAGGATAATTATAAATTTGAAGTATTACCTTTCCCGCATTTCGGCGAAGCCATGTCACTTATGACAGGATTGCTTAAAAATAAGTATTTTAATAATGAAAACGGGAAAAGTTACAGCAGGTATAGGGAAATTTTTAAAAATGCAGATTTGCTTATTGATATAAGCGGATATGCCTTGGGCTCAAGTTGGGGTGACTCCACAAACCACGCATACTTACGCCGTATTATGCTCGCCAAACATTTCAGAATTCCCGTTTACATTATGCCGCAATCATTAGGACCTTTTGAATATACAGGCAGAGGCGGCGCTGTTTTAAATATATTAATCAAACATTATTTAAAATATCCCAGGGTTATTATGGCGCGCGAGCAAGACGGATTTGATAGTTTAAAGAGTAAGTATAAACTTAAAAATGTTATTAAAACCCCTGATTTAGTATTGCAAAATACGGATATAGATTTGAATAATATTTTTAAAAATCCAATTGATACCAACGGAATAGAAATTAAAAACGGCAGTGTTGCGATAATTCCCAACAGCAAGAATAATAAGTTCGGAAATCAAGATGAATTGCTTGAACTTTATAAAGATATTATAAATGTATTATTGAGCAAGGGGAAAACGGTATATCTTATGTACCACGCGGTAGAGGACCTTGCTATATGCAAAAAAATTAAATCAATGTTCGATAATAATGAAAGTGTTACGGTCATCGAAAAAGAGTTAAACTGTATAGAATTTGAGAATACAGTAAAGCATTTTGATTTTGTTATTGCTTCTCGTTATCACTCAATTGTGCATGCTTATAAGCAGGGAGTTCCGGCAATAGTTTTCGGTTGGGCTATGAAATACAGGGAATTAACCGAAATGTACTCACAACAGAACTTCTGCTTTGATGTTCGCTGTGACATTGATAAAGAGAAAGTATTGGATGCTGTTGTTTATTTGTCTGAAAAATGCAAGGACATCTCGGAAAATATTAAGACTGTAACTTGTCAGGTACAAAAAAACAATGTTTTCGATTATGTAAACATTTAACCGGAGGAAAAAATGAAAGATACCAGAACGGCAAACGCAACGAGAAATATTATTTTCGGTGTAATTAATAGATTTGTAACCCTGGTTTTGCCATTTGTTACGCGTACAATTATTTTGCATTTATTAGGTGCATCTTATTTAGGTATCGGAACGCTGTTTTCATCTATACTAAGCTTTTTAAGCCTTGCCGAATTAGGACTTGGCACTGCCATTGTATACACAATGTATAAACCCATAGCAGAAAACGATTATGCAAGACTTAATGCACTGTTAAATTACTATAGAAAACTCTACAGAATAATAGGTTTAATTATTTTGGCAGTAGGTACGCTGCTTGTTCCGGCAGTGCCGTTCTTAATAAAAAAGGATCCACCGGCGGGAATAAATGTATATTGTCTTTATTATATCTATTTAATAAATTCAGTTATCAGTTATTTTTTTGCAGGATATAAGCAAAGTTTACTTGCAGCCCATCAACGTAATGATATTACAAGTAATATAATAACAGGTGTAAATTTATTTGTTCAATTCGGACAGATATTTATGCTTTACTATACAAGAAACTTCTATGCCTATGCTATGGTACCTATAATAGGAACATTAATAACAAACGGACTTAATTCATACATAACAAACAGAAAATATCCGAACATTAAATGCTATGGTAAAATAGATAATGAAACAAGGCAAGGAATATATAAACGTCTTAGTGGGCTTTTTGGAACAAAACTAAACAGTATAGTGGTACATTCAGCGGATGTTATGGTTATATCGGCATTCTTAGGCTTGAGTATGACCGCACAATATGGCAACTACTATTACATAATGAATGCCCTCTGCGGTTTTATTATGGTGTTATATTCTTCACTTACTGCGGGTATCGGCAATAAGTTGGTTACAGATTCTATTGAAGAAAACTATGGTTTTTTTAAAAAACTTTCGTTTGTTAATGCTTGGATTGTCGGCTGGTGCAGCGTATGCTTGATGTGTCTTTACGAACCATTTATGCATATATGGGTTGGCGATGAATTGAAATTGGGAATGACTTTCGTTATATGCATGGTTGCGTACTTCTTCATTTATACAATTCAGCGCACAATACTTACATTTAAAGATGCAGCGGGACTTTGGGTTGAAGATAAAATGCGTCCGTATGTATCTATGGTTGTAAATGTTGTGTTTAACTTGGTTTTAGTCAATGTTATCGGAATTTACGGAATAGTAGTGTCCACTATTATTGCATTTGTTATTTCTTTACCTTGGGCAAATTACGTACTGTTTAAAAAGTTGTTTAAAAGGTCACCGATGAAAAATATAATGAGTATATTATGGTATTTATTAATTACGATAATAGCTACGGTGCCTACATATTTGATATGTATGAAATTTCCTGAGGGAATCGGTTGGTTTGTATGCAGAATGATAGTTTGTTGTGTAATACCTAATCTGATTTTTTGGTTATTTTTCAGAAAATTAAATGAGTATAACTACTTTAAAAAGCTTATTTTATCATTAAAAAACAAATTGATAAAAACGGTATTAAAAAGGAAGGCAATCGGATGAAAGCATTAAACTGTATAAAAAAGGTTTTCCGAAAAAATCAAAACTCAATAAAGAAGCAATCACAGCGCTATTTAAAAGCCTTCGATAATTATGCTTTTACAGAAGGTGCATGTGTTCAGTACAAACAGTATAGGGCCAGTATTACAAAGCTTTATCATGCAATAGAAAAGGGCTTGTCATATGAGGATTATCGCGCTGGATTCGGTGAAAAGAATATAGAAGCATTAATAAATGCAATGCAACAGTATTCGGAAAAATACGATATTCGGCAACAGTTTTATAAAACCGCATTATGTTGTTTATATGAATATGTTAGGAAAAACAATGAATACGGTGCAGTTAATAAATCTTTGGAACTTAAGATAAAGGAATTGCCGGGTGAGCCTGATAACAGCGGGGGAGTTATTTCATTTGATACTCCTCCGGATGTTGACAATTTACCATTTGATAGATTTGCCGAAAGCAGACACAGCATACGTCATTTTTCGCACGAGAGTGTAGATATACAACAAATTGAACAAGCATTAAAAATTGCACAGTTTACGCCGTCGGCTTGCAATAGGCAGGGTTGGCAGTGCCGCGTAATTGCAGATAAAATAAAAATTGAAAGTGTTTTGAAAAATCAGAACGGCAACCGCGGATTTGGGCAAGAAATAGATAAGTTACTTTTAATAACAACCGACTTATATTGCTTTAATAAAAGCAGGGAACTTTTTCAGCCTTATATTGATGGCGGTATGTATGCAATGAGTGTTTTATATGCATTGCATTTTTACGGCATCGGATGTATTCCGTTAAGTGCATCGCTTACACAACAGCAAGAGAAAAACGTACGGGAAATATTGAATATCCCCGATAATGAGGTGCCGATATTATTTATAGGGGTAGGAAATTATCCTGAAAACCATGTTAAAACAACGCGCTCACAGCGTTATGAGCCTGAGACGCAGATAATATCTTAAAAAGGGGTGAATTTCCATGCTTTCGCAAAACATAACGCTTGAATCCAAGACAGTTTTAATAACAGGCGCTGCCGGATTTATAGGCGCAAATTTAGCGCTTCAACTGTTAAGGGAAAATGAAGGCGGAATTATAATCGGACTTGATAAT
>CAKSKA010000012.1 GCA_934464615.1 uncultured Eubacteriales bacterium | reverse complement strand
AATACTGCAAAGGTCTGTGGTTGGAGCCTTTCAAAAACCGTCTATCCGGTAGGATGATTCAACCAATCCACAGCACCGTTTACAGTGTAGCACATTGTCCTTGGAGAGGGACACTAAAAACTACTACTTTATTATACGAGGTTGATTTTATGAAAAAGTATAAAGTCGGCATAATCGGTGCGACAGGAATGGTCGGTCAGCGGTTTGTGCTGCTTTTAAGTAACCATCCGTGGTTTGATATTGAGGTTCTTGCGGCATCGGCGTCTTCCGCAAACAAAACTTATACCGAAGCCATAGGCAAACGTTGGGCTATGACGCAGCCTATTCCGGAATCGGTAAAAGATATGAAAGTGCTTGACGCAACACGCGATATTGACGAAATTACATCCCGTGTGGATTTTGTATTTTGCGCGGTAAATATGAAAAAGGACGAAATCAAAGCGCTTGAAGAAAACTACGCAAAGCACGAATGTCCAGTTATTTCCAACAACAGCGCACACCGTACAACGCCCGATGTTCCGATGATTATACCGGAGATAAATCCGCAGCATGCAAAAATTATAGAAGCGCAGAGAAAACGCCTTAATGTTAAACGCGGTTTTATTGCGGTAAAATCCAACTGTTCGCTGCAAAGTTATGTTCCGGCACTTTATCCGCTGGATGAAAAATTCGGTGTGGAAAAGGTACTTGTGTCTACATATCAGGCAATTTCCGGCGCAGGCAAAACATTTGAAAGATGGCCCGAAATGGTTGACAATGTTATACCGTTTATAGGCGGCGAAGAAGAAAAGAGCGAACAGGAGCCGCTTAAAATTTGGGGCAAAATCGAAAACGGCGCTATTGTTCCCGCATCGCATCCGCTGTTTACGGCACAGTGCATTCGCGTTCCTGTGTCCGACGGCCATTTAGCCTCTGTTTTTGTAGACTTTAAGAAAAAGCCGAGCAAAGAAGAAATTATTGATGTATGGAAAAATTTTGAAGGTGAGCCGCAAAAACTCGCGCTTCCGCACGCGCCAAAACAATTTTTAAACTACTACACGCAGGACGATATGCCGCAGACAAAACTCTGCCGCGATCTTGAGGGCGGTATGGCAATTTCAATAGGACGATTGCGTGAAGACACGCAGTACGATTACAAGTTTGTGTGTGTATCGCACAACACCTTGCGCGGCGCTGCCGGCGGCGCTGTATTACTTGCCGAACTTTTATGCGCAAAAGGTTACATTGACTAATTTTTAAGGAGGCAATCCTATGAAAAAAAGAATTTTTGAAGGCGCTGCAACCGCATTGGTAACCCCGATGCATCCCGACGGCGAAGTGAATTTTGAAAGACTTGCAAAGTTGGTTGACGAGCAAATAACCGCCGGAATTGACGCACTTGTTATTTGCGGAACAACGGGCGAAAAGTCCACGCTTGATTATGATGAGCATATAAAGGTTGTTGAAACCGCGGTAAAAGCCGCAAACCACCGTGTACCTGTAATAGCGGGAGCCGGCAGCAACGATACAAAATATTCCGTAGGTATTTGCAGCGACGCAATGAAGGTAGGCGCGGACGCGCTGCTTATGGTAACTCCTTATTACAACAAAACTTCGCAGGAAGGTCTTATTGCGCATTACAACTACGTTGCAGACAGGGTTGACGCCCCCATTATCCTTTACAATGTTCCGTCAAGAACAGGGGTAAATATTAAACCCGAAACTTACAAGGCACTTTCAAAGCATAAAAACATTGTTGCCGCTAAGGAAGCAAACGGCGATTTATCAAGCGTTGCCAAAACCAAATATCTTTGCGGCGACGACCTTGATATATATTCCGGAAACGACGATCAGGCAGTTCCGATAATGTCGCTCGGCGGAATAGGTGTTATATCGGTTTTGTCAAATCTGTTGCCGCGCCAGACGAGTGAAATGTGTCACTTATATCTTAACGGTAATGTTAATGCCGCAAGGGATATGCAGCTTAAATACATACCGCTTATAAACGCATTGTTCAGCGATGTTAATCCTATACCCGTAAAAGAGGCTTTTGATATTTTAGGCAAAGAGATAGGTCCGTGCAGACTGCCGCTTATAAATATGAGTGAATCCGGCAGAAGCGCACTTGAAGCAGAACTTAAAGCGGTAGGACTTTTGTAATACCGCTGTATTGGAAGTGTAAAGAATGTTAAGAATTATTTTAAGCGGTTGCAGCGGAAAAATGGGCGGTGTAATAACAAGCCTGCTTGAAAATGATACACAGGCAAAAATTGTTGCCGGTGTGGATCCGTATATAAAAAGCGGACTGCCGTACCCTGTATCGCCGGTGTTTGAAAATTTGCCGGAAGCGGATGTTATAATTGATTTTTCAAATCCCGCATCGCTTGACGGTATTATTAAATATGCCGAGGCGCACAAAACGCCTGCCGTACTTGCAACTACCGGATATACAGATGCCGATATAGAAAAGATACACGCGCTATCAGGCAGTGTTCCCGTGTTTTTCACCTTTAATATGTCGTTGGGTATAAATTTACTTGTATCACTTACAAAAAGGGCTGCACAGGTTCTCGGCGACGGATTTGATGTTGAAATTATAGAAAAGCATCACAATCAAAAAATAGATGCGCCGTCCGGCACCGCAATTATGCTTGCAAATGCCGTAAACGAAGTTAAGGGCGAAAAAATGATATATGAATACGACCGCCATTCAAAAAGGCAGAAGCGTGAGAAAAATGAAATAGGCATACATTCGGTACGCGGCGGTACCATTGTTGGCGAACATGACGTTATTTTTGCCGGAACGGACGAAGTCGTAACGCTTTCGCATCAGGCGTTTTCAAAATCCGTATTTGCAGTCGGTGCAATTAAAGCCGCAAAGTTTATAGCAGACAAACCCTGCGGACTGTATGATATGAAAGATATGATTGTATAACATAAAAAATCCCGTACAACAGTACGGGATTTTACTTTTATATATCCTTTATGTAACAACGGCGGCGCTTATGTTGTTCTTTTTCAAAGCTCTTCCACTGTGCCAAAATTTTGCTGTTTGTTTCAAGCTGCGGTCCTGTTTCGGCATACAGTATGCCGTTTTTAGCGGCGCTTTGTATTAAGTGGTCAAGTATTACCGCGTTAACGCCCACACCCTGTAAATCCGGACGAACCGCAATTAAAAACATATCAAGCGCAGTATTCTTTTTAAGGCTTTTAAGTATACCTATAAATCCAAACGGAAACAGTCTGCCGTTGGACTTTTTAATAGCGTCGGCAACAGACGGCGCACTTACACCGAATGCAACCATATTTTCATTCTCGTCCATTACAAAGCAGGCATAATCGGGATCTATAAGCGGTATAAATTTGCCGGCATATTTATCAATTTGCTTTTTTGTTAAATCAACAACGCCGTAAAGCGGTGCGTAAGCCTGATTTACAAGGTTAAACACTTTTATTATGTACGGTTTGTATTCCGCCCTGCTTTTAATATTTGCCAAATGATAATTACCCCGTTTTAAAACGTGCTGCGCTATACGGTGTATTTTTACGGCCTGCGGACTGTCAATTTTGGGAGCATAGATTTTATACTCAAGCCAGTCCGTATCCTTTTTATAACCAAGACGCTGTAAATGGTCATTGTAATAGGGAAAATTATAGTATGTAATAAACATATTCCGCTTATCAAAGCCTTCTACCAGCATACCTTCCCTGTCCATATCGCAAAATCCCAAAGGACCGTGCACCTGTGTGCAGCCTTTTTCTTTTGCCCATTGCTCAACCGTTTCAAACAATGCGGCGGACACAGCATCATCATCAATAAAATCCACCTGCGAAAAACGCATACGGGATGTATTCCACTTTTCGTTTGCCTTATAACTTAAAATAGCGCCTATTCTTCCTACGGGCACGCCGTCACGGTATGCCAAAAAGCAACGGGCATCGCAATATTCCATTGCCGGATTTTTCTTTTTATCCCAGTCTGCCATATCGTCGCCGAAAAAAGCCGGTACAAATTGCGGCACATCTTTGTACATCTTATTAGGAAAATCAACAAACACGCGCAAATCATGTTTGTTTAAAACTTCCTTAATGACAATTTTTCCGTTGCTCATACTCGTCCTCCGTTAAAAGTTAAAATCCGGTATAAAAGATTTATCCGCGCTTTTGCGCGACTGTATATAAACATTTTTAAGCCCCGAATCCATTGCGTAACCTACAACCTTATCGTATTCACGCTTTGTTATGCGTCTGTTTATTTCCGGATATTCATCCGCTTTGCCGCACGGCATATACTGTGCCATAAGACTTAAATAAGCATTAGGTAAATTCTTTTTTACAAAGTCGATAACCCCGATGCCGTCCTTTGTGTGCAGCGGCAAAACAAGGTGCCGCACTATTACACCGCGGCGCATTATCCCGTCTTTGTCAAACACAGCCTCACCGCACAAATTATGTGCTGTAACGGCAGCGGCGGCTGCAAACTTAAAATAATCGGCGGCGCCGGAATATTTAAGCGAAACGTCGTCGGATACATACTTAATATCAAGCAAGTATACATCAAATAAATCTTCCGCAATATTCTCGGTCTTATCGTAACCGCCCGAATTGTAAACCAGCGGAATGTTAGGCCTGTAAATTTCAAGCGCCTGACGTATAGCGTAAAAATAATGCGTCGGATTTACAAAGTTTATATTATGCGCACCGGCGGCCTCAAGGCGTTTCATTAAATCTGCCAGTTCATTAACACTTATTACTCTGCCCTTGTTTTTATGACTTATTTCATAATTCTGACAGTAAACGCATTTCATGGAGCAGCCGCTGAAGAATATTGTGCCTGAACCGTTTTTGCCGCTTATACACGGCTCTTCCCAAAAGTGAAGATCTGCGCGTGCAATTTTCGGCAACAAAGGCATTGCGCAAAAACCGCCCTTGTTTTCAAAATCCGTTCTTTCGGCAGAGCATGAACGCGGACAGCAATTACAAATCATTTGCCACGTCCGCCTTTGCCTCATCCGATTTATTAAGCACACGCCGCGCCACACGCAAACCGGAATAGGTCATTTTAAGCAAAACCCTGCCGGTAAACTCATTGCCGCATTTATCACACAAAAAATCAGCCGACAGCCAATGGTTTTTGCAGTGCCATTTTGTACGCTGCAAAGCGCGTGCTCCGCATTTATTGCACTTAAACCGCAAGTATTCTTTTTTAACTTCCGGCGCGTCCGCGCTTTGTATATAATAGTTTTTAAACGTAAGTCTGCGGTAAAATTCCGGATCGTTTACATCTTTTAAAGCAGCCCTGAATCTGTCTTTATTATAGGTCTTTTCAAGGAGTTTTGCGGTAACCATACTGTCGTCAAGCGCCGTGTGCATATCAAATTTATCGGTAGAAATACCAAGCATTTTTGCGGCATCCGACAGGGATATTTGGTTTTTTATATCGTTACCCGCCGTTCTTAATTCGTTTTGGACATAGTTTTGCAAATCTACATACTTACCTATTGCAAATTTGCGTCCCTCAGGCAAAAACAAATTTATGTTATCCATAATCGCGTAAAGGTCGGACGTGCTCCAAGTAAGCGTAACGGTATCGTCCCCTGCCCAAAAATTATAATTTTGCACAGCCTGTTCAAACGGCAAACCGTTTAACATATCCGCGGTGGAAATGCCTGTCAGCTCCGTAAAACGCTTTGATACTTTTTTGCAAAATCCGGAAACTACCGTCTGCTCAAACTTGCCCTTAAGGCGAAAACCGTCATCCAGTTTTACCGCGCCTATTTGTATTATTTGATTTACAAACCGCCTTGCCGGTTTATAATAAACCGTGTCCCATTCAAAATCTAAAATAATATAATTCATTTATCTGTTTTTCGCTTCAAACTTCATACGCGCTTCTTTATTAAGTATGCGCTTACGCAGTCTTATATTATTCGGTGTAATTTCCACAAGCTCGTCCGATTTTATAAATTCAAGCGACTGCTCAAGACTTAATACCGTATGCGGAACAAGGCGCAAAGCATCGTCACTGCCGGCAGCACGTGTATTTGTCATTTGTTTTTTCTTGCAGACATTGCAAACAATATCCTCATTTTTGGGATTTTCGCCGACAATCATACCTTCGTACACAGGCGTACCTGCACCTATAAATAATCTGCCGCGGCTTTGTGTGTTAAAAAGTCCGTATCCGGTAGCCTCGCCGTCCTCGTGTGCGATTATAGAGCCGGTAGTACGCGCTTCAATATCGCCCTTGTACTCCTCATAACTGTTGAACACATGGTTCATTATGCCGTTACCGTTTGTATCTGTTAAAAACTGCGAACGATAACCGAGAAGTCCCCTTGCCGGGATTAAAAACTCAAGATGCGAAGTGCCGCCTTCCCTGACGCCCATATTTTTAAGTTCCGCTTTTCGTGTGCCGAGGCGCTCCATAACGGCACCGACATATTCTTCCGGAACCTCTATCATAAGCAGTTCGATAGGCTCAAGCAATTTACCGTTTTGATCGCGCTTATAAATAACCGTCGGCGGTGATACCTGAAATTCATAACCCTGACGGCGCATGGTTTCTATAAGTATGGAAAGGTGCAGCTCACCCCTGCCGGATACTTTAAACGTATCGGCGGAATCGGTCTCCTCAACACGCAGGCTTACATTCGTTTCAACTTCTTTAAACAGCCTGTCACGAAGATTTCTGGAAGTTACAAACTTTCCGTCCTTACCTGCGAACGGTGAATTGTTTACCATAAAGTTCATTGAAAGCGTCGGCTCGTCAATTTTTACAAACGGCAGCGGCTCAATGCAATCGTTTGCACAAAGCGTTTCGCCGATATTCAGTGCGCCTATACCCGCAATTTGCACAAGGTCGCCTACAGACGCCTGTTCGTACTCCTTACGTTTAAGGCCTTCTATCATAAACAGTTTTGCTATTTTAACATTTGTGGTCTTACCGTCGCTGTGGCAAAGCACAGCGCTCTGCCCTACTTTAACCGTACCGCGTTCAACACGGCCGACGCCTATCCTGCCAAGGTATTCGTCATATTCAATATTAGAAAAAAGTACCTGCAGCGGTGCGTCGGGATCGCCCTTCGGCGGCTCTATCTCGTTAATTATCGTTTCAAACAAAGGTTTTAAATCGGTACCCAAATTGTCTGCGTCAAGGGAGGCATAACCGTCCCTGCCGGAAGCAAAAACAACGGGGAATTCTATCTGGCTGTCATCTGCGCCGAGTTCTATAAACAAATCCAAAACTTCGTCCACAACTTCTTTCGGACGGGCAAGCGGACGGTCAACTTTATTAACTACAACTATAGCCTTTTTGCCGAGTGACAACGCTTTTTTAAGTACAAAACGTGTCTGCGGCATACAGCCCTCAAATGCGTCTACAAGCAGTAAAACGCCGTCAACCATCATAAGTATACGCTCAACCTCACCGCCGAAATCCGCATGTCCGGGGGTGTCGACAATGTTTATTTTGATGTCTTTATACATTACGCTTGTCGTCTTTGAAAGTATGGTTATACCGCGTTCCCTTTCCAAGTCGCCGGAATCCATTACGCGTTCGTTAACCTGTTCGTTACTGCGGAATGTTCCGCTTTGCTTTAAAAGCTGGTCGACAAGGGTGGTTTTTCCGTGGTCAACGTGTGCTATTATCGCAATATTTCTTAAATTTTCTACCGACTTTTCAGCCATAATAAAACTTCCCTATCAATAAATATATTTTAACTGAATAATTATAATATTTTTTACACACTTTGTCAAACTTTTTCGACTTATTACGCACACTGTAAATAAACAAATTGACAGACCGACAACGCAGCTATATAATTATATTACCGAATTTTTGAATAAAATTATATTTTTGGAGGGGTTTTAATGCGTATTGCATGTCTCGGCGACAGTTTGACACAAGGTGATTACGGCGTTTTCGGAAAAAGAGGAATTATGAACCTGCAGCCTGAAAATTACCCGTATTTTTTAAGCAAAAGTACAGGGGCGACAGTACTTAACTACGGCTGCTGCGGTCATACGCCGTCGCACTATATAAAGCACTACAAATCCGGCAATGCAGATGTAACAAACTGCGATATTATAATTATCATGCTCGGCACAAACGGCGGACTTGATCCCAACGAGGACACTCAGGGCAACCGCGATTATGACGAGTTGGTAAGGTTATGCGCAGCTGACGCTCCGAATGCAAAAATCGTACTTTGCACACCGCCGCACGCAACCGAAAATCCCGAATACTCAAATTGCGGACATATGCCGCGCATAAAAAATGCCGTTGCCTTTGTTAAAAATTACTGCAAAGAACACGGCATTGATATGATTGATGTTGCCGCCTGCCCCGATTTCACCGCGGAAAACGAAAAAATTATGCAGCCGAACGACGGACTGCATTTCGGCAAAGAGGGCTACAAAGCGTTAGCGGATTATATTGAAAAAGGCTTGAGGAAACTTTATCCGCAGCTTTTTTAAATTAACAATTAGGTAACAATATTTTTTTCGACTATGTTATACTTATTTAGGACTAAAACACAAACGGGAGGATATTATGCCTGATTTTCCTACATATAACGGCACACTCAGGAGCCATCAGCTTAATGTGCCGAAAGAAATATATTCCTGCAGCGGTATTTGCATTTTCGGTAAACTTATTAAATCAATAGTGTTTTCAACCGATGTTGCCATTATTAAAAATATCAATGCCAACGCGGTAATAGCCGTGTATCCTTTTACACCGCAGCCTTGCATTGCAGACGCTATAATTTCGGTTTCGGACGCGCCTGTATTTGTAGGTGTCGGCGGCGGTCTGACTTCGGGTGAGCGTTCTGTGCGTCTTGCGGCACAGGCCGAAAATTCGGGAGCGTTCGGCGTGGTTGTAAACGCGCCCATTCCGCTTGATATTATAACTGAAATAAAGCAAACTGTTGATATACCTATAATTGCCACTGTGGTTTCGGACAAGCAGGACATTGAAGCGCGGATAAACGCAGGCGCGGATATACTTAATGTTTCCGCCGCCGCGGCAACGGTAGATCTGGTAAAACACATACGCACAATGCATCCGGATATACCGATAATTGCAACGGGCGGTCCTACGCCCGACACAATAAAGCAAACCATTGCAGCCGGCGCAAATGCAATTACCTATACGCCGCCTACAAACGGGGAACTTTTTGCAGTGTCTATGAACAAATACAGAAACAACTACTAAAAAGAGAAAACCGTCCGGATTACACCGGACGGTTTATTTTTATAACACAATTTTATAGCTTGTTTTGCCCTTTTCAAAATTAACTTTAACACTTTTTGTCTTACCCGCATATTCCGCAGTAACCTCATATTCACCGTAAAAGCCCGAGAATGACGTTAAACCGTTCTCGCCTGTTACGGTATTTTCATCGGTATGCCACTCGGTATTTATAAGGCGGTCAAGTACCTTATAGGAAGGTTTTTCCGATAAATCGTGACGCAGCAAACCGCCTCCGAAATAATTCTCGTTCCAATCCGGTCTTAAGGGATCCCTGAAGGCAAATCCGTCAGCCAAATTCCACCAGACAATTGAGTTTACAGACGGATGCGAAAACCACAGCCTGTAGAGATTTTCCACAATACGCGCCTGCAATTCAAGATATTCTTCCGTTCCCTCGTATGACGGTACCGTAACTTCGGACACATGCGTTACAGTGCCGAGAGTCGCGTATGTATCAAGCACATGATAAATATTGCGTGCATTAAGCATATTGCCTTTTTGCGCTTTGTTAAGCAAGTCTTCCTTATCGTCAAACAAATGGTACTGCATACCTATGGCGTCAACCTTTGCACCCTGTGCCATAAGTTTTTGCGCCTGAAGGTACAACGCGGAAAACGGGCCTTTAAAATCGCCGAAAAAGCAAGCGTAATCGTTAAGTATAAGGTGATTTTCTGGCATAAGTTTGGTCGCAAGCAGCCAAGCGTCGGTATCGTAATTCTGCGGCATAAAATCATTATAAAAACCCGTACACTCGTTTGTTACATCCCATACAGGCACTTTGTCGCCGTACTCCGCGGCAATTTTCTTAATGCGCCTTATCATTGCGCTTTTTAAATGTTCCGGATTATCCTTTGCCCATTCCGGAACACCTATTGTAGCGTTTTGCCATACAAGGTTATGTCCCTTTGGCTGTGCGCCTACCTCCCTGCAAAATTCCAGTGCCGTATCTGCCGGCGGGCGACGGTAAATATACTCGCTGTCCTTTCTAAAACGGTAATGCTCCTCGGTTGGTTCATCATCGCGCCAATAAAAAGCCATTACACCCTGATTAAACAGTTTTGCAAACCTTTCCCTGTATAACTTTGCCTGCTGCGGCTCGGTAATAACATCGGCAAGGAATGTGGTACTGCCGAATTTAAAAGCATGATTTTTAAGATTGAAATTTATCTTAGCATTTTTTAAGGGTGCGCCGTCCTTATCCGTAACTGTGACATCGAAAACACCTTTGCGGTATTTCTCGGTATTTGATTTTACGGTGTCAGCAAAACCTACTTTTTCAAGATCAATATACTCAAGCACCTTTTCTTGATAATCCGTCATAAAAAATCCTCCTTGTTTAATGAGGTGTTGCAATAGTATTCTATATTAAAAAACTATCGTTGTAAACCGAATTAGCAATACAAATAGTTGAAAAAACGAAACTAAAACAGTATAATAATCTCAGGATGTGATAATATTGATATTTGAGGATAAAACTCCGACATTTATTATAAAGAATGTTTTAAAATTCAACAATGAAAATATAGACACCTTAAACAGTAACCGCAATTTTTCCGCACTCTCCTTCCGTATAAAAAGCAACGCGGTGATTAAAAGCAAGAATCAAACCGTAAATATGCACGACGGCAGTATTGCGTTTGTACCGGCAGGGCTTAATTACAGGCGCACCGCGGGATACGATGAACTTATAGTAATACATTTTGATTACGCCAATGCAAATAACCGTATTGAAACATTTATAACCGATGATTTTGACGGTATGCACAAGTGTTTTTTAAATATTTACGAAAAATGGGACGCTGAAAAACCGGATAATTATGTGCGGTCATTATCAAGACTGTATCGTCTTTTTGCCGATATTTACAACGAATACAACAACTGTGATTCTAATTATAACGAATATGTTGATTACGCCAAAAGGTTTGTAAAAGAAAACTACTGCAATACAGAACTGACTGTATCGGATATTGCCGACAGACTTAATATAAGCGAAGTATATTTGCGCAGACTTTTTGCACGGTACGAAGGCATATCGCCCAAAGCATACCTGCAGCAGTTCCGTATAAAAACGGCTTCCGCGTATCTTTCAAGCGGCGGACTAAGCATTAAAGAGATTGCGCTTTTATGCGGTTTCCGTGATGAAAAATATTTTTCCACCGCATTTAAAAGTGCCGTCGGCGTTTCACCGACAAAATATATTTATGAATTATATGAATAAAAGCGTATGCACTCGGTCGAAGTGCACACGCTTTTTCGTTTATATTTGCAACTGCCTGAATTTGTAAAATTCACCGTGCTTTTCAATCAAATCGTTATATGTACCGAATTCAACACATTTACCGTCCTTAATTACCGCAATTTTGTCCGCATTCTTAACGGTTGAAAGTCTGTGGGCAACTATAAATGTAGTTTTATCCTTTGAAAGATTATCAATGGCTGTCTGGATATGCTTTTCCGACACCGTATCAAGTGCGCTCGTCGCTTCGTCAAATATTATTACGCGCGGATTGCGGATTAACGCTCTCGCAATGGAAATACGCTGTTTTTGTCCGCCGGAAAGTTTGTTGCCGTGTTCACCCACAATGGTATCAAGTCCGTCGGGCAAAGAATTAATAACGCTGTCAAGGCAGGAAAGTTTGATTACGCGTGCTAATTCTTCATCGCTTACATTCGGCGAGCCGTAGGTGATGTTGTCCCTTATTGTTCCCGAAAAAAGTATGCTGTTTTGCAGCACCACGGCAATTTGTTTGCGGTAACTGCCCATACTTATATCCTTTATATCATTGCCGTCAACCGTAAGGGTGCCGCCTGTTGCAAAATCAAATCCCGTAACAAGATTTATTATTGTGGATTTACCCGAACCGGATTCGCCTACCAGCGCTATGGTTTCGCCCGCACTGATTGTCATATTAATCCCGTTCAGTATATATCTGTCGCCGTCGCGGTATTTAAACGTAACATTTTTAAACTCGTATTCTCCCTTTAGCATACCTATATGCTTTTTATTGTCATCGTTTTCAACATCATCGGAGCCGAGTATCTCCCCTACCGAGTTTACAGCCTCGCTGCCGGCGGCAAGTGTAGGTATAAGATTTGTGATTTGATTTATGTAAGATACAAATTTTTCAAAATAATTTTGGTACAGAACAAGGTCGCCTACGCTCATAATTCCCTTAAATGCAAGGTACGCGGTAAGTGCCAGACAAAGCAATTGAAAAATTTGCATAACAAGCCAGTTAACAACCATAAATCTATTGCTTACATTGTCAAGTTCAAACCCTTTGCGTGCGGTGGAACTTATTTGATGCGTCATTTTTTCAATTTCAATATTTTCAAGCG
The DNA here is from genome assembly GCA_934464615.1 of uncultured Eubacteriales bacterium. Classification (GTDB taxonomy): domain Bacteria; phylum Bacillota; class Clostridia; order Oscillospirales; family Acutalibacteraceae; genus SIG565. Next base: position 46,655 of record CAKSKA010000012.1, on the reverse strand, counting down.
CATGGGCTTTTGTTACCGGAATAAGATCCACCATATCTACAACGCGTGCGTTCGTTTCTTCTACAGAACGCCGATACTGCCTGCTTGTTTGTTTTATCCGTTTTTTAAAACTCCTCGCAATAAATACAGCCAACGGACCGCAAACGGCAAAAAACAGTATTATTTGATAATTACCCTTATAAATAAGCACGCCTACAACAACCGCAAGATTTACTACTATATGCACACCCACCGTAAGCAAATTTGATATAAGTGCGCGTATGGAATCAACATCGCGCATAATTTTAGAATGTATGCGTCCTGATTCCATTTCCTTATTGAATTGTATTGTAAGGTGCTGCAGTTTGGTAACTATTGCGCCTCGCAATGCGGCTTCTATGGAGCGTGCAGCGTCGTCCCTGTTACGCATATAAATGCGTTGCAGAGGATAATTTATAAAAAGCAAAGACAGTGCAATGCAAATGTTAATTACTATTTTTTGCAAACTGTCCGGTGCATTGTAAGTCAATGCGTCTATAACATTTGCCGCGGCTATGGGTATATATAATGTCGCGCTTAACTGCAGGGCACAAAAAATCGCCGAAAGCAGCAGCTTGCCGTGATAGCCTTTACACATTTTGAAAAGGCGGCGCAGCGGACTTGTTTTCGGCGGTGCGGTGTAATAACGCTTGAGAAAATCGTTTTCAAGGCTTATAATGTCCTGTTCGTTAATTGTTTCAATAGTTGATGCCGGTTTGACAATTTTCATAGGGTATCACCTAATTTACTGTTAATGTACGTTTATAATACACTACTTTTAAAAAATGTCAATACCAAAAAACAAAAAATCCCGCAAAATATTTTGCGGGATTTTTAAATATCTGTTTAGTTGTTATTACTTAACCATACCGGCAACTTCTGCTGCAAAGTCGTCTTTACGTTTTTCAATTCCTTCGCCCTTTTCAAAACGAACAAAAGAATCAATCTTAACAGCTGTGCCGAGAGTTTTTGCAACGCTTTCAACATACTTGCCGACAGTCATATCGCCGTCAACAACATATTGCTGGTCAACAAGGCAGTTTTCCTTGTAATACTTACCGATTTTGCCCTCAACAATCTTACCGAGAACAGCATCGGGTTTATTAGCCATTTTAGGATCTTCCTTCATCTGCGCTACAAGAATTTCTTTTTCCTTCTCAATAACTTCAGCCGGAACAGAAGCTTCGTCAAGGAATGCCGGATTCATAGCGGCAATTTGCATTGCAACATTTTTGCCCATTGCTATAAAGTCTGCGTTTGTTTCATCGGCATCGGTATCAAACTTAACCATAACACCGATTTTACCGCCGCCGTGAACATAAGAAACAAGTTTACCTTCAAAGCGCATAAAACGACGTACTTTAATGTTTTCTCTGATAGCAAGGAACAGTTCCTGTACCATTTCTTCAACGGTCTGACCGTCTTTTGTGCATTTAAGCAGTGCGTCCATATCAGCCGGATTCTGCTCAATAACTATATCCGCAATTTTTGCGGTTAAAGCCTTAAAAGGTTCTCCGTTGGCAACGAAATCGGTTTCCGCGTTCATTTCAACAACAGCGCCTACGCCGTTTTTAACAACTGCGCAAACAGTACCTTCCGCCGCAACTCTGTCTGCCTTTTTAGCCTGAGAAGCAAGTCCCTTTTCTCTTAAAAAGTCAACAGCCGCTTCCATATTACCGTCACACTCGGTAAGTGCCTTTTTACAGTCCATCATACCGCAGCCGGTTTTTTCTCTTAAAGCCTGTACATCTTTAGCTGTAAATGCCATAACATTTAAACCTCCGTAAATAGTGTGAAATAATTATTCAGCCGTTACTTCTGCGGTTTCTTCTGCAACTTCGGCTGCATCGTCTTCAGCAACTTCCGCAGCGCCCTGTTCGCCCTGTTTAGCCTCAATAACCGCAGATGCTATTGTTTCGGCAATAAGTTTTACCGCACGGATTGCATCGTCGTTACCGGGGATAACGGCGTCAACTTCATCGGGATCGCAGTTTGTATCGCAGATTGCGATAATCGGAATACCGAGTTTCTTAGCTTCGGCAACCGCAATTCTTTCTTTTCTCGGATCTACGATAAAGAGAGCACCCGGAATTTTATTCATATTCTCAATTCCGCCGAGGAATTTTTCCAACTTTTCAATTTCAAGTTTAAGTTTAACAACTTCTTTTTTCGGAAGAAGATCGAACGTGCCGTTTTCTTCCATTTCACGCAACTGTTTAAGTCTGCGAATTCTGCCGCGGATTGTTGTAAAGTTTGTAAGCATACCGCCGAGCCAACGCGCATTTACGTAAGGCATTTCGCAACGAATTGCTTCTTCTTTAACGGAATCCTGAGCCTGCTTTTTGGTGCCTACAAAAAGTATGTCGCCGCCGTTTTCAACTATATCGCGCGCGAAAGCATACGCTTCGTTGAGTTTCTTAACGGTTTTCTGCAAATCAATAATGTAAATACCGTTACGCTCTGTAAAAATGTAGGGAGCCATTTTCGGATTCCAGCGTCTTGTCTGATGTCCGAAATGAACACCGGCCTCAAGCAACTGTTTCATAGATACTACTGCCATTTTGTTTTCCTCCTGAGGTTTTTCCTCCATCCCGTTTATTATGCCGGAAACCGTTTTGCAGTAATACAAACGGCACCCACCGAGATTAAACGGAATGTGTGTAATATTTTTGCCGCACACTGCGACTGATAGATTATATCACACATTAAATACAATTGCAAGTGTTTTTACACAATTTTAAAATATCTTAAAAAAGCGTGAATTTCTTTACACAAACTTTAAAATAAAAGGATTTTTTGTTTTACATTCGAGAATTATGATGAATACGTAGCCTGAGAAGGCAGAAAATAAACCAAGAGTTTAAAAAGGAGAAAAAATTATGAAAAAGTTAAGAATTGCAAGCATTGCGGCAGCCGCACTTATTATTGTAAGTGCATTTGCAGGATGCGGAACCAAGAAACTTTCGGGTACGGTAGCAACAGACGGTTCAACTTCAATGGAAAAGGTTATCGGCGCTTTAGGCGAAGCATTTACAAACGATAACGCAGGAACGAACTTTACTTACAACCCCACAGGTTCGGGTTCGGGTATCACAGCCGTTAAAGAGGGCCGCTGCGATATAGGTCTTTCAAGCCGTGCGCTTAAAGACGAAGAAAAATCCGCAGGTCTTAAAGAAACCACTTTGGCGCTTGACGGTATCGCAATTATCGTAAATACCGCTAACGGCGTATCGGACCTTACCGTAGAACAAATTGCAAAAATCTACACCGGTGAAATCACAAACTGGAAAGACCTCGGCGGTAATGATGCCGAAATCGTTTTAATAGGCAGAGAGGCCGGAAGCGGCACAAGGGACGGATTTGAGTCAATAACAAAGACAGCCGAAAAGTGCAAATACCGTCAGGAACTTACCTCTACGGGTGATGTAATCGCAACCGTAAACGGAAACAAAAATGCCATCGGTTACGCTTCTCTTGCAGCGGTAGACGAAAGCAAAGTAAAAGCCCTTAAAGTAAACGGTGTAGCTCCCACCGAAGCAACCGTAAAAGACGGCTCTTATAAAATTCAGCGTCCGTTTGTACTGGTAACAAAAGAAGGTACTGCTTTAAGCGAGACCGCACAGGCATTCTTCGATTATGTAACAAGCGCAGATGCAGCTTCCATAATCAGCAAAGCAGGCGCTGTGCCGGTAAAATAAAAACAATACTTTAAAGTTAAGTGCGGGCGTGCGGCAACACGTCTGCACTTTGGAGTTATTATGAAAAAACAAAAACTTATTGAGAATATCACCCATGCCTTATTTTTAATACTCGGTCTTGTAACCGTAGGGGCGGTATTGCTTATAACAATATATCTGATAATTTCCGGCATACCGGCAATTAAACAAATAGGACTTATTAAATTTCTCTTCGGCAAGGAATGGCGGTCAACGGGACAAAATCCTCAGTTTGGAATACTCCCCTTTATACTTACAAGCGTTTACGGCACCGCCGGAGCTATAGTACTCGGCACACCTATTGCTTTCTTTACCGCGGTATATCTATCAAAATTTGCGCCGCCTAAAGTAAGGAGCGTTATGGAAACGGCAGTCAGCCTACTTGCCGGAATACCCTCGGTTGTGTACGGTCTTGTAGGTATGCTGGTGTTGGTACCGTCCATAAGCCGCATTTTTAATTTGTCGGACGGTGCAAGTTTGCTTGCGGCAATAATAGTGCTTGCAATAATGGTTTTGCCGTCAATAATAAAGGTATCGCTCAACGCGCTTGACAGTGTACCGAAAGAATATGAAGAAGCGTCGTTGGCTTTGGGTGCTACGCCGACCGAAACATATTTTAAGGTGTCAATCAAAGCCGCAAGAAGCGGTATTACCGCAGCCATTGTTTTGGGCGTAGGCCGTGCAATAGGCGAAGCAATGGCGGTAATGATGGTATCCGGAAATGCGCCGAACATGCCGGAATTGTTCGGCAGTGTAAGATTTTTAACCACAGCCGTTGCAAGTGAGATGTCTTATGCGGCAGGACTTCAGCGCCAGGCGCTTTTCTCTATAGCACTTGTGCTTTTTGTATTTGTTATGCTAATTAACGCCCTTATAAATCTGGTATTTAAAAGGAGTAAGGAAAATTGACGCAACATAATAAAATTTCTTTAAAACGAAAAATAAAAATACTGCTTTTAAAAACCGCAATGTACTTATCCGCGTTTTTAACGGCAGCCCTTGTTGTATTTTTAATTGTATACGTCCTTATAAAAGGCGTTCCCCATATATCCTGGAACTTACTTTCCACAAAGCCGAGTTATTTAAGCGGCAACATAGGCATACTGCCTGACATATTAAACACTTTGTATATAATTTTGGCATCGCTTGTATATGTACTGCCTTTAGGCGTGGGGGCGGCTATTTACCTTACCGAATACGCTAAAAACAAGCGTATAGTAGGCGCAATTGAATATGCTGCCGAAACCCTTTCGGGCATACCGTCCATAATATACGGTCTTGTCGGTATGCTGTTTTTCTGCCAGTTTTTAAATATGCAAACCAGCCTTATGGCAGGTGCACTGACGCTTGTAATTATGAATTTGCCGACGGTAATGCGTACCACACAGGAGAGCCTTAAAACCGTACCGGCAAGTTACCGCGAAGCCGCATTCGGACTGGGAGCCGGAAAAAGCCGCGTAATATTTACCGTGGTTTTGCCCAACTGTGTAGACGGCATAATTACAGGTTGTATACTGTCTGTCGGCAGAATACTTTCCGAATCGGCGGCACTGCTTTTCACCGCAGGATTTGCACATGCATTAAACGGTTTGTTTGACGGACTGGCAAGTCCGGGTGCAACGCTTACCGTAGCGCTTTATGTTTACGCAAAGGAACAGGGCGAATTTAATGTTGCGTTTGCCATTGCGGCAATACTTATGATAATGACGTTTATTATAAATTCAGCGGCACAGTTATTGGGAGAATACTTTAAAAAGAGGAAAAAATATGAATGATATTATTACCGTAAAGGACCTTAATTTGTGGTATACACAAAAACAGGCTCTTAAAAACATAAATATAAATATCCCCGAAAAATCCATAACCGCACTTATAGGCCCGTCGGGATGCGGAAAATCCACATTTTTAAAAACCTTGAACCGCATGAACGATTTAGTGGACGGCGTACGTATAACGGGTGAAATTAAATACGACGGCAAAGACATTTTTGCAAAGGATACCGACATAAATATGCTGCGCCGTGATATAGGCATGGTGTTTCAAAAGCCTAATCCCTTCCCTATGAGTATTTACGACAACATTGCGTACGGTCCGCGTACGCACGGAATACGCAACAAGGCAACACTTGACGAAATTGTGGAAAAATCCTTAAAAGGTGCCGCTATTTGGGACGAAGTAAAAGACCGACTTAAAAAATCCGCATTGGGACTTTCCGGCGGTCAGCAGCAGCGTCTTTGCATTGCGCGCGCACTTGCGGTTGAGCCGAAGGTTTTGCTTATGGATGAGCCGACCAGCGCGCTTGATCCTATATCGACATCCAAAATTGAAGATTTGGCAACCGAACTTAAAGAAAAGTATACCATTATAATTGTTACGCATAATATGCAACAGGCAGCGCGTATATCGGATAAAACGGCTTTCTTTTTACTCGGCGACCTTATTGAATTTGACGATACGGAAAGAATTTTTGCAAATCCGCGCGATAAAAGGACAGAGGATTACATTACGGGGAGGTTCGGATAATGCGAAACCAATACAACGAGCAGCTTAAAACTTTAAACGAAGAACTTATTAATATGGGCGGACTGTGTCAGGAAGCCATTGCTTTGTCTGTAAACGCGCTTACAAACGCCGATAAAAGTTCCGCAAAACAGGTAGGCGTTATTGAAGAAAAAATCAACGACGCGCAAAGAAGCATAGAAACACTTTGCCTGAAACTGTTGCTTAAGCAACAGCCGGTTGCCGGAGATCTGCGGCAAATATCCGCCGCGCTTAAAATGATAACCGACCTTGAGAGGATCGGCGACGGCGCTTCCGACATAGCCGACATAACCGCTTTTTTAAACGGCAAGACCGGCAACGAATGTACCGATATACGCCCTATGGCAAAATACGCGGCTGTTATGGTAACGCAAAGTATAGAAGCATACGTTAACCGCGACCTTGCCCTTGCACGTAAAGTAATGAAGGACGACGATATTGTTGACAACTGCTTTTTAAATGTTAAAAATACGCTTATAAAATTTATTTCCGAAAATTCATCTGACGGCGAATACGCAATAGACCTGCTGATGATAGCAAAATATTTTGAACGCATTGCCGACCACGCGGTTAACATTGCCGAATGGGCGGAATTTGCCGTTACAGGCATACATTGCGGTAAAGAAGAACTGTAAATTACGCCGAATAACGTAATTTTCGGCTGTTTTTGTTGACAGGGCGCGAAAACTGTTATATAATCGTAAAAATACATTTTTTACGGAGGAAAATCATGGCGTATTATTTTGACGGAGTATCACACACATTTAACGAATATCTGCTTGTTCCCGGTTATTCTTCAAGCGAATGTATACCGGCAAACGTATCGCTTAAAACGCCCCTTGTGCGCTTTAAAAAGGGCGAAGAGCCTTCAATTTCTCTTAATATTCCTATGGTATCGGCAATAATGCAGTCCGTATCCGGCGAAAAACTTGCCGTTGCCCTTGCAAGAGAAGGCGGCGTATCCTTTATATACGGCTCGCAATCGGTTGAGGACGAAGCCGCAATGGTGGCACGCGCAAAAGGATTTAAAGCGGGATTTGTTACAAGTGTATCAAATATACGCCCCGACAACACCTTAAACGACATTTTGGCGCTTAAGGCTGAAAACGGATTTTCCACCGTACCCGTAACAGACGACGGCACCGCGCACGGCAAACTGTTAGGTATAGTTACAAGCCGCGATTACCGCGTAAGCAGAATGACGGGCGACGAAAAGGTTGAGTCCTTTATGACTCCCTTTGAGAAATTGATTTACGCATATGACGACGTAACCCTTAAAGAAGCCAACAACATTATTTGGGACAACAAATTGAACGCCCTGCCGATAATTGACAGGTCCGGCAGACTTTGCTCCCTCGTTTTCCGCAAGGACTACGATTCGCACAAAGAAAATCCGAATGAATTGCTCGACAGTCAAAAGCGTTACGTTGTAGGCGCGGGCATTAATACGCGCGATTACGAAACAAGAGTACCGGCGCTTGTAAACGCGGGTGCGGATGTATTGTGCATTGACTCATCCGAAGGCTTTTCCGAATGGCAGAAACTGACTATTGAGTGGATAAGAAAAACCTACGGCGATGCTGTTAAAGTAGGTGCCGGGAATGTAGTCGACGCGGAAGGTTTTCGCTTTTTGGCAGACTGCGGCGCAGACTTTATCAAAGTCGGCATAGGCGGCGGCTCCATATGTATTACAAGGGAAACAAAAGGTATAGGCCGCGGCCAGGCGACTGCGCTTATTGATGTTTGCCGTGCAAGAGATGAATACTATAAGGAAACCGGAATTTATGTTCCCGTATGCTCGGACGGCGGTATAGTTTTCGACCATCATATGACTTTGGCACTTGCAATGGGCGCGGATTTCCTTATGCTCGGCAGATATTTTGCGAGATTTGACGAAAGCCCGACAAATAAAGTAATGGTTAACGGCAGTTACGTCAAGGAATACTGGGGCGAAGGTTCTAACAGGGCGAGAAACTGGCAGCGCTACGACCTCGGCGGTGATAAAAAATTATCGTTTGAAGAGGGCGTTGACTCCTATGTTCCTTATGCCGGCACATTAAAGGATAACGTAAATTTATCCCTTGCAAAAGTGCGCTCCACAATGTGCAACTGCGGTGCGCTTAATCTTGAAGAATTAAAACAAAAAGCAAAACTTACGCTTGTGTCCGCAACAAGTATTGTTGAAGGCGGCGCGCATGACGTTATACGCAAAGACAACAATACAAATAAATAAAGCATAAAAGTAACAGTACCGTTTCGGTACTGTTACTTTGGATATGTGGTGGTTTTATGAAAACATTTGACCTTGCTTTTGAAATTACGGGAATAATCGCCTTTGCAATATCCGGTGCATTGGTGGGTATCCGTCGCAGAATGGATATATTCGGCGTTATGGTTTTGGGACTTATAACCGCTGTCGGCGGCGGAATTATGCGCGATGTTATTTTAGGCATAACTCCTCCTGCCGCCTTTTGCAACCCCGTTTATGCAGGCGTAGCGCTTGCCGTATCAATACTTACTTACATTATTTTTACAAGCAGGCTTTGGGGCACGGGCGGTAAAGGTTTTTCTTTTGCCGTAACACTTGCCGACGCAATAGGTTTAGCACTGTTTACAGTACACGGTGCAGGTACCGCAATTACTGCGGGATACGGTGACAACATATTTTTAGTGCTTTTTTTAGGCGTGCTTACGGGTGTCGGCGGCGGAATTTTACGCGACGTACTCTCTGCAAGACGTCCCGTAATTTTCTGCGAGGAAATATATGCAGTCGCCGCATTTATCGGCGCCGTAATTTATGTATGCATTTACAAATACTTAGGCGTCGGCACATCGTCGCTTATTTGCTGTACAGTAATAGTAACGCTGCGTATGCTGTCGGTACATTTCGGTTGGCGGCTGCCTAAAGCAAACAGGAATTAGTACAAATTTGACAGATTAAAAAAACAGCTCCCCTCGGGGAGCTGTTTTTTTGTTTTACAGTATTACTTTTTGAACATTCTGATACCCTCGGCAATACCGCCGCCGATACCTTCTGTCTTTGCTACATATACAAGCACTCGCAGTTCCTGCTGTCCGGCTTCTGCGGTGAAGCCGCATTCAGCACTGCCGGCGTGCAAAGGTTTATCGCTTTCGAAAATCTTTTTACCGTTTGCGTAAACTTCAAAAACATCGGCATATACATTCGGGAATTTAAGGATATATTCTCCGGCTTCCGTAATATTCGGTCTTGCACGGTAAATACGCCAGCCGCCGAAATAATCAAGCTGATATTTTTCGTCAAGGAAAGTAACGGGTAAAAACGAGTTATTATCGTTGCTGGATATTTCCTTTGTAGCGTCGGGGCGGATGTCTGTTACAGCGGACATTGTAACCCATTGCAAATCGTTGTTTACACTGCTTGCAACAATTAACGGCTGCTGTGTGTTTTCAACGGTAAACTCAATCTCGGCGCTTTCAAGTCCGTCGGATACGGCTTTTACCGAAACTTTTTTTGCAAGCGGTTTTGACATAACAAGCAACTGGCAATATCCCGCAAAAAGATTGCGTTCGGGTATAATATCGGATTCATGCGAATTCGGATCGCCGTTACCTACACCGCGGAAAACCGCATCGCCGTTAACTTCAAACTTAATATGGTTATCGGCTGTCGGTACTTCCCTGCCGTCCTTATCCACAACGCTGCAGTTTACAAGCACCGTATCGTGTCCGTCATTTTTAATTACGGCAGTGTTGGGCGTCAATTTAATTGCAACCGGTGTGCCCGTTGTTGTACGGGAGGTTTCTGCCGCACATTTGCCGTTTTTGTATGCTTTAGCCGAAATTGTTCCTTCTTCAAACTCAACATACCACTGTGCATGACGGCACAAGTCGTCTTTTTGCCTGCCGAGTGATCTTCCGTTTAAAAAAAGTTCAACTTCATCACAGTTTGAAACTGCCATTACGCGTACGGTATCGCCTTTATTCCAATTCCAGTGCGGCAGCAAATGCACCATAGGCGTATCATCAAAACAGGCCTTATTAAAGTAGTAAGAGTCTTTTGGAAAACCGCAGGTATCCATTATTCCGAACTGCGATGACACCGACGGCCACTGGAACGGCGACGGCTCTCCCCTATAATCAAAACCCGTCCATATAAATATACCGCCGAAATATTTATGGTTGCGTACAAAGTCCCAGGTCTGACCTATCGTTTGTCCCCACGGAACAGCTTCCTCGTCATAATTGCTTAAAACATGTGCTTCCATATCCGTTTTATAGCAGCCGCGTGTTGTTACGGCGCTATTGCTCTCGGCACCGAAAATGGGCTGTTCGGGATGAAATTTACGCATCGTTTCAATCGCGCCTATATTATAATTTATACCGGTTATATCCATCTCAAGTCCGGCGCCCTCAATACTGCCGTTAATAGCACCCGTAAAAATTCGTGAATCGTCGAGATGCTCTACAAAACTGCGCATTTTACGGTAAATCTTTGCGCCTTCTTCGGAATTCTGTATCGGCTCTTCATTAAAAAGCGAATAGAAACAAACCGACGGGTGATTACAGTCACGCTTAACCATTATTTCAAGGTAACCCAACACTTCTTTTCTCGCTTCAAAGCGCCGGTTTTCGTCCATTACAACAAGGCCTAATTCATCACAGGCGTCAAGCACTTCTTTAGCCATAAGATTGTGTGAGCAACGAAGTGCGTTCGTACCCATTTCCTTTAGCTTTTTTATACGCCAATACTGTACCGAATCCGGTACGGCAACGCCGCAGCCTGCATGATCCTGATGGTTGCAGGTGCCCTTTAAAAACAGCGGTCTGCCGTTTAAAATAAAGCACTTGTCTTTATCGGCGGCAATTGTACGGAAGCCTATGCGCACGGTGTCGCTGTCGGTTTCCGTTCCGTCCTTTAAAACACTTACTTTAAGGGTGTACAAATTCGGCGAATCAACATCCCATCTGTCCGGATTTTCTACATCAAAACACTGTGTAATCGACAAAGTGTCGGCATAACGCACGCTTACTTTATCGGATTCGCTTTGTGCCACCGTTTTTCCGTCCCTTAAAAGTTCCGCTTTAACGGTTACATTATCGGCATTATTATAATCCGAATTTTCAAGATCGGTTTTAAGTTCAACCGTCCAGTCGTTGTCGGTACCTGCCTTTAAAACGGGTTTGGCAAAAATACCGTTGTGTGCAATGTGCATTTTATCCTTTGCATAAAGGCGTACATGGCGGTAAATTCCTGCTCCCTCGTACCACCAGCCCTCTGTCGCAAGACCTGTAATGTATACCGTAAGCACATTTACGCGGTCGCCGAAATAAGCGCGTTCGGTAATATCAAATGCGGTTTCGGTATATGCGGAAAAAGAGCGTTCCATTATGGAGTTATTAAAAAAGAACACCGCATTTACCGCCGTGCCCTCAAAGCACAAAAACAGTTGCTTATCCTTAAGGGATTTATCAAGTTTAAAGGTTTTGCGGTACCAGCCGTTTGTGCGCTCGCGGTAACCGTGAGATTGCAAATTATTACTGTCAAATTCGCTTTCGCTGAAAAAATCATGCGGCAAATCAACACGCCGCCAAGCCGAATCGTCAAAATTAACTTCCGCCCTCGGATCTGCCCTGCCGGATTTACTGCTCATGTAAACAGCATCATGTGTTTTTGCTGCTTCAATTTCCACATCTCCGCGGTGAAAACGCCAGTCAAAATCCATATTAAGCACTTTTCTTGACATAATAAAACTCCTTAATTATCTGTTATATATCGGATATTTTTTACACAGTGATACCACATCGTCGGCAACGCGTTCTTTGCTGTTTTCAAAGTCGGTCACGGTATCGTATATAAAGTCGGCAATAAGTTCCATTTCCGGCTCTTTAAATCCGCGGGATGTAACTGCAGGCGTACCTATTCTTACGCCGCTTGTAATAAATGGACTTTGCGGATCATTGGGTATTGCGTTTTTATTAAGTGTTATATGTACTTCGTCAAGGCGTTTTTCAAGTTCCTTGCCCGTAATGTCAAAATTGCGTAAATCAAGCAGCATAAGGTGATTGTCCGTACCGCCCGACACCAGTTTAAAGCCTTTGTTTACAAGCGCTTTTGCAAGGGCGGCGGCATTGTTTACTATTTGCTGCTGATATTCCTTAAACTCCGGTTTAAGCGCCTCGCCGAAAGCCACTGCTTTTGCGGCGATTATGTGCATAAGCGGGCCGCCCTGTGTACCCGGAAAAACAGCTTTATCAATTGCTTTTGCAAACTGTTCTTTGCACAGTATAAGTCCTCCGCGCGGACCGCGCAATGTTTTGTGGGTAGTGGTTGTTACAACATCGGCATATTCTACGGGGTTTTGGTGCAGTCCTGCGGCAACAAGTCCGGCGATGTGCGCCATATCGACCATATAATATGCGCCGACTTTATCAGCAATTTCCCGTATTCTTGCAAAATCTATTTTACGCGGATAAGCGCTGGCACCTGCCAAAATAAGTTTCGGTTTGTTTTCAACCGCCAGACGCTCAAGCTCATCATAGTCTATGGTTTGTGTATCGTCCGATACGCCGTACGGCACTATTTTAAAGTATTTTCCCGAAATATTTACGGGCGAGCCGTGGGACAAATGACCGCCGTGGGCAAGACTCATACTAAGCACGGTATCCCCGGGGTTAAGCAACGCGAAGAAAACCGCAAGGTTGGCATTTGCGCCGCTGTGCGGCTGAACATTAGCATGTTCCGCACCGAAAAGGCGGCAGGCGCGCTGCCTTGCTATTTCCTCAACAATATCCACGTATTCGCAACCGCCGTAATAACGGTGTGCGGGGTACCCTTCGGCATATTTGTTAGTAAGCACCGTTCCCGCGGCAAGCAAGACCGCGTCGGACACAATGTTTTCGGACGCTATAAGTTCAATATTATTTTGCTGACGGCGGAGTTCCGAATCTATTGCGGAATAAACTTCGCTGTCATAATTATTAAGTTCTTCAAAAAACATTTTATCACCTACACATTTAATTCCGATTTTACACCATCGGTATAATATTTTTCAAGTATCGGATCTACATCGTCCCGTATAAACTCAACCGTTTGCGCAGCCGCGCGACCTGTATAAAGCGACGGCTCAAGCCGGGCGGTAATTTCGGCTTTGTTAAGCGGAATTTCATCATCCGCGGCGAGTCTGTCTATCAAATCGTTTACGCCGTCCTGAGTTTTAACTCTGGCAGTGGCCGCATGGGAATGTACGCGTATTCGCTCGTGTATTTCCTGACGGTTTTTACCCCTCTTTACAGATTCCATAAGTATATTTTCGGTTGCCATAAAGGGCAGTTTTTCCATAACTCTGCGACGGATTACCTTATCGTAGACAACCATATTCTCGGTCACATTTATGTAAATATTAAGCACCGCGTCAACCGCCAAAAACGCTTCGGATACCGATATGCGTTTATTTGCCGAATCGTCAAGAGTGCGCTCGAACCATTGTACGCTTGAAGTAAAAGCACCGTTTGCGGCATCCGCCATTACATAACGGGAAAGCGCACACATACGCTCGCATCGCATAGGATTGCGTTTATACGGCATTGCCGAAGAGCCTACCTGATTTTTACCGAAAGGTTCTTCAATTTCCTCAAAGGACTGCAAAAGTCTTAAATCATTTGCAAATTTGTATGCGCTTTGTGCAAATCCCGACAGCACGTTTAAGAAAAACGAATCAACCTTGCGCGAATATGTTTGCCCGGATACGGGAGCGCATTTTACAAATCCCATTTTTTCGGCAATAAGTGCATCCAGCTGTTTTACTTTTTCGGCATCGTCATTAAACAGTTCCATAAAACTTGCCTGTGTCCCTGTCGTACCTTTAGAGCCCAAGAGCGTAAGCCGTGACAGTTCAAATTCAGCCGCCTGCATATCAAGTGTTAACTCATACATCCAAAGTGCCGCGCGCTTGCCTACGGTAGTTAACTGTGCCGGCTGCAAATGGGTGTAGGCAAGGCAGGGTAAGTCTTTGTATTTAAGTGCAAAATCCTTTAAATTTTTAAGCACTGCCGCCGCTTTTTTAAGCAGCAATGTCATTGCCTGTTTCATCACAATTATATCGGTGTTGTCCCCTACATAACAGGATGTTGCGCCGAGGTGAATTATCGGCTCTGCCTTTGGGCATTGCTTGCCGAAAGCATAAATATGTGACATAACGTCGTGGCGTATTTCCTTTTCTCGCGCCTCGGCAACGTCGTAATTTATGTCGTCGGCGTGGGCTTGCATTTCCGCTATCTGCTCGTCGGTAATATCAAGTCCCAATTCCTTTTCCGCCTGTGCCAAGGCAATCCATAATTTTCGCCATGTACGGAATTTAAAATCAGATGAAAAGACATACTGCATTTCATCGCTTGCATATCTTGTGGACAGCGGTGAAATATATTTATTTCTGTTATCGTTTTCCATTGTTTTCGTCCTTTTTATATGGTTTCGACTTTAATAAGGTCGGTATTTCCGGATTTACCGTTTGTAACACCGCCGGTTATTACTATTTTATCGCCTTTTTCAAGGCGGAGATTTTCTTTTGCAAGCGTCATTGCTTTATAAAACAACACATCAACAGACGGCATCTCGTCGCACATAAGCGGCATAACGCCCCAGGAAAGTGAGAGTTTATGCCATGTTTTCTCGTTTGTGGTAATGCCGAGAATTGTTGCCGGCGGACGAAAACGCGACACCATCCTTGCGGTAACGCCCGTACGGGAGCATACTGCAATAGCCTTTGCGTCAATATCAATAGACATACCGCAAGTGGCATGTGAAATAGCATCCACCGTGTTTTTAATGTGAAATTCGGATTTTAAAAATCTTTTTGCGTAATGTGTGTTTTGTTCGGTTTTTTCCGCAATCCGCGACATAGTTTCAACCGCAAGCACGGGATATTTTCCCGCTGCCGTTTCACCCGACAGCATTATAGCGCTTGTGCCGTCGTAAACAGCATTTGCAACATCGGATATTTCAGCCCTTGTAGGACGGGAATTTGTTATCATCGACTCGAGCATTTCGGTAGCGGTAATAACACGTTTACCGAGTAATCTGCACTTTGTAATAATACGCTTTTGTATAGCCGGCAGGGATTCAAAAGGTATCTCAACCCCCATATCTCCCCTGCCTATCATAATTCCGTTACATTCGCTGCAAATTTCCTCTATATTATCTATACCCGACTGATTTTCGATTTTTGCAATAAGGTCTACGCCCTCTGCCCCAAGAGTTTTTAAATACGCCTTCATATCAAGCAGGTCCTGCTTTACCGACACAAAGGAACATGCAATAAAATCAACATCGTTTTCAATGCCGAAGGCGATATCCGCTTTATCCTGCTCGCTTAAAAACACCTGCTTTAAAACCTTGTTTGGAAAACTCATACTTTTCCTGTCGGATAAAATACCGCCTATTACGGTGGTGCAAAAAATTTCGTTACCCTCGCATTTATCCACAACAAACTCCATAAGTCCGTTGTTAAGCAGAATTCTGTCGCCTGCTTCAAGGTCGTTTACAAGGCCTTTATAACTTACGCCGACGCGCTTTTCATCCCCTTCGATGTCTTCTGTTGTAAATATAAACTTATCGCCTTTTTTAAGTTCGATTTTTCCGTTTTTAAAGGTTTTAATACGGTATTCCGGACCTTTTGTATCCAACATTATGGCAAGCGGTACATTTAGTTCCTTCCGTACTTTTTTAATTATATTAAGGCGTCTTAAATGGTCCTTATATGTGCCGTGCGAAAAATTAAGCCTTGCAACATTCATTCCGGCAAGACACATCTTTCTTATAGTGTCTTCATTATCGCAGGCAGGACCTATAGTACATACAATTTTGGTTTTGCGCATCGCCTATTCCTCCTTTTAACATTACCGAATCATTATACAATATTTTATCCTTTTTAGCAATAATATAAACAATATAATTTTATTAAATAAAATAAATATTGACAAAACCCCCTTGTTCGTGGGATAATATATGCAATAGGTGATGATAAATGAGAGTTATTACAGGTATTGCGCGCGGAAGGCGGCTTGAAACACCCGACGGGCTTGATGTAAGGCCGACTACGGACAGGGTTAAGGAAGCGCTTTTCAGTTCAATACAGTTTGATATTGAAGGCAGGCGTGTGCTTGACCTTTTTGCGGGTTCCGGTCAGCTTGGCATTGAAGCGCTGAGCCGCGGCGCCGAAAGCGCGGTTTTTGTCGATTTAAGTCCGGAATCTTTGGAAATTGTACAGAGAAATTTACAGACAACCGGTTTTACATCGCATGCAAAACTTGAGCGTAAGGATTATTTTTCCTTTATTGCCGGTACAAGGGATAAATTTGATATTGCGTTTTTAGATCCGCCATACCGTGCCGGCATACTTGAAAAAGCGCTTGAAAACGTTACCGCCGTTATGAGTGATTACGGCATTATAATTTGCGAACACCCAACAGATACCGTCTTACCCGAAAATACGGGCGGTTTCGGTGTTTCAAAACGTCTTAAGGCCGGTAAAGTAGCCGTTACTGTTTACAGGAAAGAACGTGTGTAATTTTGAACGAGAAAGAAAAATGCGTTATATGCCCCGGAAGTTACGATCCGATAACCCTCGGGCATATTGATATTATCGAACGTGCGGCAAGCCTTTTTGACAAGGTAATTGTCGTGGTTATGATAAACTACAAAAAGCGTTACAGTTTCAGTGTTGAAGAGCGCGTTGAGATGATTAAGAAGAGCGTAAGCCACATAAAAAATGTTGAGGTTGATTTTTCCGACGGTCTTTTGTCGGAATACGCAAAGCAAAAAAACGCCTATGCAATAGTTAAAGGCCTGCGCGCTATGTCGGATTTTGAATATGAGTTTCAAATGGCGCTTGCCAATAAAAAGTTAAACCCGAATATTGAAACGCTTTTTTTAACAACAAAAGCAAACTTTATGTATTTAAGTTCAAGCATGGTAAAACAAATTGCCAGCATGGGCGGCGATATTTCGGGATTTGTTCCCGCAGTAATACATAAAAACATTTTAGACCGTTTGAGCTGACGGCAGCCGAAACCGACATGGTCGAACCCACCGCATTTTACCGCCTTTCCGTCATTTATTTTATTACAAAGTATAAGACGGTAAAGGACAAAAATATCATTTGTAGGCGCGACAGGTTTGTGTCCTGTCACACTAAAATAAAGGAGCAGTTATTATGAGCATTGAAGAATTACTTGAACAGTTTGACGAGGCACTGGATTCCGGTATGAAAATGCCGGGCAAACGCGTTGTTGTAAACGCTGAAAAATTACGCGCGGTTATTGACGATATTCGCCTTAATATTCCGAGCGAGGTTAAACAGGCACGCGGTATAGTTGCGGACCGTGCCGACATTATAACAAATGCCAAGCGCGAAGCCGACGGAATTATCCGCAATGCCGAAGAGCGCGCAAACGCCATGGTTTCCAAAGAGGAAATTACAAAGTTGGCGCAGGAAAAAGCCGGTGAGATTATTGCAAACGCACAGGCAAAAAGCCGTGAAATGCGCAAAGCGGCACAGGAATTTGTCGATGATCTTATGCGCCGTTCCGACGAAGGTCTTACCGCAAATCTTGCGGAAATACGCAAAACACGTGCAGCGCTTAAAGCACAAAATTCCCGTCCTTCTGCACCGACAAACAACGAACAGTAATTGTAAACATTTTTTAATTTGTTTTATAAAATCACAAGAGCACACAGCCCGGCTGTGTGCTCTTGCTTTTTTAATTTATGCTTATTTAACCACTATAACCTTTGCGTCTTTTTCCTTGAAATAATCTTCAATATACTGTGCTTCAAAATTCAAATATTTACCGTAATCATACGTTCTGCCGAGTTTGCCCGAAGCAAACTGAATGTATGTATTGTTTGAATACTGCGGGGAAACGCCGTATTTTGAATATGTTTCAACCAATACGTCACATGCAAATGCAAACAAATTGTTTTTAATTACAAAATTGCCGTCCGTACGGTTTCCGTGTCCCCAACTCTTAATATGTGCGCCGGTTTTATCGGGACGCTGACTTGAAAATCCTTCTCCGGCATACCACATTAAGTTGTTAGAGAATTCAACATCGCTTATTGCGCTGGCTGTATTTGAATTGTTGCTTAAGAAGTATTCTATCGAATAATTGCAATAATCCATTACATTGTTAATAAATTTAATATTGCGATATTCCATAGTGCTGTTACTTCCGGTGTACTGGAAAGTAGCTGCCGCATCGTAAATCTGATAGAAATAGTTATTGTCTACCGTAAAATCGTATGCACTTTCCCATACTTCAACACCGTTTCCGAAACGTGTGGGGCTTGTGTAATTAGTGCTCTGTATCGAGCCGCCAATCCAGCCGATTTCGCAATTTCTTACGGTAAGACCGGTGCTGGCACTGCTGCCTATACCGTGCGAACCTCCGTATCTTATGCAAAGATTGTCTATAGTTACGTTATTTGCATTTACGGAAAATATGTTGCCTCTTGTGCACAGTTCAATACTGTTAAAGTTCGCTCCCGGATTGCCGTTGTCGTAATAAAGATACAGCAAGCCTTTTGAAACATCATGGTAAAAATCAAAATTCTGTTTTAAATCCTTATATGTTGCAAAATCTTCACCGGAAGCATGATCTACCGATTTTTCGTCTTTAACAACCGGTATATGCTTTATGCCGTGCTGTGCACCTTCATCAAATACCAATGTTCCTACATCGCCTGCAAGAGTTTTATAATAAACGTAAACGTTTTCGGTATCGGTCGTATTCCAATGCGCAGATGTTGCCGCATTTTCCGGCGAACCGTAGAATTTCGGCTTTTCACCTGTACCGTAAGATGTGAAAGTTACACCTTCCCATGACACTGAAATTTTCTTGCGCCATACGCTGCCGCATTCAAAGTATACCGTATCGCCGGATTTAAGTCCCAATTTGCTCAATGCAGACAAATCGGAAATAGCATTTTCCTCGCTTGTTCCGCTGTTTGTGGGACTGCCGTTATTTGAAAAATAGAAGGACCTGCCGTTTTGGTTTGGTGTTACTTTCGGTGTTGCCGTAAGTATTTCACTTATGCGGCTGTCGGTATAGCTGCGGTATTCGGCTACTAATTCCGATACGGTTAACGGTGCAGCCACAGCTGTCGGTAATTTATCAACATTAAGTGTAACCTTACATTCCGTTATGCTAACGTATCTTCTGCCTGTGGCAAAACCTATTGTTCCTTTACCGGTATTCATAGCCGTTATATCGGTATCATAGTTTGAATATGCACGTGCCACGGAAGTTGACATTCCGTTCTCGTTCTCTACACCGAATCTTAAGTACTTATTGCCTTCTGCTTCAGAATCGAATATTACCTGTCCGTCAAGTGTATATCTTATATCATCGTCTGAAAGTTTCATTTCTATTTCTCTGACGATTCCTATATGACCTGCCGTTGTATATTCTCCGCCCTGGGATATTGCCGCCAACGCCGCCTCGTCGCTTTCAAATGCGGACGGTGTGTAAAGTGTATCTCCGTGGGCTAATGTACCGAGTTCCTGTGTGCCTGTCGGACTCTTTGCCAGTACGCAAAGTCCGCCGTAACCGCGAAGTGTTAAGAACAGTGCGGAATTTCCCGATTCAAATACGTTTTCGCCTTCTGACCTATTGGCTTTATTTATGTTGCCGCGCGCCACTATACTAAAGTTCGGACGGCTGGACAAATCTTCGCTGTAGGTGTTTTCAAGCGCTACTTTGGCTGTTATTGTATAATCCGCAAAATCTTTAAGTATTTCGCTGTCATACATTGCTACCGTATTGTTGTAATCAAGCGGATTTGTTCCGCCGTCATAACCGCCCAAATACATTTTATTGTTCCTTGCGGTATACCACGGTTTTGCCATATAAACATAAGCGCGCTCTTTTAAATAGTAGTTATCCCACAATTTTCCGTGACGGCCCGAATACCATTTTTCAGCATTAAATCCGTCTGTCGTAAAGTCTATATTTTCAAGTACAAATTCGTTATTTCCCTTTTCGTTTACTATTACATATACTTTACTGCTCTTACTGCCGGATGTAACCGTATAACTGCTTATTCCCTCTTTTACGGCTATTAAATATCCGTTTGTTGTATCTATCATTGTGTTGTCGCCGAAATCCAACTGCCAGTTTAAATAATTTCCCGTCTTGTATGTTCCGTCTTCAAACTCTATAAACAAATCATCTGTTTCAACTGCCGTTCCCGCATACATCGGTATTGCCGGATGTGTATTCTTTATGTAGTAAATATTACTCATTTTCGGCATTGTTTCGATATTTAATGTTACCTTAAAATCCAACACCGATATTATCCTTCGTCCAGTCGCAAATCCTATTGTTCCTTTCTCGGTGTTTAGATTTGCCATATCGGTTTCATATGCCGTATATTCGCCTGTTGTGGCTGTTGACATTCCCTGTTCGTTTGTTTCGTTAAATCTAAAGTATTTGCTGTTGCCTGCTTTTGAATCGAACACTACCTGTCCGTCAAGCATATATCTTATATCGTTACCCAACAGCGTCATTTCCACTGCTCTGGTAATTTCCTTATGACCTGCCGTTGTATATTCTCCACCCTGGGATATTGCCGCCACAGCCGCCTCGTCGCTTTCAAATGCGGACGGTGTGTAAAGTGTATTTCCGTGGGCTAATGTACCGAGTTCCTGTGTGCCTGTCGGACTCTTTGCCAGTACGCAAAGTCCGCCGTAACCGCGAAGTGTTAAAAACAGTGCCGATGCGTCTGTTGCCAGCACATTTTCTCCCTCTGTCCTATCGGCTTTGTTTATCTTTCCGCGTGCCACTATACTGAAGTTCGGGCGGCTTGATGCGTCCTCTCCCCAACTGTTCTCAAGTACTATTTTTGCGCTTACAGTATAATCCGCAAAATCGTTAAGTATTTCGCTGTCGTACATTACCAGCGGGTTACCGTAATCCAGCGGTTCGGTCCCTCCGTTGCCTCCGCCTATGTACATCCTTCCCGATTTAGCCGTATACCATGCTTTGCTTTGATACGTATATGCGCATCCGTTTATATAATAATTATCTATAAGCTGTCCGTGACGGCCCGAATACCATTTTTCAGCATCGAAATTTTCCGTCCTGAAATCCGAACTGTCTAGTATAAATTCCTCTTCTCCCTGTTTGTTTACCAATACATATATCTTTGCGTTTTTGTTTCCCTTTACCGCGTTAAGTATATATTTCCCGGAAGAAAATGTCATAAGTATTTTATTTGAGTTGTCAAGTATTATTTCGCTTTCGCCCGGCGTGTTCGCTTCGTTTATGCTCCATTCTATTTCTCCGCCGTTTGTATACTCTCCGTCCTTCTCAAACTGTACCGTTGTTTTCTTTAAATCCAAATATTTGTTCTCATACATCGGTATTGCCGGGCTTCCCCAGCCGATGTTGTACGGTGTTTCTTCCGCCACCGTTGATGTCGCCCTTACCGGTATCGCCGCAATACTGCACAATATTACGGCCAATGTAAGCAAAAGCGATAACACCCTTTTACCTGTCAACTCATTTTTCCTGCTTCTCATACTACCTTCCTCCGCTTTTTATTTCGCATCCTTTCTAATGCATTTCCATAATACAGTATCTTTAATCCCATTTTCTACAACTATTTTATTTTATTTGCAAACTATTTTACGTTATTTGTCACTTTTATGCCGTTTTTGTTATATTTTATATATTTTAATTGTTAAAAGTTTATGTTTTTTGTTTATTCTATAAAATATCAAATATTAAAACGGACAGAAATTCTGTCCGTTTTAATATTTGCCGTACACTTTTCAATTTGAAATTATAAGTTGTATATTATTTTACCGTAACTATTTTTGCGCCGCTATCCTTAAAATTGTCTTCTATATATTTTTCTTCAAAGTTCACACTTTTACTCATTTTATCCGTTCTGCCGAGTTTACGGGAAGCAAACTGAATGTATGTGTTTGACGAATACTGCGGTGCGGCACCGTATTTTGAATACGTTTCAACCAAAACATCATATGCAAAAGCAAACAAATTGTTTTTAATTACAAAATTGCCGTCGGTGCGGTTGGCGTGTCCCCAACTTTTAATATGTGCGCCGCTTTTATCAGGTCTTTGACTTGAAAATCCGCTGCCGGCATACCACATAAGGTTGTTTGCAAACTCTACATCGCTTATTGCACTGTCGGTGTTTGAGTTATCGCTTAAGAAATACTCTATTGAATAATTGCAATAATCCATTACATTATTGTTGAATTTTATATTCCTGTATTCCACGGTGCTGTCATCGCCTTTGTATTGGAAGGTGACGGCAGCGTCGTATATCTGGTAAAAATAATTGTTGTCAACGGTAAAATCGTATGCCCTGTCCCAAATTTCAACACCGTTGCCGAAGCGTGTCGGACTTATATAATTTCGGCTTTGTATAGAGCCGCCTATCCAGCCGATTTCGCAATTCCGCACGGTAAGTCCCGTGCGCGATCCGCTGCCTATACCGTGGGAACCGCCGTACTTAATACAAAGATTATCTATTGTAACATGGTCTGCGTTAACGGAAATTACATTACCTCTGGTGCAAAGTTCGATACTTTTAAAACTATCCCCGGGATTGCCTTTATCATAATAAAGGTACAGCAAACCGTTTGAATTGTCGTGATAAAAATCAAAGTTCTGTTTTAAGTCCTTATAACCGGCGAAATCTTCACCCGAAGCATTATCCACCGACTTTTCGTTTTTAATAACCGGTATATGTTTTATGGCGTGCTGCTCGCCTTCGTTAAATACGATTGTTCCGACGTCGTCTGTGATTGATTCATGATAAACATAAATATTTTTTGCGTCGGTCTTATTCCAATGCGACGCCGTTGCCGCGTTTTCCGGCGAACCGTAAAATTCCGGTTTTTTGCCTGTGCCGTACGACGTAAAGGTTACGCCTTCCCATGCAAGATTGATTTTTGCGCGCCATAGGCTTCCGCACTCAAAATATACAACATCTCCTGCTTTAAGCCCCAGTCTTGCAAGTGCGTTAATGTTAGAAATAGCTTCCTGCGGACTTTTACCGCTGTTTGTGGATTTACCGTTATTTGAAAAATAAAACGACCTTCCGTTTTGCTCCGGTACAGACGCCGATACGGCGGTGCGTATGCTGTATATGCGCCAATCCGTATATCCGCGGTATTTGGAAACAACTTCGGCCGCAGTCATAGTTGCGCGTGAAATATCGGGCATTTCCCTGTATTCAGTTTCATCATAAGCAGTATTTTCCGTATGCGGTTTATAATTTTCCGATTGATCGACCTGCGGTATATCAATATCCGTACCGTCGCTGCCCTGCTGCTGTTGTGATGATGAATTTGTATCGGTTACAGCGGAATTATTGTTTGACGTAATTACTGCGCCGCTTGTAAGCTGTTTTACAACAAGCACGGTGCCGACTGTTATTAAAGCCGTCAAAACAACCGCGGCCGCAGTAGTTGCCGTAATAATTTTGCGTTTGCGGTTGCCGAATAAGAAGTTGCCGATTTTTTTAAAAAATGCCGATATTTTTTCCATTTGTGCCACCCCGTAACAGTTTATTTTAATTTTTTTATGTATTTAAATGTTTCCTTTTCACCCTTTTCTTTTAACATTATAAGCAATTGTTCAATCAGTTCGGACGTATTTTCATTTATAAATCTTGTTTTTTTACCCCGCAAAAAATATTCGTAAGCGGAAGCATCGGTGTAATTTTTCCCCATATACACTTTACTTGCCGCAACCCTGTCGCAAAACATTTCCTTAACATATTTAAGCGGCATTTCAATAGGTATTACCCGTTTTGTAACGGGATCGTAATCCGTCCAATATTCAAAATGGTGGCGGTTTCTTCCCTTATGGTGCATCCATGCCGCAGAATATCCCGATATTTCCCTTTCTGCCTCGTTAGGACTGCGTGTACCCTGATAATACTTTACGCCTGCAGAAAACTCGGTATACGAATATTTTGACAAATCGTGAAACATCCCCTGAAAGCCTATACCCGCCTTAAAACAGTTTTTTATAACGGCGTGCCTGTGTTTTGTTATTGTTTTAAAGTGCCGAAATAATTTCATTCTTTCTTTCCAACTCCTGTAAAAAGGCCTTGCAGCCATGCACTATATCGTTATAAGTCAAATCAAAATTGCCGGTATACCACGGATCGGCAATATCACCGCCGCCGCAAAAATCCAAAAGACAGTGGATTTTGTTTTTTGTGTCAACCGGTATTGTTTTTTTAATATCCCGCAGATTTTTTTGTTCCATAACAATAATATAATCGTATTTTGCATAATCTGCAAGTGTTATTTTTACAGCCTTGCGTGACGCATACGGTATGCCCTCTCGGGCGAGTTTACGCTTTGTGCCCGAATGTATATCGCACCCTGCCGCCTCACTGCTTGTTGCGGCGGACGCTATATAAAACTGTTTTTCAAATCCTGCCTTTTTTACCATATCCTTAAAAACAAATTCCGCCATGGGACTGCGGCAAATATTGCCGAGGCACACAAATAATACTTTTACCATAATATCTCCTTAAAATATGGGTTGCAAGTGAGGGATGCAACCCCGTAATACTAAAAAATTCACGATTTGTATTTTTGTGGCAAACCGTGAATTTTTATATACTATTCTGCTGTTGATACAGACGAAGAAGCATTGGGATCTACATAAGTTCCCTCTTCATTTATAAAGTCATGCAGCTTTTGTGTGGCTACATCAAGATCGTAAATATAATACCAAACGCCGTTTATCATAGCGCCGCTGCCGCTTTTAGGATGGCAGTCTTCATCCGGAAGGCTCTTGTTTTCAACCGTCGGACTGTTCATAAGCGCCCATGTTCCGATGTCGATAATCTCGGAATTGGTAAGCGAAGTCTGGCAGTTTTTAAGACCTATTTTTGCAAGCTCGGGCAGTTTTGTAATGCCGAGTTTTTTAACTTTTTCAAATACAAGCGTCAACACTTCTTTTTGTCTGTTTCCGCGTTCTATATCTCCGCCGGGCGAATACCTGTTGCGTGTATATGCCAATGCCTGTCCGCCGTTAAGCAGCTGCACGCCTGTTTTCTTTATATAATCGCACTTAATACCGTACGAATTTATATAACTTATATAATGCGTGTTCATAACATCCATTTCGCTGGCGTCAACATCCAGCGTAACACCGCCGAGGTAATTGATAATCTCGGCAAATCCAAAGAAATTTACGGTAACATAGTCCTGAATATCAAGATTATAATTTTGGTTAATTGTCTTAACCGCCAACTCGGCACCGCCGTAAGCATAGGCGTGCGTCAATTTATCCTTGCCGTGTCCGTCCATTTTAACATACGAATCCCTTGCAAGCGAAGTCATTTTAATTTTATTATGCTTTTTGTCTATAGTCAGCACAATTACCGAGTCGGAACGGCAGCCTTTAAAAGTGTTTTCTCTGGCATCCACGCCGAACAAGGCGATATTTGTGTAATCTTTACCCTTAAACACTTCCGAATTTGCCTGAACATTATCGGAATTGAAATCGGTATCCCTGTTGGCAGTGTTAAGTATGCTGTCCATATACATACGCACGCCCACACCTGCGCAAATTACTATTGCAAGTACCAGCGATACAATTACAACCGCCCTGCGCCTTTTAAATTTTGAACTGTTATTTTTTTTAGATTTATGCTTTTTATTTTTTCCTGCGGAATGTTTGGAGTGTTTACCGCGCGAGTAGCTGTAAATATCTTCCTGATTACTGTAATAATTGTTATCCATATATAAAATTCTCCGAAATTCAAGTAATTTGTAAATTAAACGACAAAATTATTATAATACTTCGGCAGGAATTTATCAAGGCAAAACTTAATATTTTAAAATAAATTCACGGCAGTCAATTTATAAGACTGCCGTGAGGTGTTAAATGTTATTCTGTTATTTCGGTGCCGCCCACAGGACGTATGCTTAAAATATAGCAGCTACCCTCGCCGAAAACTTTTTCAATATTTTTTTTATAAGAATCTATGTATTCAAGCGGCATAAAGCACTGTATTGTGCCTGCAAAACCGCCGCCGTGTACACGGCAGGCGCCCTTATTTGTGCCTGCCAAAAACTGTTCGGTTAAAGCCAACGCCAAGGAAATGCCCTGTTCAAATACATTTGAATTTGAGTATACATTCTGCAAATATTTAAAGGAGGAATTGCCGGATTCGTTTATAAGCCTTAAAAATTCTGCAAAATCATCTTTTTTAAGCGCGTCTTTTTCTTTTTCGGCACGCTCATCCTCATTAAAGAAATGAATTGCGCGAAGCACCGCACGGTCGCCGTATTCTTTGCGAAGTGCCGCTATATTCTCGTAAAAATCAACGGGATTAACTTCACGCAAAAATCCTTTGCCGAAGTAATTGCTTATATTGCGGCATTCTATTGTAATATCCGCATAATCCTGCGTAAGATTTGCGTGATTACCGCCTGTGTTTACAACACAAAGCGCATAACCGTGTGCAGCAAGGTCAAAATTAACCTGTTCTACAACCGGTGCGGCGGGATCCTTAAAATCTATGGCGGTAAATCCGCCGAGCGAGCTTGCGGATTGGTCAAGCAGACCGCAGGGTTTACCGAAATATTCGCTTTCGGCACGCTGTGAGATTTTCGCAATATCTATACGGCTTACATCGCCGTTACAGAAAATGCTGTTTAAAATATTGCCTATAAGCACCTCAAACGCAGCAGAGGAAGAAAGTCCCGAGCCCTTTAAAACGTTTGAAGTGGTGTATGCGTCAAAGCCGCCTATGGCATAACCTTTTTCTTGAAAGAATGCGCACATACCGCGTATAAGCGCTATTGCCCTGCCGGTTTCGCCCGGATTAATTTCAAGTTCGTCAAGATTTACGGTATCCATATCGTAACCGGCAGATTTAATGCGTACTGTGTTATCCGCATTCGGCGATACTATTGCAATAACGTCCAAATCGACGCTTCCCGCAAGCACTCTGCCATGTTGATGGTCGGTATGATTTCCGCCGACTTCCGTTCTGCCGGGAGCTGAGAAAACACGCATATCTTCGCGCTCGCCGTACAGTTTTACAAACTCGTCGCAGGCATCCGCATAGCGCTGACGTGCCGCGTTTGTATCGCTGTAAAGCATATCGAACTTCTTATCATACTCACCCGATAAAATGTTTTGTTTTAATTCTGTAACATTCATATTTTTATCCTCAACTGATATTATTTATTGATAATTCTGATTGTATCCCTTGCAATTGCAAGTTCTTCATTAGTGGGTATTACATATACTCCAACCTTGCTGTCGTCGGTCGAAATTCTGATTTCCTCACCGCGTACATTGTTCGGTACCGGATCAATTTTAATTCCCATATAATTAAAGTTTGCACATATATCTTCGCGCAACTTCGGATTGTTTTCTCCTATTCCGCCCGCAAATACAATTGCGTCAACGCCGTCCATAGCGGCAATGTATGAACCTATGAATTTAACTATCTGGTAACGCTGCATTTCAAGCGCCAAAGCTGCCTTTTTATTTCCCGCGGCAGCCGCGTCAACAAGGTCGCGGTTATCGTTTGTAAGTTCGGAAATGCCGAGCGTACCGGATTCTTTATTACAAATACGGTTAATATCGTCGGGAGAAAGATTTTCCTTTTTGGCGATAAACGTAAGTACCGACGGATCCATAGTGCCGCAGCGTGTACCCATCATAAATCCGTCAAGCGGTGTAAATCCCATTGATGTATCGAAGCAAACGCCGTCCTTTATTGCGGAAATTGAGCATCCGCTTCCGAGGTGGCAGGTAATAATTTTCAAATCTTTTTTATCTTTGCCGGTCATCGCAGCCAGCCTGTCGCTTATATATTTATGCGAAGTACCGTGTGCGCCGTATTTTCTTACGGCATATTTTTCGTAGTATTTATAAGGCAGAGCATACATATACGCTCTGGGTTCAAGCGTCTGGTGGAAAGATGTATCGAATACAACCACCTGCGGTATTTTGTCGCCGAAAGTTTTTACACAGGCGCGTATTGCAAGCACATGCGCCGGATTGTGCAGCGGTGCCAATTCACCGAGTTCTTCGATTTGGTCGATAACTTCGGGTGTTACAAGGCAAGAATCCTTGAATATGCTGCCGCCCTGTACTATACGGTGGCCTATTGCCGATATTTCATCAAACGAATTTATAACTTTGGCTTCGCTTTGCGTCAAAGCATAAACAACGCTCTCAAAAGCCTCGGCATGTGTGGGCATGGGGGCGTCGGCCTCGTAAACTCTGCCGTCGGGCGCTTTATGTTTTATATGTCCGAGTGTTCCGTCGGTAGCACCTATACGGTCGCAAATACCCTTGCCTACAACAGACTCGTCGTCCATATCAATAACCTGATATTTAAGAGTCGAACTGCCTGCGTTTACTACGAAAATTTTCATTTTCATTCTCCTTTTTTGTTGCATAATTGCCTTAACTATGCTATTATAATACTACTTAATAATACTGTATTACACACGGTTTTTCAAGGCTTTTTTGCGAAAGGGTGGAAATTTGTGCAAAATGTCGGCGTTATTGCGGAATTCAATCCCCTGCACAGCGGTCACAAGCTGTTGCTTGATACCGCACGCAGTTTCGGCGGCTCGGTTATATGCGTATTAAGCAGCAATTTTGTACAGCGCGGCGATACTTCGATAATCCCGAAACACGCCCGTGCAAAGTCGGCAATCGCCTGCGGTGCGGATGTGGTTATAGAACTGCCGGTACCCTACAGTATGTCGACTGCGCAAAGTTTTGCCTTCGGCGGTGTAAGCCTGCTTGAAAGCACGCACACGGTAGACAAATTGCTCTTCGGCAGCGAATGCGGCGATATAAATTCAATTTATGCCGTTTGCGATGTGTTTGAAAGCGACGTGTTTAACAAAAAACTCGCGCAGTCTTTGGGCGGCAATGCGACATTTGCAAAAATACGCAGTGAGATTTTAAAGGAAACGGCGCCGCATCTATGCGCAATTGCCGAAAATCCGAACGACACACTGGCGACCGAATATATATCGTCATTACGGCGGCTTAAATCCAAAATAAAGCCGGACTGCATAACAAGGCGCGGTGCCGCACACGACAGCACCGATATACGCGACCTTACGGCATCGGCATCGCTTTTGCGTGAGTATATTAAAAGCGGAAACACCGATATATGCAGTAGGTATATGCCGGAAAAATCCTTTGAAATATTAAAAAGCAGTCCTATATCCGACATTTCAAGGCTTGACACGGCAATACTTTATTCTCTGCGGTGCAAGGCAAACGACGGCACGCTTGCGCGTTACACCGATTCGGGCGAAGGACTTGAAAACCGTTTTGAAAATGCGGTTAAGTCCGCCTCAAGTGCGGAAGAACTTTACGCGCTTATTAAAACAAAGCGGTATACAATGGCAAGAATAAGAAGGCTTGTTTTATCCGCGTTTTTGGATATTGATATTTCCGTTTGCAAACAAAAACCGCCGTATATACACATTTTGGGCTTTAGTAAAAAAGGTGAAGAAACCGTGCGGCAGATTGCAAAAAAATCCGATATTCCCGTAATCACCACCGCGGCGGACGCAAAAAAATTGGACGGATTTGCAAAACGGGTGTTTGACACGGAGTGTAAATGCAGCGATATATACGATTTGTCACTTAATCTTCCTAACGGATGCGGAAGTGAATATAAGCAAAAAATTATAAAAGGAGATTTTTAAAATGTTTAAAGCGACTCACATGGAATACAAAGATTACGGACACTGTATTCATCTTACAAACGGAGTTATTGAACTTATTGCAACCGTAGACGTAGGTCCGCGAATTGTAAGGTACGGATATGTAGACGGCGTGAATATACTTAACGACAATCAAAGTGCTTTTGAGCCCGTTACGGATGACGAATACGAAAAGTATTTCGGCAAAGGCAAGCAGTTTAACAATTACGGCGGACACAGGCTTTGGCTCTCTCCGGAATATTATCCCGATATGTATTATCCGGACAACGATCAGGTGGAAGTTGAGGTGTTTGATAACGGTATTATACTTACGCCGCCTCCGCAGACGGAAAACAAGGTACAACTGCGTATGCGCATAACGCTGGATCCCGACGATACCAATGTTACAATTGAGCATACCGTTGTAAATTACGGCGACCGTGTAAAAGAATGTGCTTTGTGGGCGCTTACCGTTGCAGCAAAGGGCGGTACGGAAATTATCCCGCTTAACACACATGATACGGGTTTGCTGCCCAACGGAAAAATTGAACTTTGGCCTTATACCGACCTTAGAACCGACAACATTTATATCGGTAAAAAATACGTTACAATACGTCAGCCGCAAACCGGCCGTTTAAAACTGGGATTTGAACTCAAGAAGGGCAATATCTACTATGTTGTAGACGACACCGTATTTATGAAAAATTACTATCCCAATTATCCTACCGGCAATTACCCCGACGGCGGCGTTTCTTACGAAACATATTCCTGCGATTTCTTTACCGAGCTTGAAACTTTAAGCGAACTTAAGAAAATTGCAAGAAATGAGAGCCTCACCCATACAGAACGCTGGTCGCTTTGCAAAAAGCCGTGTGATTTTGATCCCGCGGACGACGATTCGATAGATAACTTTATTGACAAACTTTAATGTAAATGATGAAACCCCGATACTCCAAAGAGTATCGGGGTTGTTTTAGTATTATTTATAATACTTCCAAAAATTCAAAATAAAGTGCTGTTTAAAATTTCACTTAAGTTCTTAAACCGTATTTTTTCTTAATGCGTTCCAATTTTTCAAGCATGGGTTCGGCAGCAATACACAAAAAAACAACCGTTGCCGCAGCGTGTACGCAATCCATCGGCAAACCTGAGATTATATAAGTAAGCCAAATTTTAAAGTTTAATCCCTCCGGCATAAAAAGAACAAAATAGCTGTTCATTATAAGTCCGTAAATCATTACAGCGCTTAACGCGCCGAAAACGCAGAGTGACAATTTACTGCTTGACAACAACCCCTTTTTAAACAGTACTCCTGCCAAAAATCCGATTATACCCATGGCAAACATTTGCCACGGCGTCCAAGGTCCTTGCGAAAACAGCATATTTGATGCAAACATTGTAAGTGCGCCTACCAAAAAACCGCTTTCGGCGCCAAGCGCAACACCCGAAATTATTGTAAGCGCCAAAACGGGTTTAAACTGCGGCAGCATAAAAAACGCCGTCCTGCCCACTATGTTTATAGCACAAATCGCCGCAATAAGCACCAGTTCCCGCGGCTGCGGTTTTCGCCCTTCAAATACCGCAAAAAACGGAATCATACACTCAAGCATTATAAGCAGCGAAATAAAAAGATATCTGCCCGAATCGAGATAATACGCACCTATAAAAATTGTCAGCGGTATAAACACCAAAACTGACATACACGCCGTAATTGTTCGTTTTGTAAGTTTACGGCTGCCCGTGTTCTGCAAATTGTGTTTCACCGCGCGGTGCGGCGTAACAAACAAATTAAGTCCTATAAGCGCCGCACACAGTGCTACCGTATCCTTGAGTGAGCCGACTGCCGAAAAATCAAGTTCTCCGTTTTTAATAACAGCCGAAAGATTTGTAACATAAAGCACCCTGATTACCACAAAAAGTGCCGCAACCGCACAAATTGCGGCGCCTATTTTTCTGTAAACAGGCAATTTTTTCACAGTTTCCCCATTTTTATGTTCTGTGCTTACGGGTTTAATCTCCGCTTTGATCGGCGGCGGTTCCTCCGCCTTTCCGGTACAAGCGTATATTACATCATTAACCGTAAGGGCGTTATCTACCCTGCCGCCTGCAATACGGTGGGCGGCGGTAGTGTAAAATCTGTTATTGCACAAAACGCTGCGCGGTGTACCGCAGGATATAACCTCGCCTGCGAAAATCAGCGCACACTTATCGGCATACTGCGCGCAAAACTCCATATCATGACTGACTGCAACCACCGTTTTGCCTGATGCCGTAAGTGTTTTAATTATTGATGCAAAGCTGCGTTTGAATTCCGCATCCATACCCTTTGTAGGCTCGTCAAGCAAAAGTATGTCCGGATTTCTGATAAGGATTTTTGCAAGTGCCGCACGCTGTTGTTCCCCACCCGACAAATCAAACGGATGGCGGTCAAGGAGTTCCGTTATCTCACACAAATTAACTGCATAATCAAAAAGTTTTTTCGCGTTTTCGTCAGATTTTTCAAGCGGACTTGCAAGATCTTGCCTTACCGTTTTTTTAACAAACAACGCCTGCGGATTTTGCGGCAGATAGCCTACACTGCCCGACACTGACAATTCACCGCTGTAGGATTTAAGTATACCGCAAAACAATTTAAGTAATGTAGTTTTGCCCGTTCCGTTTGAGCCGAGTAATGTCAGAAATTCCCCTTTGCCTACTTTAAGGTCAAGTCCGTTTATCGCATCCCTTTTTTCTCCCTCATACGCAAAATGCAGCTGATGTGCCGATATTACGGTTTCAAAGTTAGGTTTGTTTATTTCTTCAGGTATGCTTTTAAGCGTGTTTTCAGCACAGTACTTTTCAAGCCAAAGTCTGCCGTCTGCCACGCTTACGGGGCAGGGTAAATTATTCGGCACAGCGGCATAAATACGCATTGCCGCAGGCATTGCCTCGAAAATACCGTTGTTTGTATCTTTAAGCATACTGCCCACCTGTGAGGGCGAAGCATCGGCGATAAGCCTGCCGTTTTCCATAACTGCTACGCGATTTGCAAACGCAAGGGCGTCCTGCAGGCGATGCTCTGTCATAATTACGGTAACGCCCAATTCCCTGTTTACACGGTTTACTGCCTGTAAAAACTCATACGCGGCTATGGGATCCAACTGACTTGTAGGCTCATCCAATATAAGCACAGACGGATCAAGCGTCATAGTCGCCGCCAAATTAAGCAACTGTTTTTGTCCGCCGGATAAATCGGCGGTGTTTTTATAAAATAAATCTCCGATACCGAAAAACGCCGCCGTTTCGGAAATTCTTTTCTTTATTTTATCGTTATGTGCACCAAGATTTTCAAGGGCGAATGCAAGCTCGTGCCAAACCTTGTCCGTTACAATTTGGTTATCCGGCGACTGCAGTACAAAAGCTATTTCAGCCGCCTGCATGGACAAAGGCACTTCGCTTAAATTTTTCCCGCGGTACATAATTTCTCCGCTGATTTTTCCATGCGGTGCAAGCGCGCTTTTAAGTAATCTTAAAAACGTCGTTTTGCCGCATCCGGATTTTCCGCAAAGCACGAAAAAATCGCCGCTTTTAATGTTCGCATTTAAGCCGTTTATTACGGGTGTTTCAGCATCGGGGTAAGTAAATTCAAGGTTTTTAATGTTAAAAATACTATCCGTTTTTAATACACCCCTTTACATAACAGTTGTACACAACCGGCAACTGCGTTAAAAATACAAAACTAAGCAAAAATATAACCGTTGCCGCATTTGCATTTAAAATTTTAACACTTGGGAAATATCTGTAATAAAGACTTTTTGTAAGAATACCCACAGTAAATACGGCACCGCACAACAATATACATATAAGCATATTTCTGTCCCTGTCCTCAAACTTATATATTGCATACGCCGTACGTTTTGAAGTACCGTACCCACGGCTGCGCATACTGTCGGCGGTATCAAGCGAATTTTCAAGCGACCATGTTATCAGTACCGACAGCACCGTTATGCCGTTTTTTATGCGTTTTAAAATATTGCCCTCATGCACATTACAGCCGATGGTACTTTGTGCCTCGTTAATTCTTTTAAGTTGTTTTTTAAACTGCGGAACAAACCTAAGTATCATACTTAAAACCAAGGAAAGTGCAGGCGCAATTTTCCCGAAAAGATAAATAAATTTATCGCTTGTAAATGTGCGGTTTATATTTCTGAACCACAAAACCGTTGCCGCTATAAGCAATGCCGCAAAAATCCCGTAGATTATGCTTTCCGCAGTAAGCGGATTACCCGACGGCAAATAACAAAGTATTGTTACACCCATATGGCTGAAAGCGGGATTTATAACGGCAGCTGCAACACACAACGGAACTAAAAACCCAAAAAGGTTTTTAAGCCCCCTAAAACCTTCTGTATACGCTGCATAGGTAAACGCACCGAAGAAAGATATCAACAGCACGATCGGATTCATAAAAAAGGCGGTTACAAGCACAATAAAGGAAAAGTATACAAAACTTACTGCCGGATGCAGTTTTTCAAACACATCTTCCCTTTTCATAGCCGTCACCGCCTTATAAAATTATTTTTCGCCTACGGCATAGCCGCCGCCTATGTCAGCACCGTAATCGCAGGTATATTTCCATTCCACAGTGTCGCCGTCAAGCAAAACATAGCGCGAACATCCGTAGTTCGGGAACCATCCGTTTACACTGTACATCCAGCCGGATTTTGCACCGACATCAAATTCGTACAAATTGTTAATACCTTCAACATATGCGCTGTTATACATCGGTGTAAACGAAAACTCCATATGTATATTGTTTTCTTTGCAAACGCGTTTAAGAACGTCAAAAACGCTCTCACCTTCGTAAAACGTAACTTTGGCCGTCTTAAATATTACACCGTCCGACGGTACCAATTCGCGCTTCTGCTCATCACACATATCCATATTTTGAAGTATGGTTGTACATGTTATGGAAAAAGTGCAGGTATACTGTTTTTGCGTAATCTGCGTTTCCTGCGGCTCCTGTGGTTTAGGCTTGCCCTCAGGCACGGGATCTGTCTTGTATTTATCCTGTTTTGAGGAATCAGACTGTGTACTGCCGCTGTTTTGTAAAGTTTCACTCTCGCCGGACTGTGCAGTTGATATATCGGAAGCATCCTGCCCATCGGAAGTGTCCGCATCCGTCGGATTTTCCGACACACTTACCTGCACAGCGGACGAACTTTGCTTATCATGGGATCTATTCCTATTTATCTTTAAAGGACCGCCCGCAAAAAAGGCTGCCGCAAGCAGTGCAATTACTGCGGCCGAAACCACAATATATGTTTTATACCGTTTAAAAAACTCTGCCGTTAAGGTAAGAATTTTTTTAATCAAGTTCATCGACTTTTTCCTTTTTGTTTTTAAGTACAACTAACGCCGCCGCACTAAACAACATCACCATGCTCCATAATACCGCATTGGATTTATCCGAAGTCGGCGGAACAAGTATGTCGTTGTTTTCGGTATTGCTGTTGCCTGTATTAAATGCACCGGAATTAAAATCCCTCTCTGCTTTTTCAAGTACGGAGAGCTTTGTAACATATCTGCGTGCCGGCTCGATCAATCCGTTGTAGGCATTGCGTGCCGCATTTATCGCATCGGAACTGTCAGCATTTACCGTACCTATCGCTTCAATAAGGCTGTCTACATTCGCAGCGCTGTTTTTCAGCACGTCACTCATATTATAAAGACCGGTTTGAGAATTTAAAAAGCGTTTGAAGGACACCAGAGTATAAAATCCCTGTTGTGTTGCCATACCGTTAAATGTATTGTTTGTATGGCCGAATCCGCCGCCGGTTACATAAAATCCCATTAATGCATCAAGCAAATTGCCGCCCGACTTTACAAAACGGCTGTCGGTCTCGGGGTTAATACCAAGGCTTAAAAGCGCACATATTACCTGCGCGCAGCTCTCGCTGTTAACAGAACCCCAGCTTGAAAAACCGCCGTTACTTTGTTGCAGTGATGAAAGAACGCCTAAAGCATTATCAACCGCCGTTTTTACATTTACATCTGTGTTATAGTATGGCGACAGCGACTGTATTGCCATAGCGGTAATGTCGGGATCCGCCGCATTGCCGAACAAAGCCCAACCGCCTGCTGTTTTTTGTTGTGACAGTATGTAGGAAACGCATTTTTCTCTGTCGGTTTGTTTTGCCGCATCGCCTATATCGGGCAAATCGTAGGAATATGTATCTATGGCGATAAGTGCATAAATAACGCCGTTAATACCTTGGTATTTGACATAATCAAAATCCGCAAGCGGCGCTATAAGGTCCTTCCCCGCTACGTCGCGGCTGTCCTTGCCTATAGCTGACAGCGCAAGGATCAGTCGGCTGTTCTCGGTCGATTTACGGGAGTGCAAGCGTCCCTTGTCGTCTGCGGTTGACGCAACATACTGTTTTACGTTTTCGTAATAAGCATCAAAATAGCCGTCAGGCACATTAACCCCGCTTCTTGCAAGTCCCATAATTTCCCATTCGTTGCCAAACACCGCTGACGGTACTTTTGTAAGTATCGTTGCCGCTGTTTCGTTTACGGCGGCGGTTGTAGCGTCTGCGCTTAGTCCCATTACAGAAAACGGTGCGCAAAGCATAACACACACACACAGCATTACCGCAACAATTTTTTTCTTCATTTTCATTTCTCCTTTATTACATTTAGGACCAATGATGCCGCACATACAATAAGCCGCCGCTTATGACATAACATCACAAGCAGCGGCCCGTTTTTTGCACGACTGTAATATCCGCAACCGGTGTAGGTCCGCACCTTGTTACAGAGTAAATTCTTTTAAGCAGGTCTTCTGACTCGCACAGTTCTTATGCTGCAAACGGCCTTCTCAGTTTCCCAATGACTGACTTTCGTCAAAAGTTTGCAACCTGTTGCATACAGCGGCGGTACCGTACGGGGCTCTCACCCGATTCCCTATTCTCCGGCATACCCAATTGCACAATTTATACAATAAGGGCATACGGCACTTAAAAGTATATTAAATTTACCTGTACATTGTAACGTATTACACCCTGTTTTTCAAGCAATTTTTACACAATAATGCTTATTATACCGTTTTTCGGCTCAACTTTTACTCCGAAAGAAGTATTGCCGATTTTTTTACCCTGTCTGACAGCAAAGGACTGCGTTGAAAAAATTTCAATCTCCTTATCGGATTTTACGGTTATTTGTCCGTTTGAATCTATATAGAGTTTGTCAAAGAAAGGCGCTTCGCTTACAAAGACACCGTCTTCCTTTTTCATATTAAGGTGCATATCATCAATAATTGCACCTGTTGCAAACCATGTTTCGTATGCTCTGGCATAGGCGTATCTTGAAAGCGTGTGGTCCTTTTTCTTCGGGAAACCTACTGCGAAACGGCGGTCGATTTCCTCGGGTTTTATCTCTTCTCCGCTTATATACGGCTCGCACTGATAAATGGAGTACATATTTCCGTCCTTATCCTGTTTTGCAAAATTGGACATAAATCCGTTATATGAATTTAAAACCCTTACCGAATTTTTATTTGCCAAACCGAGCCAGTATTCCGCTTCCGCCTGCCAAACAGTCCAACCGTGTCCGCAGCAAACAGCCGGACCGTCGGCGTCGCCTTCCCATAAGTTTTCCCACCAGCGAAGTGACGAATGGAACATCGGCGCTGTATAAGTGTAAACGCTGAAAGCATCATGATATGTCATAACTTTATTTGCGTAATCTATGTACTCTTTTTTGCACTCCACAAACCTTGCAACATAAAGCGTTGTAAGCGCGCTGCACGCCATTGAGCCTTCTTCAACTTCCTTGTTATACTTATCGCTTTTTGTACTTTCGGTCGGGAAATCAAGGTCGCGTTTTACAATAAAATCCGCAATTTGTACGGCATAATCCGCAAATTGCTTTGCGCGGCTGTCATTAAGCAGACTAAGTTCCCTATATAAGTCGACTACGGGGAAAATCAAAGCCGTTACGGTTGTATAGTCATGTTCTCCCCTGTAAATCGCACCGTTATTATAACAGTCTTTAAGTAAATTCGCCGTTATATCAACAGCCAGTTCCAAGTCTGATTTATTACCGTAAAGCCTGTAATAATCAAGCATTAAATTCGTGCCGGAAAATGCTTCTTGAATACGGTCGCTGCGATATGTATTATACGGTCCCATTTCCTTCGGTGTATGTTGTGCGGCGGGTATTATCGTCTGTCGCTCTATGCAGGCGCTTTCGTCATCGGCACATATAATATTATGTAAATTTTTAATATTATCCTGCGCGGCAGACGATACGGGACAGTGCTGCATATACCGCAGCTGTGCCCAGCCCCACATTGTGTGCTCGCACAGGTTTGCGTCGATATATCCCCTGTATTCCGCATGCGGCGGTAAAAATACGGGTGTACCGTCTTTCATATGTCCTACCGTTTTATCATAATATACCGGCAGGGACTCAATACTGTTTTTATACATATCAAGCCAATTGTAATGTGCAAAAACAGTGCAGGCAATACCTGCTTTGCCGTTAATATAAGGTACCACCTTATAAAATCCATATTTATCCGTTTTAATGTTTAAATACATTTTGGCGTCATATTCATGCGCAGTGCCGTCAGGCTCAATAACCGCTACTTTATCGCAGCAGCCGCCTATATTAACATAAAATTCTTCCCCCACGGTACAGCCCGAAGTTCTGTAACTCGCATACGGCAGGTCAAGCACTTTACAAGCCTTTTCAAGTCCGTCGTCATAATCCGTGCAGGGCAAAAGATAATACTCTATACTGCCGGTGTTCTTAGGCTCGTCGCCGTAAATTTTATCACCGTTTGCAATTATTTCAAATCCGTCAAAAAAATGTACAACACTTGCGTAAACTATATGAAACGCGCTGACTTCGGAGCGTACTGCAAGCATAATATTTTTGCCGTCGGGACGGGTGAACAGGCACAGCAATCTGCCGTTTTCCTTATCAAAATACGGTGAAGACACCAAAAACTGATTTTTCCACTCTCCGTTTTTGCAGCTTAAAAAATTTAGTGCTAAATCGGTTGCAAACATGGAAAAAGCATTGTTTTTAAAATTCTGCTTTACGCAAAGTCCGTCCTCGTTGCAAACCACCGACGTTGTAACATCAAAGTCCTTATTATAAAGCATTACACCGTTGGGTATTGACTTTGCTATATCCACATCGGCGGTATAGCATCCGTAAGGATTCCACTTGCGTTTAGGGATACTGAATATGCTTTCGCTGCGCAAAGTATAGCGGCAATTGCCGAAATCCCCTTTTCCGTTTGTAATATCAACTTTTTCTTTATAACGGTTATCATAAATATGTAAAATTTTTCCTTTTTTAGCATCCACGGTAAACGGTAACATAAAGCGCATCTCCTACATTTCGCAAAAAAATAATGTCAAGATTATAATACCATAAGCCAAAAATTTTATCAATACTTTTTGTACGGATGCAATTTAGTATAGAGTTTTATTTATAATTGTGATACAATATTTTACAGCAGACATCCGTAAGGAGAGTATTATATGTACAAAGTAATGATTGTTGAGGACGACAGCGGTATTGCCGCCGCCGTTAAAAAAAGTGCGGAACAATGGGGATTTGAAGCGTTTTGCGCGGAAAATTTCCGAGATATTATGTCCGATTTTGCAAAGATAAATCCGCAAATAGTGTTGCTTGATATTACTCTGCCGTTTTTCGACGGGTATCATTGGTGCAGGGAAATACGCGGCATTTCAAACGTGCCGATAATATTTATTTCTTCCGCTGCTGACAGTATGAATATTATTATGGCTGTAAACGCCGGCGCCGACGATTTTATTTCCAAGCCGTTTGATACAAATGTTTTAATTTCCAAAATGCAGGCGTTGCTGCGCCGATCTTATGATTTTGCCAATATTGCGGTTTGTTTTGAACACCGCGGCGCATTTTTAAATACCGATAACAACACCCTTACATACAACTCGCAAAACATACCGCTTACAAAAAACGAATACCGCATTTTGCTTTGCCTTATAAAAAACAAAGGCAAGGTTGTAAGCCGTGAAAAGTTAATGGAAAGCCTGTGGGCAACGGATTGCTTTGTTGACGAAAACACCCTTAATGTAAACGTAAACCGATTAAGAAAAAAACTGGACGCTGCCGGACTTGACAATTTTATTACGACAAAATTCGGCGTCGGTTATATTGTGGGATAAATACTATGGAATTTTTTAAATCTTACATAAAGCAAAATTTGTATCTGTTTTTAATATTTTTATTATGTGCGCTGTTTTTAACCTTGGCGTTTGTACTTTACGGTTTGCCGCTGCTTGCACTGCTTTACCCGTTTATACTCTGCGGTATGGCCGTAACGCTGTTTTTTGTTGCGGATTTTATAAAGCAAAAGCACAAGCATGAAATACTTATAAGGCTTATAAAAAATCTGCCCGATATACCGAAAGGGCTGCCCGCCTGCACCGCAGCCGAAAAGGATTACCTTGCGGCTGTTACCGCTATGGAAAAAATCAATAAAGACATAACCAACGGCTTTGAGTTAAAATATACGGATATGGTGGACTACTATACGGTATGGGTACATCAGATAAAAACGCCTATATCGTCAATGCGGCTTACGTTACAGGATGAAGATTCACCCCTTGCAAGAAAAATATCGTCCGACCTTTTCAGGATAGAGCAATATGTTGAAATGGTGCTTGCGTTTTTAAGGCTTGACAGCACCGCTACGGACTATGTATTTAAAAAATGCAGTCTTGATTTTATTATTAAGCAAGCCGTTAAAAAATACGCAGGTGAATTTATTACACGGCATTTAACACTGGATTTTAAGGAAACGGGCAAAACACCCGTAACCGACGAAAAATGGCTGTGCTTTGTAATTGAGCAAATTCTCTCAAATTCACTGAAGTACACACAAAAAGGCGGAATTAAAATTTATATGAAGAATGACGACACGCTTTGTATAAAGGACAGCGGAATAGGAATTGATGCACAGGATATTCCGCGAATATTTGAAAAAGGATACACCGGTTACAACGGCCGAAGCGACAAAAGCGCCAGCGGATTGGGACTTTATTTATGCAAAAAAATATGCGATAACCTCGGAATAGCCATAACTGCCGAATCCGCGTCGGAAAACGGCACGGAAATACTGCTTGATATGTCAACACTTAAAAATTAATTCAAATCTTACCTAAATGTAAGTTTTAAGCGGAAAATGTAAGCATAATCAATTGTTTGCATTTTCCGTTTTTGTTACAATTTAGACAACGAATCAAGGAGGAAAGATTATGAATATACTTGAAGTAAACGGTCTTAAAAAGACCTATTTGACGCGATTCGGCTCAAACAAAGTCGAAGCATTAAAAAATGTCACCTTTAATGCGCAACGCGGTGAATTTGTGGCGATAATGGGCGAATCGGGATCGGGCAAAAGCACACTGCTTAACATTATTGCGGCGCTTGACAAACCGACTGCCGGCAGTGTAATACTTGACGGAACGGATTTAAGCAAAGTAAAGGATTCCGCTATGGCGCTTTTCAGACGCGATAATTTGGGATTTGTTTTTCAGGATTTTAATTTGCTTGATACCTTTACACTTGAAGATAACATATACTTGCCGTTGGTGCTTAAAAACACACCTTACAAAGTTATGCGTGACAGGCTAACCACACTCGCGCAGACGCTGGGTATTAAGCAAATACTTAAAAAATATCCGTATGAGGTTTCCGGCGGTCAAAAACAACGAGCCGCCGTTTGCAGAGCGCTTATAACAAATCCGAAAATCATACTTGCGGATGAGCCTACGGGCGCGCTTGATTCTAAAGCAAGTGATGACTTGCTGCGTCTTTTCTGCGACATAAACAACTGCGGACAGACAATACTTATGGTAACACATTCCGTAAAAGCCGCCAGTGTTGCAAAACGCGTATTGTTTATAAAGGACGGCGAAGTATATCATCAAATATACCGTGCGGACAATACAAGCGAGCAAATGTACCAAAAAATCTCCGACACCCTTACCCTTATTGCCGCCGGGGGTGAGCGAAAATGAAATCCGCCGTATATATGCGTCTTGCAAAGGATTCGGTAATCAAAAACAAACAGGTTTATTT
Source organism: uncultured Eubacteriales bacterium (assembly GCA_934464615.1). Taxonomy (GTDB): domain Bacteria; phylum Bacillota; class Clostridia; order Oscillospirales; family Acutalibacteraceae; genus SIG565. Next base: position 4,519 of record CAKSKA010000012.1, on the reverse strand, counting down.
CCCTTATATATTAGCAAACATCTGTATGGCGGCAATGTATTACATAATTACCTACCTGCAGCACAGTACCGCCCTTGAAAACACCGGCGGTTACGATACAATATGCGTAACCCTTAACTTCGGCTCCTGGGTAATAGCAATTTTTTCCTGCATATTCTCTTTTTACACCAATGCGTTTATTATGCGGCGGCGCAAAAAAGAATTCGGACTTTACAACATTTTGGGAATGGATAAACACAACATAAGCAAAATACTGCTTATTGAAAGTATTTCCGTCGCTTTAATTTGCATACTTTCCGGAATAATCAGCGGCATACTTATTTCCAAACTTGCCGAACTTATACTGTGCCGCCTTATGAACGGCGAAATAACTTACAGCCTTAACATTGCCCCCGCCGCAGTTATATACACGGCCGTCGTTTACATTGTAATACACACCCTTTTGTACTTTAACAGTGTACGGCAAATCAGGTTTTCAACCGCGGTAACGCTTTTAAAAAGCGAAAATTTAGGTGAAAAGCCGCCGAGAGCCAATTACTTTTTCGGCGTTGCGGGCATACTGCTGCTGGCAGCAGCTTATTACTTTGCCGCTACAATAAAAGATCCCGTTGCTGCCATTTCCCTTTTCTTTGCCGCCGTTATTGCCGTAATAATTGCGACATATATGATTATGATTTCCGGTTCCGTTTTGCTTTGTAAAACTTTGCAGCGAAACCAAGGCTACTACTACAAATCGAAACATTTTATATCCGTATCGTCCATGACTTACCGTATGAAACGCAACGGTGCGGGACTGGCGTCCGTTTGCATACTTGCAACCATGGTGCTTGTAATGATTTCTTCGACATCGTGCCTGTTTTTCGGTACGGAGGACGCAGTAAACAAGCATTGTCCGCGACAAATTAACATATCGCTTCAGGACGATATTTCCTTTTATGAAAATAAAACCGAAAGCATAGACGAAATGCGGAAACTTGTAAACGAAGAATCCGCAAAATACGGCACGGCACTTAAAGATGCCGTTGATTTTCGCAGTATTTCCCTTTTTGCATATTTTGAAAACGGAAAATGCCATTTTTCATCTATGGCAGGCAGTGACGCTTTAAGCCACAGTTTAGTCGCCTTTTCGGTAATACCGCTTGAAGATTTTAACAAAGCGACAGGCGGCAGCTACAGTTTAAGCAATAACGAGGCGTATGTTATTCCGAGCCGTACAAAGTATAGCGATGATAAAATCGTTCTTACGGATGACAGCGTGATTAATGTCAAGGACATTTTAGACGCAGGAACACTTGAAAATCTGCCGCAAAACTCGGTCTACCCTATTATCACTGTTATTGTACCGGATATAGCAAACGCCGAAAAAACATTATACAACAATATCGGCGAAAACAAAAAAAGTATAAACAGCAGTTGGACTTACTGTTTTGACACCGATTTATCGGAAGCAGAACAAGTTAACCTTGCGAATTCGCTTAAAAGCGGCAACAACGCAGACAGCGCCGTAATAAGCAGCAAAGTTGCCTACAGGCAGGATTTTAAAAACAGTTTTTGCAGTTTCTTCTTTTTAGGTATAATGCTAAGCAGCGTATTTATATGCGCGACCGTGCTTATTATTTATTACAAGCAAATAACCGAAGGCTACGAGGACCGCACAAGATTTTCCGTTATGAAAAAAATAGGCATAACCGACGCCGAAATTAAAAAGAGCATAAACTCACAATTGCTTACCGTATTTTTCGCGCCGCTTTTATTAAGCGGAATTCACCTTTGTTTTGCATTTCCCATGATCCGAAAACTGCTTTTGCTTTTCGGATTTTCAAACACGGGTTTGTTTATTACAGCCGCCGTAATCAGTTTTGTTGTATTTGCACTGCTGTACACACTTATATACCGCATAACAACAAAAACATACTATAACATTGTAAACAGCAACAATATATAAAGGCACAAAATATTAACTTACAATCGGAAGAAGATACAAGTCTGCTTGAGGCTTCGCAGAAGGCGTTTGAGGAAGCGCAGAAAGCCGAAAACAACGAGGATTTTCCGCTTGCAATAAGTAAATACGGCGAAGTTGCGGAAACGGACAGCTGTTACGAAATCGCACAAAGCAAAATACCGCAATTACAGGAAAAATACAGAAATAAATTTTTAACCGAAGCGGAAAATTATGCAAAAGATAAAAAGTATTCGCAAGCAATCGACAGTATAGATGAAGCCGTATCTGTTTTCGGTCAGTCTGACGAATTCAAAGGCTTAAAGGAAAAGTACAATAACCAAATGGCAATGCATTATATTAAAGTTGTTGTTACCGATAAAATCTCAATTGCGGAAAATATTTCGCGTGGAATAAACGGTAATTATGTCTATTTTACGTTCGACGTTACCAACACCGGGGATAAACCGATAAGAAGTGTTGAAGGCATACTTACGGTGAGCGACGCATCCGGCAACGAACTTTCTCGAATAAGCTGTGATTTTAAGGGGAAAACCATAGGCGCAAACAGCACTGTTAAATTCGACGATATGTATTTTGAATGCGGCCGTTTTACAGATGAAGATACCGAAATCTTTATCACTGAATATTCAGATTTAAAATTTTCGTACAACGCTTTAAACATTGTATTTTCCGATGTTGTTACAATTAATCCGCGATAAGAATAATTAAACGGACCTCGCACAGGCGAGGTCCGTTTTTTATTTATATAACATAAAAGAAAATACAAAAGAAATGCATCAGGCTGCCAAGATCGACAAAAATGTGAAAAACGGAATGTATATACCGCTTTTTAGCGCCTATTTTATAAAGCACTGCGCCTATTGTATAAAAAACACCGCCTAACAGCAAAAACATAAATCCGCCGAAAGTAAGCGCCTTATACGTCGGCACAGCAGTCAAAATAATACACCAGCCGAGCGCTATATAGCAAATCATGGAAAATGTTTTATACTGTTTTAAATCTATTGCGTTAAGTGTTATTGCAAGCGCGGCAACACCCCATACAACACCGAAAACAACCCATGCCGTAACAGGTGACACTTTACGCAATGCGCTGAGGGTTATGGGGGTATATGTTCCGGCAATCATAAAATATATTGTGCAATGGTCTATTACCTGCAATACCTTTTTGCCGGTAGTTTTTACAACTCCGTGATAAACACTTGACATCGTAAAAAGGCATATTACCGACGCACCGTAAACAGCCGACGACACAACACCCCAAACGTTTTTGTGCAGCGCCGCAAAAACAACGCACAGTACAAGGTAGACAACGCCCATGCCGCCGCCTACAATGTGTGTTACCATATTAAATATTTCCTCGCCCTTTGTGTAGTCGGGCAAAATTCTGTCTTTTAATTTTGTTCTTGCCATATTTATATCCTCTAATCGTATTTTTCAACCGTACAAACCAGCACAAAACGCATATCGTCGCCTGCAAAACAGGTAGAAAGCTGTACTATATTTTGTGCTGCGTCTAAATCAGTCCCCGTTTTAAATCCGGAATCTGTGCTTACACGCTTAACGTAATCCTTTACGGCATCGGAATCGGAAAACATACCGTAGTCTGCGGAATTTTCGTTTACACTATACCCTGCCGCAACATTTAATCTGTATACGGCGTCGGGGGTGTATATCCACATATAAGGATGAGAATCGTAAAATTCCTGATTGCGATAACGCAAAATATGTGCAAACATAGTGCCGTTTTTCATACTGTGTCCGTAAAGTATGCTGTTAAAATCGCCGCAAAGCTGTCGGTTTCGGTAATCCATAAAAACGGTGCCGGCTGAATTTTTTTTGCCGTTTATAAGGTGGGATAAGTAATAATCGTAATCCTGCGCGTTTTCTGTTTTAACTATGGGATAGTTAATTGCCGTATCCGCACAGTATATCCAACCTATGATATTTTCGTTAACCTTCTTTAAACTGTTAAAATCCACTGTAATCGGCGGAGTATCCTTTGCATCCGGATCGGTGACGGAAACAAACCCGCTGCCTGCGTCACTGTATGCCGGTTTTACAAATTCGCTGCCCAAATCCTTATAAATATTGCTTGCCGCATTATAACCTAAAAGTATTGATACCGTTTTATATGCGCTGAAGGCAACCACGCACGCCAATACGGCAATAATTATTTGCTTTACACTAATTTTCTTAATAATGTCGATTATTTTCACCGTATCACCTCATCTCGACACCGTCGGCACAAAAACATTATACCAAGATTGCAAAGGCGCAAGCCTTTTTATGGCGCAGCCATGTCCGTGTCGCAACACGGGCGCTGTTTTGATTCAATGCTTTTGTGCGAAAATTTTTGATTTTCTCGGTGCGTCAGCACCTCGACGGCGTTCCGCCGCCGTCGGCACAAAAACATTATACCAAAATTGCAAAGGCGTCAGCCTTTTATGGCGAAGCCATGCCCGTGTCGCAACACGGACGCTGTTTTGATTCAATGCTTTTGTGCGAAAATTTTTGATTTTCTCGGTGCGTCAGCACCTCGACGGCGTTCCGCCG
>CAKSKA010000011.1 GCA_934464615.1 uncultured Eubacteriales bacterium | reverse complement strand
TGATTTCTGCCCACAACAGCGGATTCGCCGTTATTTAATTTAACTACATTATTTTTAATAGAAGAAATGCAGTACATATTAACTACATACGATTTATGTATTCTGTAAAAGCAATATTCGGGTAACAGGCTGTAAACATGCGCAATGGTTTTTGAACTGTGAATTGTACCCGTAGTTGTTCTTATAATGCAATATTTACCGTCACCCTCAAGATATATTATGTCTTGTGCGTTGACGGTTTTTTGTTCTCCGTCCTCTACAATAACCAACGGATACAACAACTTCTGTTGTTCTATATAACTTTCTATGGCTTCGTATATTTTTTCGGAATTTAAAGGCTTTAACATAAATCTAAAAGGTCTTACTTCAAAAGAATCAAAAACAAATTCAGGAAACGAAGTAATAAAGATTATGCTGCAAATTGTGTTTCTGGCACGCAGAATACGCGCTGTTTCCAACCCGTTTATACCCGGCATCTGATAATCCATAAATACAATATCAAAAATATTTTTGGCATTTAACAATTCTTTTCCGTTTGCATATTCAAAAATATCAATATGCATTCGTCTACTTGTCTTGTATTCTATTAACAATTCTCTTAAATTGCTGCGAAAAAAATCTTCGTCATCGCATATGGCAATTTGCAAATTTTTCCACTCCTTCCAATATTTGCACAATTAACTCCATCCTGTATATAAATATTTCTTTCCTCGATGTATACCATAGAAAAAATAAAGAAAGGAAAGAAAAATATTATGTTACAGTATTTAATATCAATTTTAAAATGGTTTTATTAAAATCAAATAATAAAGCGGTTCACTATAGTGTGAATCGCTTTATTATTTAGTTTTCCAAGATTCAGTTTTTACCGTTAAATTGATTATCGGCACAAATAAGCAAATGTATAAGAAAATCGGTCTTTTGTTTATCCCAATCTTTTATAATCTCAAATATTTCCGAATTAACAAAAGGGCCATTATCTGCAACCCTATCGGAAACCAGATACGCAATATCAACACCTAAAATATCCGCTGTTTCATCCAATCTGGAAAGCGATATTTTGGCTGTTCCCCGTTCTACCTGACTTATATAACTTTCCGTTATATCAAGCTTTTCAGACAGTACGGACTGTGTCATATCAATCTTTTTACGGTAAAAGGCTATCCTTCTTCCTATCGCCTTATAGTCCAACATTAACATCACCGTGTTAAGTATAACAGTTACAAATTTGTTTTAAAATCTACCCATAAGTTAAGTATTAACCTATAGATGCGTATTTATTATATCCAATATTGATTCTATAAAACAAAATAGTCCTTATACTCTGTTTTTTCGACAGAAAACTACCATATATGATGAAAAAATACCGTTTTTTGTTAAAATTGAACTATCCGATAATATTAATTAAATTAAGAAAGGTGTAAAACACACATGAATTCGCAATCCCTGTCAAAAACAGATAAATCCAAAAGTACAAAATCAAAAAAATCTGAAAAAAAGAGACCTAAAAAGCAGTGTTGCATATCCGACATTCTTTATAAAAAGATAAGTTATGCAAAGGATACATACGATGATCAGGTGTTATCGGATGAACTTTCTTACAGAATACCTAAGAAAATTACCGAAACATTTACATACAGAAGTGAAGGTGAATATTTTTCATCACCCATTTGCCCTACTTGTAAAATATCGTTTGAAAGGGAATTTCAAAAGTTTTGTGACAGATGCGGTCAAAAATTAGATTGGGAGGGTTTCAGCTATGCGACTTGCATAAACAGATACCCGCCGTATCAACCTTTTAAAAAACATTAATCAAAGCATTGAAAATCAATATAAAAACAACCCCCGATTCATAAAAGAATCGGGGGTTGTTTTTATCTGTTATTTCTTTACGGTTATAATTTTAGCGTTCTGATCGTTTGTTATACTTAAAACCTGTTGTTCGGAAAATCTTTCGGTATTATCCTTCATACTTCCGTTACGTCCGAGCTTGCGCCTTTCGTTCTGCAGGTAAATATTATTGTCATATGTTGCTTTGTAATCGTTTTTGGAATATGTTTCAACAAGCATATTGCTTGCCAATGCAAACATATTATCCTTAACGACGAAATTACCGCGCGAATAGTTATTATGTCCCCAACTCTTTATGTGAGCGTTTCCTGTTTTGTCCGGACGCTGACTGCAAAGTCCCTCGCCCGCAAACCAACACTGATTTCCGCTTATTTCAAAGTTGTTTATATATGAAGTGTTTTCATCTCCTGCTGTCAGGAAATATTCTATAGAATAGTTGCAGTATTCAAAAACATTATTTGTAAACTTAATGTTTTCCTCTATTGTTTTGTCGCCCTCTTCTTTAGTGCTGTACTGGAATGTTACACCGGCATCGTACACTTGGTAAATATAGCAATTATCAACCGTATAGTTTGTTGCCTGTCCCCATATTTCAACACCGTTACCGTATCTTGTTGTAGAAGTCTGCAAAGATCCGCCTATATAACCGATTTCGCAGTTAGTAACGGTAAGTCCGTCGCAGGAGCCGCCGCCTATACCGTGTGCGCCTGTATATTTCACGCAAATATTATCTATAGTAATATTATCTGCATTTACAGCAAACACATTTTGCTTAATATTAAGCTCTATGCTGTCAAATTTCTCGCTCGGATTTCCGCCGTCATAATAAAGGTATATTTTACCGTTGTTGTGGAAAAATTGGAAATTCTTTTCAAGATCTTTATAGTTTTCAAATTTTTTGCCCGTTGTAGGATTGCGCTTTGTGCTGCCTTCCTGTACAATAAATGCTTTTGTGCCGATTTCTTCGCCGTCGTTGAATATAATCGCACCGACATCCGGACCTACTGCATTATGGTACAGCCAAATATTCTCGGTATCGGTTGCTTCCCAGCAGCCTTCTGCCGCGGCATTTTCGGGCGAAGCATAAATTTCGGGCTTGGTACCCTCACCGTAAGCAGAGTATGTAACGCCTGCAACACGGCAGGTAACACTGCCCCTGTAAACATAGCCGCGCTCAAAATAAACAACATCGCCTGCTTTAAGCGGAAGTCTGGATATAGCGCCGGGTGTGGCGATTGCCTTTTCCGGTGAAGTTCCGTCGTTAGTATCAACACCGTTTACTGACACATAATAAGCAGTGCCGCCGTCGGACGGCTTAACGGTTGTTTCGGTTGTACGTATAGAATAAATGCGCCAATCGGTATTGGCGTGATATTTTTTTACTGCCTCTTCCTGTGTTAAGGTTGCACGTGTGTCACCGGGAATATCAGTAAATTCAACCTTTTCCCATTCCGGTTTTTTGCTTATGCCGGTCTGACCGGTGCCGGAGCCTTTTTTGCATGCCGTCATTGATACGGCTATGCAAGCAATTGCCAAAATTATTGCTGCAATTTTTTTCATAGGTTTTCCTCCAATAAGAATTACTAATAAATTTATATCACATTAAATTTAAATTTTCAATAAAAATAACTAATTGTCAACCTATTTTTTATTTTTAGTTGACAATGTATGTAACAAGTTGTAAAATTCTATACGGTGATTATATGAATACTGAACAAAAAATACTGGAAATACTTGAAAATGCGGACGGCGCCGTGTCGGGACAGGAACTTGCAAACGGTCTTAATATAAGCCGTAATGCCGTATGGAAAAGTATAAATTCGTTAAGAAAAAGCGGATATATAATAGACGCCTATACAAATAAAGGTTATGAAATATCCTACAAAAACAGCATTATGTCAGAAACCGCCGTTAAAAAAGCGCTTAAGACAGATTGCAAAATTTTGCTTTACAAAACCGTTACATCTACAAATACGCTTGCAAAACGTGCCGCAGAGGCCGGCGAAAATGAGTTTACCGTAATAATCGCCGAAAATCAAACCGATGGAAGAGGCAGATTGGGCAGAAAATTTTATTCGCCTGCGTTAAGCGGACTTTACATAAGCATTGTGCTGCGGCCGAGCCTGCCTGCGCATGCCAACACGCTTATAACCACTGCCGCAGCCGTTGCCGTAAGCAAAGCGATAAATTCGGTCTTCGGCGTAAACACCGATATAAAATGGGTAAACGATATTTTTTTACACGGTAAAAAGGTTTGCGGAATACTTACGGAAGGCTCGTTTAATATTGAAACGGGAAATATGGATTATGCGGTGCTTGGCATAGGCGTCAACTTAACAGCACCGTCGGGCGGATTTCCCGCCGACATAAAAAATATTGCCGGCGAAATATGTAAAGGTGACTGTTCTTACATAAAAAAGGCAGAGTTTACCGCTGCGATAATTGACAATTTTGCGGAAATTTACAAAAAACTTCCCGAAAAAGATTTTATGAATTATTATCGCAGCCATTCCCTTATTTTAGGCAAACGCGTCGGATTTATTTGCGACGGTAAAGAAATATCGGCTACCGCAATTAATATAGACGACAACGCACATTTAACGGTAAAACTGCCCGACGGCACATTAAAAGTGCTGTCCGCGGGGGAGGTGTCACTTAAAATATGAAAAAAGCAACATCAAAACAAATATGTCTTTTTGCACTTTTAGCGGCGGTTATTGCGGTTTGTTCGCAAATAAGCATTAAACTGCCAAGCGGCGTGCCGCTGACATTGCAGACCTTCGGTGTGGCACTTGCGGGTTACGTTGCCGGCAGAAAATACGGCGCCGTGCCGACGGTAGTTTATATCCTTTTGGGCGCTGTAGGCGCACCTGTCTTTTCAAACTTTACGGGCGGAGTAAATGTACTTATAGGGCTTACGGGCGGTTTTATTTTCGGTTTTATATTTTTAAGCACCCTTTGCGGTTTGTTTTCGCAAAAGAATTATGTTGTTTCAGTCTTAGGCGGAATTATAGGTCTTGCCTTATGCCATATACTCGGTGTAATTCAATTTAAATTTATTTACGGCTGTACACTGTGGTCGGCTTTTCTTTCGGTCAGTCTGCCGTATATTGTAAAGGACATTTTATCTATAGCGGCAGCAAAGTTATTGTCTTTAAAACTTAATAAGGTTGTAAACAGGGCGTAACATCTTAACATAACTAACCAAAACTTCACTCCTGCATATTATTAAGTGTAGGAGTGAAGTTTTATGAATTTGTTAAACGCCGCACTCGGTGAAAAATATACAGTTTGCAGCATAAGTGACAAGCGTGACATGAAATTGCGCCTTTGCGACCTCGGAATAATAGAAGGTGCCTCAATAATTCCGCTTTTTAAAAGTCCGTTCGGCGAGCCCACGGCGTACAAGGTACTTGGGGCGGTAATTGCGCTGCGCAGCGAGGACAGCGAATGTATAACCGTGGAAAAGAGGCATGAGTGTTATGGGACTGACTGCTGATTCAACCGGAAAAATACTGTTGGGGCACAGCGACGGCAAATATACAGGCGACATTTATGTGACACTTTCGGGAAATCCAAATGTTGGCAAAAGCAGCGTTTTTAACCGACTTACAGGTCAGCGGCAGCATACGGGAAACTGGGCGGGAAAAACCGTGGAAACGGCAGTAGGTACATACGATTTTTCGGGTAAAAGAATTGTAATTACGGATTTGCCGGGTTGTTACTCGCTTAACACACGCTCTGCCGAAGAAGATGTTGCGCGGGATGAAATAATAAGCCGAAAAGACAATATAAATGTTGTGATATGCGACGCCGGAGTGCTCAGCCGAAATCTTAATTTATTTTTCCAAATAGCCGAAAAGGCAGAAAAGGTTATACTATGCGTAAATCTTATTGATGAAGCCGAGAAAAACGGCATATTTGTGGATACGCGGATGCTTTCCCGTTTACTCGGTGTTCCCGTTGCCGCAACATCGGCCAAAAGCGGTAAAGGACTTGACGAACTTAACGCATTAATACTCAGAACCCATGACACCCTGCCGCTTAACCCCTATTTTGACAAAGATGCGGGAACTGCCGAGCAGCGCATTAAAAAAGCAGAAGAAATTTGCGGAAAGGCCGTAACACACAAACAAACCGCAAACGAAGCAAGACGCTTAAAAACCGATAAATTACTTACAAGCAAGTACTTCGGTATTCCGCTTATGTTGTTGGGACTTATGGTAATTTTTTGGATAACCATAAGCGGAGCAAACTATCCGTCGGAACTTTTAAGCAGTCTGTTTGCTTCTGCCGAAAAACCCGTTTACAGCTTTTTGCTTAAATGCAGCGTCCCTGTTTTTATTTGCGACCTTACAGTTTACGGTGTATACCGTGTAGTCAGTTTTATAGTATCTGTAATGCTGCCGCCTATGTCAATATTTTTCCCGTTGTTTACTCTGCTTGAAGATCTGGGTTATTTACCGCGGGTTGCATTTAATATGGACCGATGCTTTAAAAAGTGCAACACTTGCGGTAAACAGTGCCTTACAATGTGCATGGGTTTCGGCTGCAATGCAGCCGGAGTTGTAGGATGCCGCATAATAGACTCCAAACGCGAAAAACTGATTGCGATTATCACAAACAGTTTGGTTCCCTGCAACGGCAGATTTCCGACGCTTATAGCGTTGATCTCCTTATTTTTTATAAGCGGCGGCGGTGCATTTGCAAGAAACATACAAAGCGCGCTTTTATTATCGCTTTTTATAATGCTGTCGGTGGCGGTAACTCTTTTGTGTTCCCGCCTGTTATCAAAGACTCTGCTTAAGGGTGTTCCCTCATCTTTTACATTGGAACTGCCGCCGTTCAGGCGCCCGAAAATTTTAAGCGTAATAGTACGGTCTGTAGTTGACCGAACACTGTTTGTACTCTCGCGTGCACTTATTTCCGCAGTTCCGGCAGGCGTAATAATATGGCTTGCGGCAAATATCCGTATAGACGGTATGACTGTATTGTCAATTGTATCTGGATTTTTAGATCCCGTAGGCCGCGCACTCGGTCTTGACGGTGTAATACTGCTGGCTTTTATAATGGGAATACCGGCTAACGAAACCGTAATACCGGTAATTATGCTGGCATACCTTAACAGCGGCACCCTAACCGATATAACCGACCTGGCATTTTTAAAAACCGTGCTTATATCTAACGGATGGACCGCGCTTACCGCACTTAATGTAATAATATTCTCACTTTTCCATTGGCCGTGTGCCACAACACTTATGACAATAAAAAAAGAAACCGGCAGTTTTAAATGGACTGCCGTAAGTTTCCTGCTGCCGACTGTTATAGGCATATTGCTTTGTTTATTCAACAATCTTTTATACCATATAATTGTATAAAAAAATCTCACTTCGGCAGAAGTGAGATTTTTGTTTTGTTAATATCGGTGCGGTACGTCTGCCGCACCGATATCATTTAATTGCCTATTCGCTGTAGATATAAACCGAATCTTTATCAACTCCGAGTAACTCAAGCAATCTGTAAGTATCTTCGTTGAACTTATATCTGATTCTGTTAATATTTGCGAACTCTTTGTTGCGCGGCTCAATGTACATATTTCTGTACAGTTTGGGTATGCTGTTGTAACATACGTCCTTATCGCTGTCGCCGAAATTATGACCTATAATTTCAATTGACAATGCCGCCGCTCTGTCGAAAATATTATGGGTTATGGCGCTGTTTACACATGTATTCTCATGTCCCCATGATTTTACATATGCGCTGGCGTCGACTCTCTCCTGTGTATCCGAACCGAATCCGCGTCCGCCGTCCAAACAAATATTGTAGTTAAACTGCATATTATCGAATCCGTTATCGGTTACGGTCTTCTGGGTGTGGAAATACTCAAGCGTATACTGGCAACCTTCAAACAGGCAGTCCGTCGTTGTAAAGTTCTTAAATACGCCTGCCACTTCATCGCGCCAACTGTACTGCGGTGTAACACCGGAATCCCACTGTTCGTAAATATGGCAGTATTCAAACGAGAAGTTTTCGCAGAAGAGCCAACCGCCTGCTCCGCCGCCGTAGCGTGCTTTAGCTTCGTTATCAAAAACAGTGCCGCCTGTCCAACCGCATACGCAATAGCTGAAGGAAATATTCTTTCCGCCTTGCATAAATGCTATATCCTGTGCATAACGCAATTCAAGGTTATTAACCGCAATATCGTGACCGTTGGTTGCAATAAAGATTATACTGCCGGCACGGCTGATATCGATTTGTGAGAATACATCCTGCGGATTGCCCGCTTCGCAGCGCAGGTAAAGTTTATTTTCGGTATCGGCTACTTTAGCATATTGATTAGAGATAAAGAAGTCCAGATTTTCGGTCATATCCTCAACCGAGAATTTACGTTGGCCGCAGAACGCTCCGTCGTTAAATACAACGTTTCCTATATCTTTATCATCAAATGTTTGCTCATAGCGCCAAATGTTAGGTGTATCTGTCAAAACCCAAGTGCCCTGCATAGCGTTATATGCCTTAAACACTCTCGGTTTTGCGCCTGTACCGTAAGCGGAGTACGAAACGCCGTTTTGCGCGTTTATGTTTTCGTACCATGTGTCTCCCCTGCGAAGCAATACTGCATCGCCCGCGTTAAAGGTATAACTGTTTACCTTTGCAAGAGTTTTCCATGCGGTTTGCGGAGATTTACCGTCAGCGGTGTCATCGCCTTCGTTGGAAACATAGTAATTAACACCGTTTTTGCTGCGTAAATCATTTGTGTTGTTATAAATAATGTGTTTTAAATCTCCTACAAGACCGTCAAGACGGCTATAGAATTCGTCGTCCGCCTCCGAGAAGTTCTGTGTACCCAAGAATTCATCAAAATCTTGTCTGTACTGTCTTTCTTTGGTTACAGGCATCTTCTCAACATTAAGTATAACTTTGCACTCTGTTATTGTAACAAATCTTCTGCCTGTTGCAAATCCTATAGTACCTTTACCGGTATTAAGGTTTGCCATATCGTTATTAAATGAATTGTATTCGCCGGTTGTGGCTGCAGACATTCCGAACTCGTTATTTACGCCGAATCTGAAATATTTGCTGTTTCCGGCGGCAGAATCGAATATAACCTGTCCGTCAAGGGAATATCTTACGTCATTTCCGGAAAGTTTCATTTCGATGTCGCGAACGGTGCCTACGTGACCTGCCGTTGTATAATTTCCGCCTTCGGAAATGCCTGTAACAGCCGCTTCGTCACTTGCAAATGCACTCGGTGTATAAAGCGTATCGCCGTGACTTAAGGAACCGAGTTTTTGCGTTCCTGCCGGAGATTTAGCGAGCAGACAAAGTCCGCCGTAACCTCTGAGTGTCAGGAAAAGCGACGGTGACGCTGAGTCAAGTACATACTCGCCCTGTGTTCTGTCGGCTTTATTTATATTACCGCGTGCTACTATGCTGAAGTTCGGTCTGCTGGACATATCGTCGCTGTTGATATTCTCGTATGTAACCTTAACTTTTACGGTGTAATCCGCAAAGTCGCCGAGAATATCGCTGTCGTACATAGCTAAAGTATTATTGTAATCAAGATTATATGTTCCTGCGGCGGCAGCGCCTAAATACATCTTATCGTTCTGCGCTGTGTACCACGGTTTTGACTGATAAGTATATTCGCTGTTGCTTAAATAATAGTTATCAATAAGCTGCGTATGACGTCCCGAGTACCATTTATTATTATCAAATCCCTGTGTCGAGAAATCTATGTTTTCAAGCACAAACTCGTTGTTGCCCTTTTCGTTTACTATTACATAAACTTTACTGCTATTGTTGCCGGAAGTAACGGTATAAACATCTGTACCTGCCTGTGCGGTTACCAAATATGTACCGGGTACATTAAGTGTCGTGCTGTTACCGCTTACTTTCTGCCATTCAACCGCGCTTGCAAGTTTGTATGTTCCGTCGGGGAACTGTAAAACAAGGCTTCTGAGTTCTGCCATTGTCCTTACATACATGGGTATTGCAGGCTGTGAATCTTTTACAATAAATACCTCTTTGTACTCAGGCATTCTGTCAATATTAAGCGTTACCTTACACTCTGTTACATTAACAAATCTTCTGCCTGTTGCAAATCCTATAGTACCTTTACCGGTATTAACAGCGGATATGTCTGTATTATAATTTGCGTATTCGCCTGTTGTGGCTGTAGACATTCCATGTTCGTTGGATTCGTTAAATCTGAAGTACTTATTGCCTTCTGCTTCGGAATCGAATATAACCTGTCCGTCAAGTGTGTATCTTATATTATTGCCGGAAAGTTTCATTTCAACATCGCGAACAGTGCCTATGTGGCCTGATGTCACATGATCTCCGCCCTCGGAAATAGCTGCAACTGCTGCTTCATCGCTTGCAAAAGCAGACGGTGTATACAATGTATCGCCGTGACTTAATGAGCCGAGTTCCTGTTTGCCTGACGGCGATTTGGCTACTACACACAATCCGCCGTAACTTCTGAGTGTCAGGAAAAGTGCGGAGCTATCGGATTCAAATACATTTTCACCCGCTGTCCTGTCGGCTTTATTAATTCTGCCGCGTGCTACTATACTGAAGTTCGGTCTGCTTGATAAATCTTCACTGTAAGTATTTTCAAGTGCAAACTTTGCACTTACGGTATAATCCGCAAAGTCATTAAGTATATCACTGTTATACATTACTACCGGATTTCCGTAATCAAGCGGACCTGTTCCGCCGTCATAACCGCCTACGTACATTTTACCGTTTTGTGCGGTGTACCACGGTTTTGACATATATACATAGGAACAGCCGTTAATATAATAGTTATCTATAAGCTGCGAATGGCGTCCCGTATACCAATCATCATCACTGAATCCGTTTGTCGAGAAATCAATATTTTCAAGTACAAACTCGTTATTACCATTTTCGTTTACTATTACATATACGCGTCTGGTGGTTTCCGAATCGGATACGTTGTAAACTGCCGTACCGGATGTAAGCGCTGTTATTCCCGTACTATCGGACATAGTACCTGCAGCGGTTACCGGCTGCCAGGATAAATTATTACCGAGTGTATATGTTCCGTCGGGGAACTGTATCAATAAATCGGCAAAGTCGATCGCCGTTTCTTCATACATCGGTATTGCCGGCTGCGAATCTTTTACAACAAATATATCTTTAGCCTTCGGCATGGATTCAACATTAAGTGTAACTTTGCACTCTGTTATTGTAACAAATCTTCTGCCTGTGGCAAATCCTACAGTACCTTTACCCGTATCCATAGCAGATATATCGGTATGGTAATTTGTATATTCGCCCGTTGTGACTGCAGACATTCCCTGCTCGTTATTAGCACCGAATCTGAAATATTTATTGCCTTCTGCTTCGGAGTCAAATATAACCTGTCCGTCAAGTGTATATCTTATTCTGTCGCCCGACAATTTCATTTCAATATTGCGTACTGTTCCGACATGACCTGATGTTGCATATGTTCCGCCCTGGGAAAGTTCGGTTATTGCTGTTTCGTCACTGTCAAATGCGGCAGGCGTATACAGCGTATCACCGTGGCTTAATGAACCGAGTTCCTGTGCGGCAGCCGGAGTCTTGGCTACAACACACAGTCCGCCGTAACCTCTGAGTGTCAGGAAAAGGGCTTTATCCTCGGCTTCAAGTACCGTTTCGCCTTCTGTCCTTTCGGCTTTGTTTATTCTACCGCGTGCTACTATGCTGAAGTTCGGTTTGCTGGATAAATTATCTGTCGAAATATTTTCAAATGCAACCTTTGCGCTTATTGTATAATCGGCAAAATCCTTAAGTATTTCGCTGTCATACATAGCTAAGTTATTGTTGAAATCATACGGACTTGTTCCGCCGCCGTTTCCGCCCAAATACAATTTTCCGTTTTGTGCGGTGTACCACGGTCTTGCTTTATATAAATATGTGCTTTCATTTATATAATAATTATCAAGCAACTGTCCGTGACGTCCCGAATACCATTTATCGCTGTCAAATCCGTCCGCCGAAAAGTCTATGTTTTCAAGTACAAACTCGCTGTTACCCTTTTCGTTTACCATTACATAAACTTTACAACTCTTGTTGCCGAAAGTAACGATATAACTGCTTATACCTTCGCTTACAGCTATTAAATATCCGTTTGTTGTATCTATAAGGGTGTTTGAGCCGGAATTCAACCGCCAAGTTAAATAGTTGCCGGCCTTATAAGTGCCGTCGCCGAACTGTATAAATAAATCGTCAAGTTCTATCGCGGTACCGGCGTACATGGGTATTGCCGGCTGTGAATTTTTAACGAAATATATATCGCTCATCTCAGGCATTGTGTCTGTGTTAAGCGTAACCTTAAAATCGTATATTGAAACAATTCTTCTGCCTGTAGCAAAGCCTACGGTACCTTTTCCGGTATTAAGGTTTGCCATATCGCTGTTAAATGCATTGTACTCGCCTGTCGTAACAGCGGACATTCCCTGTTCGTTTACTTCATTAAACCGGAAAAATTTATTGTTTGCCACCGTAGAATCAAACACTACCTGTCCGTCCAAAGAGTACTTAACATCGTTGCCCGAAAGTTTCATTTCTACAACTCTGGTCTTATCTATGTGACCTGATGTTACGTATTCTCCGCCTTGGGAAATAGCCGAAACGGCCGACTCATCACTTTCAAATGCAGAAGGCGTATACAGCGTATCGCCGTGGTTCAGTGTTGCAAGTTCCTGCTTACCGGAAGGGGTTTTTGCAACAACGCACAATCCGCCGTAACTTCTGAGTGTCAGGAAAAGCGACGGTGACGCAGCATCAAGTACGTTTTCGCCCTCTGTCCTGTCGGCCTTATTTATGTTACCGCGTGCTATTATACTGAAATTCGGGCGGCTGGAAAGATCCTCACCCCAGCTGTTTTCCAGTACAACCTTTGCACTTACGGTGTAATCTGCAAAATCATTAAGTATATCGCTGTCATACATTACAATCGGATTGCCGTAATCAAGCGGCGATGCACTTCCTCCTCCGCCGCCGACATACAATCTGCTGCCAGTAACCGTATACCACGGTTTGCTTTGATATGTATATGCGCATCCGTTTAAATAATAGTTGTCTATAAGTTGCGAATGACGTCCTGAATACCATTTATCCGCATCATAGTTTTGAGTGCGGAAGTCCTGATTTTCAAGCACAAATTCTTCATCACCCTGTTTGTTAACCAAAACATATATTCTGGCGCTTTTGTTTGCGCTTGTCGCATTAAGAACATATCTTCCGGAAGAAAAAGCCATGAGTGTTTTGTTAGAGTTGTCAAGAATGATGTCTGTTGATCCCGCAGTCTCCTGCGCATCCAAACTCCATTCTATATCGTTACCGTTTACAAAATCTCCGTTTTTCTCAAACTGTACTGCTGTTTTTTTCAAGTCCACATATTTGTTTTCATACATCGGGATTGCCGGACTTCCCCAACCGATGTAGAACGGCGTTCCCCCGCCGTTTGCCGATGTTGCCCTTACCGGTACAAGTGCAATACTGCACAGTATTACAGCAAGGGTGAGTACCAATGACAGTACCCTCTTTGTTTTTGCCTCAAACCTAAATCTCATATTACCTTCCTCCGTTATAAATTCTGCGCATCTTTAATGCAATTTCATAATACAACATGTTTAAACAGGAATTCTACAACAATATTACGTAATTCACAAACTATATTACTAAATTTAGTCATTTTACTACACATTTGTTGTATGTTACATATTTTAATTTATATTAGTTGATACATTTTGTATAGTTTGTACATAAAATAAGTGCTTTTGAAACATTCACAACAAATATTCCGTTATCAACCCTCATGAACAATTTTTATCCACAATTCTATGAAGGGCGTATTCATCATTGCGTCATATTTTGTGTTTTAGGCATAAAAAATCTCACTTCGGCAGAAGTGAGATTTTTGTTTTGTTAATATCGGTGCGGTACGTCTGCCGCACCGATATTATTTAATTGACTATTCGCTGTAGATATAAACCGAATCTTTATCAACTCCAAGTAACTCAAGCAATCTGTAAGTGTCTTCGTTGAACTTATATCTGATTCTGTTAATATTTGCGAACTCTTTGTTGCGCGGCTCAATGTACATATTTCTGTACAGTTTGGGTATGCTGTTGTAACATACGTCCTTATCGCTGTCGCCGAAATTATGACCTATAATTTCAATTGACAATGCCGCCGCTCTGTCGAAAATATTATGGGTTATGGCGCTGTTTACACATGTATTCTCATGTCCCCATGATTTTACATATGCGCTGGCGTCGACTCTCTCCTGTGTATCCGAACCGAATCCGCGTCCGCCGTCCAAACAAATATTGTAGTTAAACTGCATATTATCGAATCCGTTGTCGTTTACTGCTTTCTGAGTGTGGAAATACTCAAGCGTATACTGACAGCCTTCGAACAAACAGTTGGTAGTTGTAAAGTTCTTAAATACACTTGTTTCCGTGTCAATACCGTTATACTGCGGGGTAACGCCGGAATCCAACTGTTCGTAAATATGGCAATATTCAAACGAGAAGTTTTCGCACGACATCCAACCGCCTGCTCCGCCGCCGTAGCGTGCTTTTGTTTCATTGTCGAAAACAATACCGCCCGTCCAAGCGCCTACACAGTAACTGAATGATATGTTCTTTCCGTGTGCCATAAATGTTATATCTTGACCGTAACGCAATTCAAGATTTTTAGCGGCAATATTCTCTCCTCTGTGCTCAATGTAGAACACGCTGCCGCCTCGGCTGATATCAATTTGCGAGAATACTTCCTGCGGATTACCTGCTTCGCAGCGCAGATAAAGTTTATTTTCGGTATCGGCGACCTTGGCAAACCTATTGGAAATGAAGTAATCAAGGTTATCGGTCATATCCTCAACCGAATATTTGCGTTGACCGCAAAATGCTCCGTCATTAAACACAATATTGCTTATATCGTTGTCGGTAAAGGTCTGCTCATAGCGCCAAATGTTAGGTGTATCTGTCAAAACCCAAGTGCCCTGCATAGCGTTATATGCTTTAAACACTCTCGGTTTTGCGCCTGTACCGTAAGCAGAGTACGAAACACCGCTTTTTGCATTAATGTTTTCATACCATGTATCTCCCCTGCGAAGCAATACTGCATCGCCTGCATTATATCTATAACTGTTAGCTTTTGCAAGGGTTTTCCATGCGGTTTGCGGAGTTTTACCGTCTGCATCATCATTACCGTCGTTTGAAACGTAGTAATTAACACCGTTTTTGCTGCGTAAATCGTCTGTATTATTGTAAATAATGTCTTTCAAATCTCCTACAAGACCGTCAAGACGGCTATAGAATTCGTCGTCCGCCTCCGAGAAGTTCTGTGTAGCCAAGAACTCGTCAAAGTCCTGTTTATACTGCCTTTCCTTTGTTACAGGCATCTTTTCAACATTAAGCGTAACTTTACATTCGGTTATATTAACGAGTCTTCTGCCCGTTGCAAATCCTATAGTTCCTTTGTCTGTATTAATAGCGGATATGTCTGTATTGTAATTTGTGTACTCGCCTGTTGTGGCTGTAGACATTCCCTGTTCATTACCGACTCCGAATCTGAAATATTTATTGCCTTCCGCCTCGGAATCGAATACAACCTGTCCGTCAAGAGAGTATCTTACATCATTTCCGGAAAGTTTCATTTCAATATTGCGAACAGTGCCCACGTGGCCCGACATAACGTAATTTCCGCCTTGTGAAAGTTCGGTTATTGCCGTTTCGTCACTTCCGAAAGCTGACGGTGTATACAATGTGTCACCATGGCTTAACGAGCCGAGTTCCTGTTTGCCGGCAGGCGTTTTAGCAACCATGCAAAGCCCGCCGTAACCTCTGATCGTCAGGAACAATGCAGGTGTATTTGCATCCATTACATTTGTGCCTTGCGCTCTATCGGACTTGTTTATTCTACCGCGTGCTACTATACTGAAGTTCGGTCTGCTTGACAAATCCTCACTGAATGTGTTTCCGAGCGCAACCTTTGCACTTATTGTGTAATCGGCGAAATCCTTAAGTATTTCGCTGTCGTACATAGCCAAAGTATTGTTATAATCAATCGGACCTGTTCCGGCGTCGTAGCCTCCCAAATACATCTTATCGTTTTGGGCTGTATACCACGGTTTTGACTGATAGGTATATTCGCTGTTGCTTAAATAATAGTTATCAATAAGCTGCGAATGACGTCCCGAGTACCATTTATTATTATCAAATCCCTGTGTCGAGAAGTCTATGTTTTCAAGCACAAACTCGTCGTTACCCTTTTCGTTTACTATTACATATACACGTCTTGTATTTTGTGCAGCGGATACAGTATAAACGTCCATACCTGCCTGTGCGGTTACAAGATATGTACCGGGTACATTAAGTGTCGTGCTGTTACCGCTTACTTTCTGCCATTCAACCGCGCTTGCAAGTTTGTATGTTCCGTCGGGGAACTGTAAAACAAGGCTTCTGAGTTCTGCCATTGTCCTTACATACATGGGTATTGCAGGCTGCGAATCTTTTACAATAAATATCTCTTTGTACTCAGGCATTCTGTCTACGCCAAGCGTTGTATTTTCAAGTACAAATTCATTATTATCTTTTTCATTTACTATTACTTGTATATTTCTTGTGCTTTGGGAATTAGATACAGCATAAACTGCCGTACCGGATGTAAGTGCTGTTATTCCCGTACTATCGGACATAGTGCCTGCAGCGGTTACCGGCTGCCAGGATAAATTATTACCGAGTGTATATGTTCCGTCGGGGAACTGTATCAATAAATCCGCAAAGTCAATCGCCGTTTCTTCATACATCGGTATTACCGGCTGTGAATCTTTTACAACAAATATATCTTTAGCCTTCGGCATGGATTCAACATTAAGTGTAACTTTGCACTCTGTTATATCGACAAGTCTTCTGCCCGTTGCAAATCCTATAGTACCTTTACCGGTATTAAGGTTTGCCATATCGTTATTAAATGCATTGTACTCGCCCGTTGTGGCTGCAGACATTCCCTGTTCATTACCGACTCCGAATCTGAAATATTTATTGCCTTCTGTCTCGGAATCAAATATAACCTGTCCGTCAAGTGTATATCTTATTCTGTCACCGGACAACTTCATCTCGATGTCGCGAACAGTGCCTACATGGCCCGACATCACATAATTTCCGCCCTGGGAAAGTTCGGTTATTGCCGTTTCATCACTTCCGAAAGCTGACGGTGTATACAATGTGTCGCCATGATTTAATGATGCGAGTTCCTGTTTGCCGGCAGGCGTTTTAGCAACAACGCAAAGTCCGCCGTAACCTCTGAGTGTCAGGAAAAGCGACGGTGACGCCGAGTCAAGTACGTACTCGTCCTGTGTTCTGTCGGCTTTATTTATTTTACCGCGTGCCACTATACTGAAGTTCGGTCTGCTGGATAAATCCTCACTGAATGTGTTTCCGAGCGCAACTTTCGCGCTTATTGTGTAATCGGCAAAATCCTTAAGTATTTCGCTGTCGTACATAACCAAACTATTGTTATAATCAATCGGACCTGTTCCGGCATCATAACCTCCCAAATACATCTTATCGTTTTGGGCTGTATACCACGGTTTTGACTGATAGGTATATTCGCTGTTGCTTAAATAATAGTTATCAATAAGTTGCGAATGACGTCCCGAGTACCATTTATTATTATCAAATCCTTCTGTCGAGAAGTCTATGTTTTCAAGAACAAACTCACTGTTACCCCTTTCGTTTACTATTACATAAACTTTGCAGGTCTTGCTGCCGGAAGTAACTGTATAGCTGCTTATACCCTCGCTTACAGCTATTAAATATCCGTTTGTTGTATCTACAAGGGTGTTTGAACCTGAATTTAACTGCCAGTTCAAATAATTACCTGTTTTAAATGTGCCGTCGCTGAACTGTATAAATAAATCGTCCAGTTCTGTTACAGTACCTGCATACATGGGTATTGCAGGCTGTGAATTTTTAACAAAATAGATGTCGCTCATCTCAGGCATTGTGTCTGTATTAAGTGTAACTTTAAAGTCATAAACCGAAATGCATCTTCTGCCTGCGGCAAAACCTATAGTACCCTTGCCGGTATTGAGGTTTGCCATATCGTTATCAAATGCACTGTACTCGCCTGTAGTAGCTGTTGACATTCCTGCCTCGTTTGATTCGTTAAAGCGGAAATATTTATTATTTGACGCCGCAGAGTCGAACACTACCTGTCCGTCCAAAGAGTACTTAATGTTGTTGCCCGAGAGCTTCATCTCTACAACTCTGGTAAGGTTTATGTGTTTAGATGTCACATATTCCCCACCCTGAGAAATAGCCGCAACAGCCGCCTCATCACTTTCAAATGCAGAAGGCGTATACAGCGTATCGCCGTGGTTCAGTGTTGCAAGTTCCTGCTTACCGGAAGGGGTTTTTGCAACAACGCACAATCCGCCGTAACTTCTGAGTGTCAGGAAAAGAGACGGCGACTCAGTGCCGAGTACATTTTCACCCTCTGTCCTATCCGCCTTATTTATGTTACCGCGCGCTACTATACTGAAATTCGGGCGGCTGGATATATCATCACCCTGTGTATTTTCAAGCACAACTTTTGTGCTTATGGTGTAATCTGCAAAATCATTAAGTATGTCGCTGTCATACATTACAATCGGATTGCCGTAATCAAGCGGTTCGGTGCTTCCGTTTGCACCGCCGACATACAACCTGCTGCCAGTAACCGTATACCACGGTTTGCTTTGATATTTATATGCACATCCGCTTATGTAATAGTTATCCACATGCTGTGAATTACGTCCGGAATACCATTTATCCGCGTTGAAGTTTTGAGTGCGGAAATCCAGACTTTCAAGCACAAATTCTTCATCGCCCTGTTTGTTGACCAAAACATATATTCTGGCGCTTTTACCTGCGCTTGTGGCATTAAGAATATATCTTCCGGAAGAAAAAGCCATGAGTGTTTTGTTAGAGTTGTCAAGAATGATGTCTGTCGATCCCGCAGTCTCCTGCGCATCCAAACTCCATTCTATATCGTTACCGTTTACAAAATCTCCGTTTTTCTCAAACTGTACTGCTGTTTTTTTCAAGTCCACATATTTGTTTTCATACATCGGGATTGCCGGACTTCCCCAACCGATGTAGAACGGCGTTCCCCCGCCGTTTGCCGATGTTGCCCTTACCGGTACAAGTGCAATACTGCACAGTATTACAGCAAGGGTGAGTACCAATGACAGTACTCTTTTTGTTTTTGCCTCAAACCTAGGTCTCATGCTACCTTCCTCCGTTATAAATTTTGCACATATTTAATGCAATCCTATAATACATTATATATACGCAAAATTTCTACAACAATATTACGCACTTTGCAAACTATCTTATTATTCCAAAATATTCTACTACATTTTTATTGTATATAACATATTTTTATTTAACTTTGTTTACTTTTTTTGTATATTTTTTATATAGAAATAGCAAAAACGGGCGGATTGATGATCCGCCCGTTCATTAATAAGCATTTGTTGCTACATTTCTTTTCGGTTTTCTTTACGGTATTTATACGGTGTAGTGCCGACTTCGTTTAAGAAGACATTATTAAAATACGATTGCGTTTCAAATCCGCACAGCTGTGCAATTTCGGATATGGGAAAATCGGTTTCGCTTAAATGTTTGCACGCTTTTTTTATGCGTACCGCAATCAAATATTCGTGCGGACTTAAATTTAATATCTTTTTAAAAACTATCCTGAAAAAATTCGGACTTAAATTTGCAGTGACAGCCAAATCTTTTAAAAAAACTTTACCGCCGTAATTTGCATCAATATACCGCTTTGCTTCTATAATATTGTCAAGATATCTGTCGTATTTACCGACCGTTATTACACCGAAGGGGTATATAATTTCGTTAAGTTCCGCGGTAAGCTGCATTACCGAGCCTTTTATAAACATATCTTCGTTCGATTCGCTCATAAACGTCCTGTCGCATACGGTATGGTATATATCTTCTATCCTTGAAATATCGGACGGCACATAAAAATCCGGAAGACGATCCACATTTGATTTTATAGGATCGGTAACATCTAGCAGAAAATGAAAATAATAACATTCAAAAGCGCCTATACTGTACCTTACCTGATTTGGCTTTGCAAGAATAAGACTGCCCTTTGTGCGACTGTACTTTTTACCGTCTATAACCGCATAGCCGTCTCCTGCCGTAGTAAGTTCGAACTCGTAACAATCTGTAACGCGTTCCGGAGTGCGCTCAACCGCAAAATGTTTTTCCGAAACGTAATAAGAGGATTTTATAATTTCCATTTTACATCACCGAAACGAATTATTTTTTATAAGTTATAAGTTATTTTTTACAATACTTCTTATAAAATATCGACTATAATTGAATTATACAAGATAAATATTGAAAAATCAATAGGAGGATAAAATGAAGATAACGGACATAAAAACATTTACGGTTGACTGTTTCAGAACAAACTGGGTTTTTGTAAAAGTTTATACAGATGAGGGCATTACAGGCGTCGGCGAAGGTACGCTCGAATATAAGGAAAAAGCTCTTGAAGGCGCTGTTGAGCATATAAAGGAATACCTTACGGGCAAAAATCCGCTTGATATTGAAAAGCACTTCCACGATATATACCGCGATGCTTATTGGAGAGGCGGCGCCGTGCTTATGAGTGCGCTTTCCGCAGTAGAAATGGCATTGTGGGATATACTCGGCAAATATCTCGGCGTACCGGTTTATCAGCTTTTGGGCGGTAAAGTAAACGACAAGGTAAGAATTTATGTAAACGGTTGGTTTGCCGGTGCCAAAACGCCCGAGGAGTTCGGTGCAAAAGCCAAAAAAGCAATGGAACGCGGAGTAACCGCACTTAAGTGGGATCCTTTCGGCAAAAGTTATATGAATATTTCCAACGAAGCGCTTGACACGGCGCTTAAAAACGTTGCCGCTGTCCGCGAAGCCGTTGGCAACAAGGTTGACATTCTTATAGAAGGCCACGGCAGGTTCAATGTTCCTACCGGCATAAAAATAGCAAAGGAACTTGAACAGTTTAAGCCCATGTGGTTTGAGGAACCCACACCGCCGGATAATCTTGAAGCGCTTAAGGCCGTGAGGGATAAATCCCCCGTGGCAATATCGGCAGGCGAAAGACTCTACACGCTTAAATCTTACAAAGATTTATTTGAGATGCGTGCTGCGGATTACATACAGCCCGATATATCGCACGCAGGCGGCATAATGGAACTTAAAAAAATCGCCGCACAGGCAGATGCCTACTATATTCCGTTTGCTCCGCACAATCCGTCAGGTCCCGTTGCAAATGCCGCGACATTGCAACTTGCGGCAAACTGCGCCAATTTCTGCATACTTGAAATAATGTACAGCGATGTTGAATGGCGTAAAGATGTTACAAACGAGTGTCTTGAATACAGCGACGGTTACATAAAAATACCGGAAAAGGCGGGACTGGGCATTGAAATAAATGAAGAAGAATGTTTAAAACATCCATATCAGCCGCACAATCTGCGCCATTACACCGGTTCGCTTACGGATATAAGACCGGCAAAAACCGAATTTTATTTTTAAAATAAGGAGATAATTTTATGCAACGTCTTAAAAAAATTGGTAAAATAACAGCAAAATCATCTTTACAGGTTAAAAATTCCAAAATAGGCATAGGTTTTGAAAAACTGGACAGGGATTTATTCGATCCGGAAAAAGCCTATGACAAGGTAGCGCAGTTGGGCGTAAAATGGGTAAGAATACAGTCCGGCTGGGCAAAAACCGAAAAAGAAAAAGGAAAATATGATTTTGTTTGGCTTGACAAAATTGTCGATAACCTTATTAAGCGCGGTCTTAAACCGTGGATCTGCCTTTGCTACGGAAACGGCATTTACGATGAGAACGCCGCAAAGATTTTCGGTAGCGTAGGTGTGCCGCCCATATTTACGGCAGAACAGAAGGAAGCATGGAGAAATTACGTTAAAGCGCTTGTTACACGTTATAAGGACAAAGTAACACATTACGAAGTATGGAATGAGCCCGACGGCGACTGGTGTTGGAAACACGGTGTAAACGCAAGGGAACTCGGTCTGTTTACAGCCGATACCGGCAAAGCCATTCATGAAGTTTTCCCTCAGGCTGAAGTAATAGGCCTTGTACAGTGTTTGCCGGATGTACAATATATCGAAGAAGCGTTTGACGGCACCGGAATGGCGGAAAACATAAATGCCGTATCGTTCCACGAATACAATGTGTTTGAAAATTATGTACCGGAACGTGTTTCTGCTTTGCGTGCGGTTACATCGGTATTTAAAAAGGATTTAAAAATAATTCAGGGCGAATCCGGATCGCAATCCCGTGCCGACGGCAGAGGTGCGCTGCACGACAAGCTCTGGAGCGAAAAGGCACAAGTAAAACAGCTTACGCGCCATACTTTAACCGACCTTATGTGCGGCGTGGAATTTACATCATATTTTTCTTGTATGGATATGGTGGAAGCTCTTAACGGCAGCGTCGATAACAAATCAAGTTATCTTGATTACGGCTATTTCGGTGTTTTGCGTGCAGACTTTGACGAAAACGGAATTGCAATAGGCACCTACTCACAAAAGCCGGCTTATTACGCTCTGCAAACGCTTTGCTCCGTTTTTGCGGACGACTGTGAATACAAATCGGATATGCCCGTTATTTTCAAACCCGGATACTATAATGCATATTGTCAGACCGATTGCGGACGACACGATTTAACATTCGGATTTTTTGAGCGCGAAAACGGCGGACAGTGTTTGGTATATTGGAAACCCGAAAACATACTTACCACTGATTTTACAGGTTGTACGTCGCTCCAAATTTTTACAAAGCACGGCGGACTTAAATTAGTAGACCTGTGCAACGGCGATGTATACGAGCTGAACGACGATATGATAGAAATTCAGGGGAAATGTATGCTGCTTAAGCACATACCCGTCAAGGATACTCCGCTTGCCATAGTTACAGACGGTTTCTGCGATTGGGAAAGAATATAAATTCGATGCGGAACGGAGATAAAAATATGAAAAAATCAATGTTTATTACCGGCGGTACCGTAGGCACGGGACTTGCCACCGCGCAAAAATTTGCGGAAGCGGGATACAGCATATTTATTACAAGCCGCAATCTTGAACGTGCAGAAGAAGCGGCAAAACTTATACACGATAAGTACGGCGTGTTTGCGAAAGGTTATGCGCTTGATATTAGAAACGAGCAAGCCGTTATTAATATATTTAACGATATAGACAGTCTTGACTGCTTTGTTGAAACGGTAGTGCTGAATTCCGCCGATATGGGATTCGGCAAAGATCCCGCTGTGGGAATGAACTTTTTTACTGTTCCGGTAGAGGAATTCGGCAGAGTGTTTGAAACAAATCTTGTTTGGAACTTCACAATAATACGTCAGGCAGCATTGCGTATGAAAGAAAACGGCGGCGGTGCAATAGTGTTCTTCAGTTCAAACACCGCATACCGCGCCATTCCCAACCGCAGCGCATACTGTGCGTCAAAAGGCGGTATAAATGCTCTGTCCCGTGCGCTTGCGGTAGACCTCGGACAGTACGGTATACGTTCAAATGTTGTTTTGCCGGGCACTATAAAAACACAGCGCTGGGTTGAAATGGGTTCAAAACAAATAGTTAACGGCACATTAACGCCTATAGGTGATATTTCCGATTTTGAGGATATAGCAAATGCCGCGTTTTACCTCGGTACACCGCTTTCCAAAAACGTTACCGGCACCGAGATTACCGTTGACGGCGGAATGTCCTGTCAGTTATATCCGCAAATACTTAACGATTACAAGAAAAAAGCACTCGGAATATAACAATGTATAAATAAAGAACGGTTGATGTCATATCAACCGTTCTTTTATTTGCGGTACTTTGTGGGAGATACCCCGTAAAAATTTTTAAATACTCTGGAAAAATAAAGCGGATCCGCAAATCCGGATTCACGTGCTATAAGTGACACCGAATCATTACTTCCGCGCAACCTTACACCTGCGGTAAGCATACGGGACTGCGTAATAAATTGCGAAATGGTTTGTCCGCTTTCATTTTTGAAAATACGGCTTAAGTATTTAGGCGATACACCTATATTAAGTGCGAGTTTTTCAAGGGATAAATCTTCCGAATAATGACTGCATATGTATTCCCGGCATAAAGAAACGTAACCCTTGTCAACCGGAGCGGAGATTGAAAATATTGCATTTAACAATGTGTAGAGAGCCGACAATGCGAAAAATTCCGAAATTTCTCCGCCTTTTTTTGCAAACGCGGAATCAAATACCTTAATTACAACATCAGAAATACCAGTAAAAGAAAACACCGAGGGTGTACCGTCAAAATCTGCACCCCCGTAGTTTATCCAGCACTGCCTGAAATTTGAATCCGTTACATGCTCGGTATATTCTTCGCCCTGTGCTACGCTTACCGCCGTTCCGGCATTTATCTCAGTCGGCGGTCCGTTGCCGTGAGAAAATAAACATTTACCGCTTGTAATAAAGTGTATCTGTCGGCTTTGCGCCGTTATTTTTACTTTCTTGCCGCACTTTGGCATACTTCGCCCGATTTCCGTTACCGTCACCTTTTTGTAGGGCTGCTGCAAACCAAAATCGCGAATATATTCCATATTATTTGTTTTGTACAATACATAAGCCATAATATCACCCTTAAATATAAGGATATACCATTATGACTTACAAGTCAATAAGGTAGAAAAAATCCATATTGTCGATACGATATTTCATTTACTTTAAACGGTGAATATGGTATTGTAATCGCAAGGGGGTGTTGTAAATAGACTGCAATTTACTTAAAAAGACCGGAATTAACCTTGTGCCGAATATCGTAAACCCTTCACCCGATTACTGCTGTACATGGCAACAGCAGTTGTACCGCTGCAGCGATGCAGGTCCGCAAGCACAGCGTGACTGCATGACAGAAGAAAATATTTTCGGCACAGGCAACAAAGAGGAAGATTACAAGATAGGCGCCGGATGGGCTGCACACTCTTACAAAGACGCGAGGAGCGACTTAATTTTTCTTATGGATGACAGTTGGGATGTACCTATAGGCGCATTGCAGGATAAACATCCTATGTACGCAAGCCAAATACTTGCCAAAGACAAATTTCCATCATTCTACGGAGAAGGTGAGGATTTCGATGCTGAGAGAAATATTAGGGCTATGGCAAAATTATGCGACAAGGTTAAGAGTTTGGGATGGAAAGGCATAGGCGGTTGGATCTGTGTCGAAAAATCCCCGCTTGCAAAAGAAAAAAACGATGAAGATTATTGGAAAGAGCGTTTGCTTTGGTCGCAGCGTGCAGGCTGGAGCTACTGGAAATGCGACTGGGGCAGAGATTGCAACAAATACAAAATACGCAAACTTATAAGTGACCTAAGAATTAAATATGCTCCCGATGTTATAGTGGAACAGGCAATGACTATTGACTTAATTCCCGAAGCGGATGTTTACAGAACATACGACGTATTCACACTGCTTGCCATTCCCATAACAATGCAGAAACTCGGTGCGGACTTAGTCTATAATGCAGCAAACGGCCGTCTCGGATACATAAACTGTATGGATGAAGTCTACATTGCCGCTGCACTCGGCTGCACAATAGATGCCACACGGCACAATATGCCGGCACGCCTGCCAAACGGGAAACCTGATCCTTCATTCCCGGATTTACACAGACGTCTTAAAACAAAAACACGGGAGATAACCCGTACTGTACGCTGGCACAGAATTGCTCCGGCATTCGGCGTTAACGGAAGCGAAACATTTATTGACAGCAACTGCCTTACGGATTATTGGAATGTAGCCGACCAAGCGTCCGAGGTTGAGGCATGGTGGAAATTTAAAGACGGCGACAGAATTGAAAGAAGCGGACCGGCAAGGATCAGCCGCAGTCTGCCGCCTGCAGAAGTCATTCCTGACAAAGACGGGCTTGTGCCGTTTGCGGTATCCGCACTCAATCCGTCAGGTGCCGCTTCAATAGCCACCCTTGCAAGAACACTTGACAGAAAATACCTTTTTCCGAATTGCGACATAATACAGGATATTAAAAGTTCAAGTATTGTAGGTGTGTTTGGATTTTATAAATCACTTACATTGAAAGGCGGTTCAATAAAGGAAAATTCTGTAATTTTAATGCAGGATCTTTGCGGTGATGACGCTTACGATGTAACAAACCGCTGCAAAATAAGCAACGGCAAAATCACCATACCGGGTGAACTTATAACCGCCATAGGTACAGATGAGAATTGCGATGACGATACAGCAGAGCCGGGTGCGGTAATTAAAATAGTAAATGCATAAAAACGGACTGCACAAAAGTGCAGTCCGTTTACAATCTCACTTAATGCGGCACTATTTTTTGCCTGTAGAGCCGAATCCGCCGGCGCCGCGTACGGTATCGTCAAGTTCGTCCGCAACTTCAAAATCCACCTTTAAAAACGGTGCGATTACCATTTGCGCAATGCGCTCATACGGCTCAATCTGCTGCGTTTTATCGGAATGGTTATGTAATGCCACCATAACTTCGCCCCTATAGTCGCTGTCAACAACGCCGACTTTATTTGCCGGTGCCAAACCGCGTTTTGCGGCTATTCCGCTGCGCGCATATATAAATCCGCCGTAGCCTTCCGGAATTTGCATTGCTATACCCGTAGGCACCAAGACAGTCTGTCCGGCAGCAATTTCAATGGTCTTATCACTGCAGGCGTATAAATCCGCGCCCGCCGCGAACTCCGAACCGTACGACGGTGCTACTGCGTCTTCCCTTAATTTTTTAACTTTTAACTGCTGCATTTAAATCAACTCCCTGCATATTTTACTATTTTTTTGCCCTAAAAGCAACTGTTTCTAATTTTTAAAGCCTTCGCCTATTATTTCACCGGCATCGCTTACAAACATAAACGCCTTACTGTCGGTATCGCTTACTATTTTATGCACTGCCGACGCCTCGTGTATCCTTACCGTGCATATAAGCACGTCCTTTTTCTGTCCCGTATATGCGCCGAACGCCGGTATTCTTGTAACCCCGCGTTTTATTACGGCAAAAATTTTCTCGGCTATTTTATCGGCTTTTGAAGTAACAATATAAATTATCTTTCCTTTATCGGCGCCGTACAGCACACTGTCTATTATTTTAGAGGACGCATAAATGGTTATAAGCGAATAAAGTGCGCTTTGCGCGTTTTTATAAACTACAGCCGACAGGGCAACGGTAAAAAAATCAAACGCCATAATAATTCTGCCCACCGACAAATACCTGAATTTATTATTTATAAGTTTGGCTATTACATCCACACCGCCGGTAGTAGCGCCGTGCAGCAATACAAGGCTGAGTCCCAAACCCGACGCCACACCGCCGAATACCGACGCCAACACCAAATCCACATGCACGCCGCGCAAAAGCGTATGGGACAGATTAAGCATTAACGACAAAATAAAAGTAGCGACGGTTGTTTTTACAACAAATCCGCCGCCCAGTTTTAAATACTGCAATATTAACAGCGGTACATTAAGCAGCATAAGCCAAGTACCCGTAGGCACCTTGGTAACCGCATAAAGTACCGACGCTATACCGGTAAATCCGCCGGGGGTTATCTCGTTAGGCTCCAACAAGACAGTAACCGCTGCGGCGTAAATTCCGCAACCCGCAACCCAAAAAAGAAAATCTTTTAATACTGCGGATCTAACTGTATTTTTCAAGAAAACCATCCCCCGTTTTGCAAAAGCAAAATACTACACGGATAAGTTTCCCCAAATTTTATCAAATAATTCTCTCGCACGTTCGGTTTCGCCCGACAAATGCAAGTATCCAAACAAACATTCAAGTCCTGTTGCGGTGTGGTATTCTCCCTTTGTTGAGTTTTTGGGAGAAGACGAGGTATGGAAGTTCCTGCCCCTTTTAAAGACCGACAGTTCGTTTTCGGTCAAACCACTGCATACTGCGGAAAATGCCCGAGCCTGAGCCGAAGCATTTACATATTTTACCGAAAGTGCGTGTAAATTCCCCGACGGGCGATTTACCTGCGCCAGTTTTTCCCTTACAAAAAGACTGTATACACTGTCACCTACAAACGCCAACACCGACGGACTTAACAGTTTTGCTTCCATTTTTACCTCCTGTGGCATTACGGTACATAGTCAAACTCAACGCCGCAAACGCTGACGGTATCGCCCTGTTTAACGCCGGCTTTCTGTAAAGCCTTTATTATTCCGCTTGTCCTCAACACACGTTCAAAATATTGCAGCGACTCATAATCATCGGGATCTACCTTATTCATTACATCGTCAACCCAATCGGCATCTTCAACATAATAAATGCCGTTGCGTACTTCTATTCTGAACGACTGTTTATCCGGTTCAAACTTAACAACATCTCTGACGATTTCGGGTTCGTACTTTATTATAGGCGGCAAAGTCTGCAAAACCTCCGCAATATAATTTACCAATTCCTGTGTACCCTCGGCAATGGCTGCCATTATGGGAAAGAATGCGTAACCTTTATCGTTAAAATATTTTTTAATTCTTTCAACTTCCGCCTCGTCCGTTAAATCGCATTTATTGCCTGCAATTATCTGCGGTCTGCCAGATAACTCCTCGCTGAAAACGGCAAGTTCGTGATTTATTTTATCAAAATCTTCGATGGGATCTCTTCCTTCGCTGCCGGAAATATCTATAACGTGGACAAGCAGCCGACAACGTTCAACATGGCGCAAAAACTCATGGCCGAGACCTACGCCTTCCCCCGCGCCCTCTATAAGTCCGGGTATATCAGCCATAACAAAGGACGCGCCCTCGTCAATTCTGACAACGCCGAGTACGGGCGTCAGTGTAGTAAAGTGATAATTTGCTATTTTGGGTTTTGCCTCGCTCACAACAGATACAAGCGTAGACTTGCCTACATTAGGAAAGCCGATAAGTCCGACGTCTGCAAGAAGTTTTAATTCCAGCGTAACGTCAAGTTCCTCTCCCTTTTGTCCGTCGTTTGCAAAACGCGGAACCTGACGGGTGGAACTTGCAAAATGGCAGTTCCCCCATCCGCCGTTACCGCCGCGCGCAACAATAACAGGTTCATCTCCCGATATATCCGCAATTATCATACCGGTATCCGCCTGCTTTACAAGTGTGCCGCGCGGAACACTTATTATAAGGTCCTTTGCGCTTTTACCGGTACAGCGTCCTGCTCCGCCTTTCTCGCCGTCATCTGCAATATATTTGCGTTTATATCGAAAATCGGCAAGGGTTGAAAGGTTATCGTCTACCTTAAAAATAATATTTCCGCCTCTGCCCCCGTCTCCGCCGTCGGGACCGCCGGCAGCCACATACTTTTCCCTATGGAAAGTGGCGGCGCCGTTACCGCCGTTACCGGCTTTTAAATGTATTTTCGCTATATCTACAAACATACTTCTACTCCTTTGTGTTACTATAAGTATTTACACAAATTAAAAAAATCCGGTTTAAAACCGGATTTTTAATAATCATTTATTACTGTTCAACAGCGTAAATGCTTACCTGCTTGCGGTCACGGCCCACTCTTTCGAATTTAACCTTTCCGTCTATTAAAGCAAACAGAGTATCATCAGATCCGATACCTACGTTATTGCCTGCATGGATGTGTGTACCACGCTGTCTTACAAGTATATTACCTGCCAAAACGAACTGACCGTCGGCACGCTTTACGCCGAGACGTTTCGCTTCGCTGTCTCTGCCGTTTTTGGTAGAACCCATACCTTTTTTATGGGCAAATAACTGAATGTTAACCTTTAACATGAATTACACCTCCGAATATATTCTAACCTTATTGCTGTATTGACAAGCCAGCTGCTCCATATGCGCTTTAAATCCGCAAAGTAATTTTACCGTACTTTCCGAGGGATTTTTTACATACAAATCCATTAAAGCGTCGTCAACCTTTATATCGGCTTTGTCGCCGAATATATCGGTTACGGTATTCGCGGTCATATATGCCGCGCTTGATACCGCCGCGCAAACCGTCCTGCCTAAATCGTCGTCACAGTCATTACTGCTGTGACCTTTAAGCGAAAAACCTTTTAAGGTTTCCCCCTCATAAATAAACCTAACCGAAGTCATACCTTAACCGATCTCGTTGATCTGTACTTTGGTATAGGGCTGTCTGTGTCCCATTTTACGGGAGCTGCTTTTTTTAGGTTTGTAAGTAAATACAGTGATTTTCTTACCCTTACCGTTTTTAATAACGGTTCCCTTAACTACGGCGTCTTTAACGTAAGGTTTACCAACCTTAAGTGTTGTGTTCTTTACAGCAACAACTTTATCGAAGATTACTTCCTCGTCTGCAGCGGCATTGAGCTTTTCAACGTAAATAACATCGCCCTGCTCAACACGGTACTGCTTTCCGCCTGTTTCAATAATTGCGTACATTACCTTTGGCACCTGCCTTAATTTACAGTCTCGCTACGGTAGGCGTGTATAAATACAACTTAAACCCACAATATGCGGCTTTACCATTTTATCACCATGCATTGTAATTGTCAAGTGTTTTGTTTCTAAAATCGCATTAAATTCAACAATATACGACCTTATTGATTTTTTACTTGAAATTGCCGGCGTATTGTATTATATTTATATAGTCATTAAATAATAGGAGGTATTGTTTTGAACAGTTATTTAAAAATGTCGCAAACAGAGTTAAAAAACGAATTTGTTGCTGTAAAAAACGAATACGAACGTCTTAAAAATCTGGGTACGGCGCTTGATATGACGCGCGGTAAACCGAGTTTTGACCAAATGGAGTTAAGCCGCGATATTTTCGACCTTGTGGGAAATGCAAACGGTTTTAAAAACTGCGAGGGCACCGATTGCCGAAATTACGGCGGTCTTGACGGACTGGTGGAACTTAAATATTTGTTTTCGCAAATACTCGGAATCGATCACTCCCAAATAATAGTAGGCGGAAATTCTTCGCTTAATATGATGTTTGATACTATAGCGCAGGCTATGACGCACGGATTCGGCGGCGAGCCGTGGCTTTTGCAGGGCGGCGTTAAATTTTTGTGTCCCACTCCGGGTTATGACCGCCATTTCGGAATATGCGAACATTTCGGCATAGAAATGATACCGGTTGACAATACGCCGGAAGGACCGGACGTAGACCAAATTGAAGAGTTGATTAAGGACGAAAAGGTAAAGGGTATGTGGTGCGTACCCAAATATTCAAATCCGGAAGGCATTACTTACAGCGACAATACCGTAAGACGTCTTGCGGCATTACAGCCTGCGGCAAAAGATTTCCGCATTATGTGGGATAACGCCTACGCGATACACGACCTTTATGATGAGGGCGACACGCTGCTTAACATATACGATGAATGTGTTAAAAACGGCACACAGGATAATATAATAATGTTTATGTCAACCTCTAAAATCACATTCCCCGGTGCAGGCGTTGCGGCAGAAGCGGCAAGTCCCAAAAATGTTGCTATGCTTAAGGAGCGTATGTCTTACCAGACAATCGGTCCGGACAAATTAAACCAGCTGCGACACGCAAGAATGTTCCCGAACATAGATATTCTTAAAGCGCATATGAAAAAGCACGCGGCTATTTTACGCCCTAAATTTACGGCTGTACTTAATGAGTTTAACAAGAAACTCGGCGGGCTTGACATAGCGTCATGGACCGATCCGAAAGGCGGATATTTTATAACACTGTTTGTTAAGGACGGCTGCGCAAAACGTGTTGAGGAACTTTGCGCAAAAGCAGGTCTTAAACTTACAACGGTGGGGGCTACACATCCGTACGGTAAAGATCCTTACAACAGGGATATACGCATAGCGCCTTCTTATCCTACGGTAAAAGAGGTTGAAAAGGCGTCCGAAATACTTTGCTGTGCCGTAAAATACGCGGCTTTGGAAAGCCTTATTAAATAACTGATTTTATTGACAAAGCAGGGCAATACATTTATAATTATAATTAAAAAACACAGGAGGTAGACGCCTAATGAAGTCTAAAAGGGCATCAAAACCGACATTTTTTATAGTGTTGGTACTGATACTGGCACTTGCATACACGGCATTTTTCGGCATCAGCAATTATTACGGCGATACCCGTCAAGTGTATATAAAAGGCGCCGGCGATATTCGCTGGGGTATTGATATACGCGGCGGCGTAGAAGCGGTATTCTCCCCCGATAAACAGGAAGTTGACATTACCAAAGAGGATATGGACTCTGCAAAAACTATTATTGAAACGCGGCTTGTCGGAGATAATATTACCGATTACGAGGTTTACACCGACAATTCCAACCATCAAATAATAGTACGTTTCCCCTGGGACGCAAACGAGAGCGATTTTGATCCCGCCGCAGCGGTAAAGAGTCTCGGAGAAACCGCACAGTTGTATT
The DNA here is from genome assembly GCA_934464615.1 of uncultured Eubacteriales bacterium. Classification (GTDB taxonomy): domain Bacteria; phylum Bacillota; class Clostridia; order Oscillospirales; family Acutalibacteraceae; genus SIG565. The sequence goes on along the minus strand of CAKSKA010000011.1, from coordinate 31,688 downwards.
TTTACAACGGTGACGACAACTCCGGTACACCGTTTATGAACGGTGAGGTTGTTAAAAGCGCAACCGCAGGATACACCGAAGAAAACGGCTACATAGTTTCGCTTGAATTTGACGACACCGGTAAAACGGCATTTGCATCCGCTACAGCCAAAGCCGCGCAGGAAAACACAAATATTTCAATATATCTTGACGGTCAGAACATTTCAACCGCAAGCTGTAAAGAGGCAATTCCCGACGGCAAAGCAATAATATCCGGCAGCAGCATGACGGCGGATTATGTAAAAGACCTTGCAAATAAAATCAATGCAGGCTCACTCCCGTTTGCACTTACGGTTGACGACAGCAAATTGCAGATAATCTCCCCGACGCTCGGCAGCAATGCCCTTAACGTAATGCTTATAGCAGGCGCTGTAGCCTTCGGCGTTATTTGCCTGTTTATGATTTTGCGTTACAGACTGCCCGGTGTAATAGCGTCCATAGGACTGCTGGGACAACTTGCAGGTATGGTAGCCTGCATTTCCGGATTCTTCTCGGGCGTTAACAGCTTTACGCTTACAATTCCCGGTATTGCGGGTATAATTCTTTCAATAGGTGTAGGCGTGGACGCAAATGTTATTGCGTTTGAACGTATACGCGAGGAATTCCGCAAAGGCAAGACCATAGACGGTGCGATTGCCGCAGGATACCAAAACAGTTTAAGCGCGGTAATAGACGGTAACGTAACCATAGTTATAGTAGCGCTTGTACTTATGGGTGCATTCGGTACTCCGGACAGTATATTTGCAAAAATATTCAGCTTTATCTTCCCGATGTTCGGTTCATCAATAACCGGTTCTATCTACTCATTCGGATATACTCTTTTAGTAGGCGTTATATTCAATCTTATAATGGGTGTATGGGCATGTAAAAAAATGCTTATGAGCATTTCCGATTACAAAACACTGCGCAAACCCTGGCTTTACGGAGGTGCTAAAAATGAAGTTAAGTAATTTACACATAAATACCGGTAAAGCTCTTAAAAAGGTACTTATAGGCTACGCTGTTGTTATTATCGTCGGAATTATTCTCACCTGCATTTTCGGTGTGAATCTTGACATTAACTTTAAAGGCGGTACACGTATTTCTTATACATACAGCGGCGAATTAAACACTGCCGATGCGGAAAGCGTTGTAAACGACACGCTCGGTCAAAAGGCCGCTGTTACTTACGGCACATCCGTAGGCGGTGACGAACAGCAGATGGTTATTTCCCTGTCGGGTAATTCATCCCTTTCGGCAGATACGCAAAACAGCCTTACAAAGGCATTGCAGGAAAAATTTGACACAAATAATTTTGAACTTTACGATTCTAACTCGGTAAGTCCTACAATAGCCGGCGCTTTCTTTGGCAAAAGTCTTGTCGCCGTACTTCTTGCGGGCATTATAGTTGTAGTTTACATAGGTGTCCGTTTCCGCAATATAGGCGGTGTTTCGGCCGCAGTTACGGCTTATATAGCCCTTATACTTGACTGTATTGTGGCGTTCCTTGCCTGCACGGCATTCAGACTCCCCGTGGATTCAAACTTAATAGCGGTTATTTTAACGCTGCTTGGATATTCGCTTAACGATACCATAGTTATTTATGACCGTGTGCGCGAAGAAAAGCGCCTTAATCCGCAAGGTCAAATTGCAGATTTGGTAGATAACAGCATAAATGTGGTTAAAACGCGTACTGTTATAACTACGATTACCACCGTTGCCGCTGTTACAACAATAATCGTTGTTGCGGAAATCTGCGGTTTGTCAACGCTGCGCAGTTTTGCAATTCCAATGGCGTTCGGTTTGGTTTCCGGCTGTATTTCCTCCCTGCTTGTTGCGGGACCGTTATGGGTTGTGTGGAAAAATCATGTTGCAAAAAGACCGCCCAAACAGAAAAAGAAAAATAAATAATATGTATAAAAAATCCCGAAGTCAATGTTGACTTCGGGATTTTTATTTATAAGTTAAAATTTAATTACATTAAGATGTTCAAGCAAAATCTTAAGTCCTATAAGTACAAGAATTATGCCGCCTGTAAGCTCAGCCTTATTTTTATATTTTGCGCCGAACACATTTCCCACTTTAACGCCTATTGCGGACAGTATAAAAGTTATAATGCCTATAAAGGATATTGCAAAGCCTATTTTAACATCAGGCAGAATTGCAAAAGTAACGCCGACTGCCAAAGCGTCTATGCTGGTGGCTACCGCCATAACAAACATTGTTTTAAACCCAAAGGACGCATCGGTATTTTCGGTTTCCTTATCAAAGGACTCCCTTATCATATTACCGCCTATAAGCACAAGCAATATAAAGGCAACCCAATGGTCAAAACGGTTTATGTATCTTTCAAAAGCCGCACCGAGAAAATAGCCTATCAACGGCATAAGTGCCTGAAAACTTCCGAACCATGCACCGCAAATAAACATATGCCGCAGTTTAAGTTGCTTTGTGGAAAGTCCTTTGCAAACTGATACCGCAAATGCGTCCATGGATAGTCCTATGGCAAGCAAAAGCAATTCGGCAATTCCCATAGTATTATTACCCCTTTAAATTGAATATGAGTATCAGTATACTATTTTTATACGTCAATGTCAATAAAAGGGGTAAAATTTATTCAACCGTTAGAACGACTTTACCGGTATTTTCTCCCCTGTAAAGTATATCCTGTGCCTGCTGCGCCTGTGTTATGGGTAAAACTTTATAAATTGTCGGCTTAACCTCCCCGCTTTCTACCTTAGGCCATACGTCCCGTACCAAGCATTTAAGTATTTCCGCTTTGGTTTGCGGAGTTCTCGAGCGAAGCGTACTGCCTACTATGCGTACGTTTCTTACATAAATGTTTTTAAGGTCTATTTCGGTCTTCTGTCCTGCCAACGCCGCTATCATTATCCAACGCGCCCCGTGCGTTAAATAGTGTATGCATTTACCCATTATTTCGCCGCCCAGGCAGTCAATCGCAACATCTACGCCGTGACCGTTTTCAAGTTCCCGCTTTAAAACTTCAACAATATCCTGTTTTGATGTGTTAACGATAATATCGGCTCCGAGATGGCGGATTGAATTTGCCTTTTCATCGTTTAAAACCGTAGTTATAACCCTTACGCCGAATGCCTTAGCCATAGGGATTATAACGCTTGCAAGTCCGCTGGCGCCCGCATTCATAAGCAGTGTATTACCACGCTGTATCTTGCCCTCAATAAACAGGTTAAGATATGCCGTTGCAAAGGCTTCGGGCATAGCTGCCGCTTCTACCATTGTGCAGTCTTTCGGTATAGGCATAAGCATATCGTACTTTACATTTGCGTACTGTGCATAACCGCCGCCGCCGAGCAAAGCGCATACTTTATCCCCGACTTTAAAATTCGATTTTTCCTTTGCGCCGTCCGCCATTTCAATAATTGTTCCCGCAATTTCAAGTCCCATCCAATCAGGACATCCGGGGGGCGGCGGATAATCGCCTTCACGCTGCATAAGGTCTGCCCTGTTCAGTGCCGCTGCTTCTATTTTTATAAGGCAGTCGTCATTGTTAAGCACGGGATTCGGTACATCGTCCCATCTTAAAGTTTTGTCGTCATTTACAAGTATTGCTTTCATAACTTTTCTCCTTTATTTTACACCGCAACATTTGGATTGCGGTTTTGCGTTTACTTTTGCAAGGCTGCCGTATTTCAAGTTTTAAGGCAATGTATTATGCAAAATTTTGTTTCACAGGCGTAACAGGTTCGTGTCCTGTCGCGCTAAGTAAAGTCTTATAAAGCTGCAGTTCATAATCGTATGTATAGGGGTTTTCTTCATCTTTGCAAACCGCTTTTGCAAAGGAATGCATCATTCCGTCGTATCTGTCATAAACAGTGCTGTTCACGGTTTCTCCGCAGTTTCCCCAATCCGCAGATGTATACACGGTTTTTGTGGTGAACTGTCCGCCGTCGGCAAACATTTCAAACGGTTTCAGCTCAACTGTGCCCTTTGTGCCGGACACCACCAACTGCCGCCTTGCAAATCCGCCTTTTTCCGCTGCATTTACCTTTACAAACGAGCAGCCGTTTTTATATTCAAACACCGCCATACCAAAATCTTCCGCCGAATCTATACCTACCCCGGTTGATTTGTTAAACGGTATTATTCTGTCGGGAACACCCTTAATCTGCAAAATCAAATCGACCAAATGGCATCCCAAAAAAAACATTATTCCGCCGGGGAAATTCTCAAACCACTGTCTTGTCTGTGCAGTGTGATCGCAGTTCATTTGTGCTTCAACACTTATAATCTCCCCGAGTTCGCCGTTTTTAATTTTTCCCATCAACTCTTGTACAAACGGGTTGTACCTATACATATATCCCGTGTGAAAAACAACTTGGTTTTTCTTAACCGTATCTATCAATTTTTCAAAATCGGCAAGATTTATTCCGCCCGGTTTTTCCATATGTATGTGTTTGCCGGCTTGTGCCGCCAAAAGCGCGTATTTTGTAAGATAGACTTCCTCGGTTTCAATTACAACCGCTTCAATTTCACTGCTGCCGAGTATTTCTTCAACCGTCATTTCCCGTAATCTCGCAAAATCAGCCATTTGTTCCGGAAATTTTTCCTTTTCGTTTTCGGGAAAAGCAACGCCCGCAACCTCAAATATATCGCTCTGCTTTTTTAAACTGCGTATTATTTGGTTACCGTGACTGTTTTTGCTTGTGCCTATTTGTGCAACTTTTATGCGGCGCATTATAATTTCCTCCAATCAAACTGGACAAGCGGAAACGACTTTTCGGTCGCAAGACGTGTATAAACCTCGGGTGCCTGTACAGGCGAATGTACCTCGCTTATCAGTTTGGAAAGGTTAAGTCTGCCGTATTTTATTAATTTTTGTACCGCCGTTACGTCATCGTGTGTAGTCCACATATAAGGCGACGACTCAACATCAGGCCTTGCGAGGGTATGCGCGCCTATAAGCGATATTCCCGGTCCGTGTACTTTTTTGTAGTAATCAACCGTAAAATCACTGTTTCTTGTGCAGCCCAGCAACGCCACCCTGCCGAAACGCTTCATACAGTCAAGCGCGCCGTTAAGTCCGCCGCCGTTACCGGTAACTTCTATTGCAACATTTACGCCGCCGTCGGTTACATTGTGTACGTTTTCTACAAAATCCTTATCAAACGGATCAAATGCGTAATCCGCACCGTTTTCCAAGGCTGCTTTTCGCCTTTCCTCTACGGGATCCACCGCTATTATCGGCACAGCGCCCGCTGCCTTTAAAAGCCCTACGGCAACAAGTCCCAAAACACCGAGTCCCATAACCATGGCGCTCTCGCCGATTTCAAGTCTGCACTTCCTTACAGCCGCCATGGGAAAAGTGCTTATATGCAACAGGGCAGCCTCGTTAAAAGAAATGTCATCGGATAAAATTTTATGTACATTAAATTCCGCCGCAGTGCAGTAAAGCGAATGTCTGCTCCATGAAAGCGCAACGCGGTCGCCGACTTTTACGCTTGTAACATTTTTACCTGTTTTTTCCACGATACCGGCTGAACTGTAGCCCGATGTGCGAGGAAAATGTGCCTGAGTATCGTTTGAAAGAAAACTTACATTAACTTCGCCTGTAAGGTTTGCCCTTTCGGTTCCGCTGCTGATTGTGGATACCGCCAATTTTACCAGAACTTCATTATCTGCCGGCTGCGGTATTTCACCGTCTTGCAGCACGGCTGTATTAGGTTTTACGAATACAATATTTTTGTTATTCATACAATCCCTCCCTTTGCCTTTATATTAACACTTGACAGGCACACACACAATACCATATACTATAAAAAACAGGTAAAATTCTCTAAAAATTAGGGTGATTTATATATGAACAACCAACAATTCTTTAACTGTTTTAAATTTTACAAAATCAGTTTTTGCAAGCAGCACCACACCGACCATATATCCGATAACGGTTCCCCTTTAAATTACATAGGAATGATGATACACGGCAGAAGCGAACTTATAGGCAAAACCAAACATATAGAAAACGGTGCAGACGATATATTTTTTATACCGAAGGGTTGGCGGTACGAATCTTTTTGGTATCCTGACAGTACGGGCAGCGTTGAATGGTATTCGCTGGGATTTGACCTTATTCCGATTAATGAAAACCGTTATCCCGTCTTGCAAAAAATATACCCGAATGATGTGCAGCTTGCACTTTTAAATGAAATTACGCAAAATCTCCGTGTCGATTGCAAAAACATAGGAAATCTCTACACATTTTTAAGCGCAGTGCTTGAAACCGCCGAGTACGCCGAAAGTGCACTGCCGACCGCCGCAGATACGGCAGCGGATTTAATAAGCAAAAATCCGTACTGCAATATAAGTGAAATTGCCGCTTTGTGCAGTGTAAGCGAATCGGGATTGTACGGTATTTTTAAAAAAAGATTCGGTATTACCCCAAACGATTACAGACAAAAAGCCCTGTGCGACATTGCGGTTAAATTGCTTACGACAACCGATTTGTCAATTGAAACAATAAGCAACCGACTCAATTTCAGTTCGTCATCATACTTTCGAAAAATACTGAAAAAGCACACAAATATGACTCCGAGTCAGATAAGGAAACACTCTGTTGTTTAGCGGATATTTTTATAAACGGTATCAACCGTTTCCCTTACTTTGCTTAAAAGCGGTTGTACAGGCGTTGCCAACTCATCGTACTCGGCTACGCATAAAAACGGTCCGTCGCATATAAGCGGTGCTGTAATGCGGTGCTTTTTACAATATTCCCCAACGCACAAAAATAAAAACGGTTTATCAAGTTCCCTTTTAAGTCTTGCGGTAATTTCAAAATTTTCGTAAAGCTGCTCCGGTGTTTCGGCAGCCGTTACTATTTTAATTACATCTGCACCGCGGTTTGCTTGTATTTCGGCAATTTTAAGCACCTCATCTGTATTTAAAAATCTATATGTATGCGACGATATAAGCACCTGCGAGCCGTAGGAATGTATCTTTTCAATCAATTCGCGCTGTTTTTTGTCGGCAGAAGCATCTAAAGTTATTTCATCCTTTGACGGACAAAATAAATCCCCCATAACGTCTATAAGCGTGCCGCCGTAACGGGCGGAATTAATTATGTCCTGTGCCAATTCACTGTCGGTCATACCTGTATTTAAGGCAGTGCGGTAATTTGTAATATAGGCAGGTTTTCCTCCCGTTGTTTCAAACAGCATTTTAAAGTTTTCTTCGGTGCGGAACTTTTTATCCATCTGCTCAATTTGGATGCCGAAAGCGTCGGCTCCGCCGCTTAAGCCCTTTTCTATAAGTTCAGCTGCCCGTTTTAAAGTCCGCGACTGCACCATTACTGTAACTGTCGGTCTGCCGTCTATTAAAAATTTTTTCATTTTAACCTCGGCTCATGGCGTTTCTACCGCCGTCTATCATTATGTTTTCGCCGTTTATAAACTGCCCGTGGGGAGATGCAACAAACAAAACCAAATCCACTATTTCCTGCGGATCGGCGGCGCGTCCCAAGAGCGTTTTCATACCTGCCATGGCTTTTCTTGTAAGGACGGGGCCGGGAGATACGCAAACACAGCGTATTCCGTATTTTGCGCCGAACTGTGCAACCGACTTTGTAAGGCCGTACATAAGTCCGGCTTTGGATGTGGGGTAATCCATACCGTAGCCGTCGCCTTCCGCACCTGTTATAGAACCGATATTAACGATAAGTCCGCTTTTTTGCTCCCGCATTTGTTTTAAAACAGCATGTGCAAAATAAAAAGGCCCTTTTAAATTAACATCAATTCCCCAATCGTAAACATCTATCGGTACATCGGGAAAATCCGGATATTTTGCCCTGTCTACATTTTGCATACGCACAGCCGTACCGCCTGCAAAATTACACATTACGTCAATACTGCCGAACTTTTCCACCGCTGTATCCCTTGCGGCGCAAACGCTGCCGTAATCCCTCACATCGCACAAAACCCCCATGGCCTTCCCTTTACCCTGCGCGTTAATTTCATCAACTTTTTCACTCAGGACGGCTGCATTAACATCGCACATTACCGCATTACCGCCAAGCCTTGCCCAGTTTTGCGCAAAAAGCAAGCCCATTCCGGACGCTGCGCCTGTAGAGATTGCCGTTTTACCGTTAAAATTGAAATCCACTTTAATTCCCCCTTGCTTACTTATATAATAGGTTACATTTAATTTTAATGCAATAATCAAAACGATATAATTTTAACATTTTTAATACTGTTTTTTGTAATTTTATTTGAATTTTTGCAAAATATGATATATTATAATATGTGATATTAAATTCATTTGACTAAAACGGTGATATTATGAACAAACTGTCCGACATAACCGCTATTCGCGTTACCGATACGCTTACCGTGTATTCAAAACAAGGTCGGCATGACGTCATGACCAACCGTAAAACATACGGTATCTCATTCTGCACTTCGGGTAAAATAACCTATCGCATGAATGGCAAAAGCTATGTATCCGACGCAAATCACGCTGTAATTTTGCCTAAAGGACAAAGTTATACAATCTACGGTAACGAGACAGGCTATTTTCCGGTAATAAATTTTGAATGTACCGACGACAGCAAAATTAATGACTTTATAGTAGTACCGTGCGATAATACCGAAAAATATTTAATTGCATTTTCAAGACTTTCAAAAAGCGTTATGTTTGAAAACAATAACATAAAGCAACTGCACGCACTGTACGAAATTCTCGATATGCTGCAGGGAGAATCAGGCGGACAAAACATACTGTTCCCTGCCGTGCAGTACATAAACAAAAACTTTTACGACAGTGAAATAAAAAATACCGATTTAGCAAAATCTATCGGCATAAGCGAAGTGTATCTGCGAAAACTGTTTAAAAAGCACTACGGCACTACGCCGAAACAATATATAATAGACATACGCCTGAAAAACGCAAAACATATGCTCTGTTCTACAGATGACAGCGTAACCGCAATATCCGACAGCTGCGGTTTTTCAAGCGTATACCATTTTTGCAGGGCTTTCCGCAATGCTTATGGGACTTCGCCTACGCAATATCGCAAAAATATGATGTAAGCAGACATTTAAAATGCAAATAAAAAAGCTGTAAAAACAATTGTTTTTACAGCTTTTACTATTATATTCGGTAACGTGCAAAGCAAGTCCGGCAGACAGAACCCACCTGTATTTTTGTTGCAATGCCTTACTTTACTTTATAAAATCCAGTATATCCTGTGTAACTTTAACGGCACTGCCGTCATTTAAAATTTCATGGCGGCAATTTTCATACAAAATCATATTTACGTCCGCGCCGTGCTTTTTAAGCCTGTCGAAAACCTTTTTAACGCCCTTGCCGTATGCTCCCACAGGATCATCTGCGCCGGACACAAGCAGTATCGGCATCTTGCCGGCCGCCTTATTAAACCACTCACGGCTGTTTGCCCTCATATTAAGTTTTATAAGGTCGTACATAGCGCCTGCCGTAAACTTAAAATTACAAAACGGATCTTGACTGTATTTTTTTCGTACCGCTTCATCTTTTGTAAGCCAACAATTCGGATCGGTATCCGAAAAACGATTGGTATACGAGCCGAAAGTTATTTTGTACAGGAAATCGGAAATATGTTTTTTGCCCTTTAAAGCGATTATTATTTTTATAATTGCCAAACCGAAAACCGATTCCGGCCGAGGTCCGCCCGTACCCATAACAACAAGTTTTTTAGGATTAACGGAATATACTGCGGCGTTTCTTGCAATAAACGAACCCATACTGTGCCCCATTAAATAATACGGCTTATCCTCGCCGTAATCTTTTCTTACGGCGTTTGAAAACTCGGCGACATCTGCAATCAAGTATTTCCAGCCGTCAGCCTCAGCAATAAATCCGAGTTCGTCCGTATTGTTTGCGGTATTGCCGTGTCCCAAATTATCATATCCGAAGCATATAAATCCCTGCGACGCGATATGCCGCATAAAATCGTTATATCTTGCTATATGTTCCGTCATCCCGTGTACAACATGGAAATATCCGCGTATTTCGCCCTGCGGTACGTAAACAATACCTGACAGCATATGGCGTTTGTCGCTTGATAAAACCGATTTCTTTACAACGTCTATTTGCATTTTAACTCCTACTTCCTTGTGCCACTATATAAAAAGTATTTCTGTTATTTGCTTTAATATTATGCTTGTGTCAAATTCGGACAGAATATAGACAAAAAAGCCGTAAATGCCGTTCTTATTTTGCCGTATTCTTACGCACTGCTTTTGCATTTGAGGTTAATTTATGTTATTCTTCGGGCAATAGGTCTGTCATACTCTTAATGCTTATGCCAAGGGTGGACATATTGTGCAGCAGTGCCGATGTTGTGGGTTGAATTACACCGGTAACGCCGCAGACTATAAGCAGAAAATTAAATCCTACGATAAAGCGGTAGTTTTTATTTATGCGTGCCATAAGCGCTACCGAAATTTCACGCAGCTTTAAAAGCTTGAACAGATCGCTTGAAGAAACGGTTATATCCGAAATTTCCCTGGCGATTGCAGCACCCGTATTTATGGCTATGCCCACATCTGCCTCGGAAAGTGCGGGGGTATCGTTAACGCCGTCGCCTATCATAATAACGGTATGTCCGGCCGCCTTTTCACAGCGGATAAACTCCGCCTTATCTTCGGGCAGAACCTCAGCGTGATATTCATCCACACCAACGGCGTGCGCCACCGCAGCGGCGGTTTTTTCGTTATCGCCGGTCATCATTACAACCTTTTTAATGCCGGCTTTATGCAATGCCGAAACAACTTCGGCAGCCTCGGGGCGCAGCGGATCCGAAATACAAATAACTGCCTTTAAAACCCCCGAAACAGCGAGATAAAGATGGGAGTATTCATCGGAAATACCGTCAAACTTATCCATTTCGTCCTCAGGAATTACGCAGCCCTCGTCCTCAAATACGAAATGATAGCTGCCTATAACTACCTTTCTACCCTCAACCGTGCTTGAAATACCGTGCGCCACAACGTATTCAACGCTTGAGTGGTATTCCTCATGGTTAAGTCCGCGCTTTGCCGCTTCTTCAACAACGGCGTTCGCCAGCGAGTGCGGATAATGCTCCTCAAGGCAGGCGGCAAGCCGCAGCATATCGTTTTCCCGGCGTCCTCCGAACGTCACAATTTTTGCCACGCGCGGAGTTGCAAAGGTGAGTGTTCCTGTTTTATCAAAGACAATTGTGTCCGCCTTAGCCACCGCCTCTAAAAAGCGTCCGCCCTTGACCGAAACGTTATGTTTACTGCTTTCGCGCATTGCCGATATTACAGCTATCGGCATTGAAAGCTTTAAGGCGCAGGAAAAGTCCACCATAAGCACTGACAGCGCTTTTATCGGGTTGCGTGTTAATAAATAAGTAAGCGCCGTTCCGCCGAGGGTGTAGGGAACGAGTCTGTCGGCTAAGTGCGATGCCTTGTCCTCGGCAGTGGATTTAAGCCTTTCGGACTCTTCAATCATATGAACGATACGGTCGTAACGCCCGCCGCCCACAGTTCTTTCAACCGCAATTATGCACTCGCCCTCTTCGACAACCGTTCCGGCATATGCGTAACTGCCCGCACTCTTTTTAACAGGCAGGGATTCGCCTGTCATTGAAGCCTGATTTACCATAGCGTCGCCGAAAACCACCTTACCGTCAAGCGGAATAAGATTGCCCGTGCGGACTATTATTTTATCTCCTGCCGAAATATCGTTTATCGGGACTAAAATCTCCTGTTCTTCGGTTTTAAGCCATACCTTATCTACGTTAAGCGACATAGCGCCTGCGAGATCCGAAACAGATTTTTTATGCGTCCATTCTTCAAGCAACTCGCCAAGCCGCAGCATAAACATAACTGACGCTGCGGTATTAAAATCCTGCCGCAAAAGCGATACGGTAACCGCCGTGGCGTCAAGCACCGATACGGAAAGCCTGCCCTTCAGCAGTGCCTTTAATCCTTCTTTTATATAATGAAGCGAACGGCAGACCGCAATTGCCGAGCGCAGCGGCAGCGGCAGAAAAAGCTTTGAAGAAAAGCGCTTTATAATCATCAAAACCAGCTTATCCTCAAACTCGCGGTTAAGCTCTCGCGCAGTATGCTCGGGAAGTGCTACCTCGGTTTCGGCCTTTTTCGGCGAAAAAGCAGCAAAAGCCTTTATAACGTCTGACCGCGCGCCGCTGTATATAACCGTAGCATCGCAGGTGCGATCGTAAACCTTAACGTCGGTAACGCCCGAAACGCCGCGCAGATAATATTCAAGAACATCGGCAGAATGAAGACTCATTCTGTTTATACATAAATGCACGCGCAGTCTGCCCTGCGATTCGTGCAATACCAAGCATTTCATAAAACTGCATCTCCGAAAATTTAATGCAAATAAAAATTAAGGACTGTCGCATCAAGAATAATCCGCATGAAACAAGCCTCCATTTTATTAGGAAGGCGTCACGGTGTAAACCGTGACGGAATGAGAGAAAAGTTTTAAACAAATAAAAACTTTAATATCTCTCACAATCTCGTTTCACTCGACGGTTCCCTCATCAGATGGAGCCAAAAGTTATTCGAGAACTTTTTGTTTATGCATTTTCCTTAATGCAACAGCCCATTAAGTGTATACGGGACCGAACAAAACGGAACTACACTCATCCGAAATTTATTTGTTCATTCCGCAGCGGTATCTTCGATAACCTCTGTTTCCGTTTCGGCGGCGCGCTTCTCGTTGAGCGCCTTAGCGTCGGCAAGAATATCTTCCGCATTTTCCCTTACGGCAGTAACGGTCGTCATAATATCATCTTTTGCGCGAAGCGCCGCGGCGGTGGTATATGTATAGACTTTTTTAGCCTCTTTACTGCTCAGAATTTTAAGGCCGGCCGTTCCGAAAAGCACTCCTCCGGCAAATAATCCAAGCTTACCCCATACACATTTCATTTAAAACAACCTCCTTTTATATTTTTCGGCTATATTATACCACACCGCCGCAATGTTTGCAATAACGTACGTATTTAAAAAATTATTTTAAATACGAATCCGGTTTTTTAACAATTGCGTTTTTGTAATTAGGAAAGTTTACCACATTTATGCCGTTTTCCGTTTTGTAAGCATATGCTATTATGCTGTTACATTTGCGGCATACAAATATACCGCTTTCCCATATTCCGTTTTTTATACAGTTTTTCTTTGTGTGAAATAAAGACATGATTTTTTTGCTCCTCTGTGCGACTGTTGTATATTGCGCGTTTAAAAACAACGGTCAAGTATGCATTTTAAAATGCAACACCTTTACCGTTGCTTCCAAAAAGTATCTACGTATTGATTATACTGCACCTTTCTGTTTTTATCAAAAACAAACGGACTTATGTTATAAGTATATACCCTGTAAAAGTCACCGTTTACGGACAACTTTTCGGTTGAAAGTAAGGGATATATATCTTTGCTTTTAAAGCCGTCATTAACTTTTTTCAGTTTTGTTCTAAGACCGACAGCAGTCATTTTATCTCCCCTACCGTTAACAGGCCTGAAAAGATATTCCGATGATTCCAAAAATATTTTCCTTCCGTCAACCGGTGTCGTGTAATAATTACAATTTATATATTCGTCAATTATTTTCATTTCAAAATCCGAAAATGACAGAACACCGTGTTTGGACGTTTTAATGGTTTTTTTATTCAAATCAATGTCATTTTTCTTAATTTCAACCGCTTCCGCAGACAGTACATTATGGAACGCAAGAATGTACGCTACCTTTGCATCATTAACAAAAGTACCCCAATTTAATTTATCTATGTGCGAAATAACGGAATTAATATCCTTAAAAAATCCCCAGTCTTTTTGGCGCGAAATAATTTTTGAAGATATTTCATATATATCCATATTTTCTGTCCATTGCGGAGGGTTTATATCCGACAACCTATAAATAGACAACAAACAGGACATTGATTGCCGCAACAGCGTAGTACTTACCGTTGTGTTTCCATGCATTTCATATAAAATATCCGCAAAATCGTCAAAGGTAAGCGACTGCAATGCAATATTTTTTTCATCAATCTTTTTACATAACTTTTCAAAAGTGAATCCTGTTTGCTTTGAAAACTCCGAACTATGCCTGTCGTACAATTGTTTGCAATTCACGTAACATCCCTCCCTTCGTTACTAACTGTAATTATAACAACAGTCGCATAGTTTTGTCAACCTATTTTGTTTAAAATTTTTTTAATTTCGTTCTTTTCTTTTGCACTGAATTCTACCGCAATATGTAAATTTTGACCGTTTATGTCACACATTAAATAACTTTTATTAAAAGTGTCGCTTATTGCAATTGCCGATTTTCCTATAATCGGAAAATCGTAACTTATGCATTTATAATCCGTTATAGGCTGCAAAATTCCCACGTTAGAAATATTTAAAGGAACCATAATCATCTGAGATTCAATTAATTCCCCGTTAAAATCCATTAAAGTCAGTTTCATTTCAACTCTCCCAAACTCATTTATTAGCAATTTTCAAATCCTACATATAACTGTTGAAATTGTCCTGTTTGGTGATATCTTTAAATTATGCTTCATAAACGCACTCCTTAATTAAATAATTTTGCCCTATAATAACCTCTTTTTTATGCCTTGAGTATTTTCAACTGTTGCACCAACAAAGGAATGCTGCTTTCATGCCGCATTCGCGTTTGCGTATATCACTAATTCAAATATACAACAGTCGCACAATTGTTATCACACGATTTCTTTAAAAAAGGAGGGAAATATGAAAAAGCTTACAATATACGAAAAAAAATTAGTTGCAACCGCATATCCGCTTGTAGAGGAAATGCTTGAATTCTTTAATTTAAGCGACAATTCAATTGAAGATTGGCACGGTACCATTTGTGTTTGGATATGCGAATCCGTAGTTTATTGGAACAAAACAGAAAAGAAAAATCCGGATGTGCGGCATAATGATTTTCTTGCCTTTGTAAAAAGCGATTTAATTAAAAAAATTGAAGCGAATATACAAAAAATCAATACCGAAAAACTGCCGATACGTCCATCCGGTCTTTTAAAAGGGGGAAACGGTTATTCTCGATAAGCAAATATTTATTTATTCAGTTGACACTTCGGATTTTTTTACCGACTGCGAAAAAGATATTGAAGAAAAAATTTTTAATCTTACAGACCGAAAAAGACGATATACATACGAAGTTGAAATTATCACCGACTTTTTGAACGGCAAGTTAACAAAAGAAAAAGCCGTTAAATTGCTTAATAAGATTTATGCCGACACCGATAATTCGGAATATTGCCTGCATAGCGAAAAACTGAATGATTTAAAAAACAGGATATCCGAAATTAAAACCGAAATATCCGTTTTAAAAAAGGAATTAAAAAGTTTGACCGATTCAGACAGACTGCGCTGTATGCGGGCAGATGCAATAAACGAAAAAAATGTTATCGCCGTTTTCGAATCCGGTGTAACCCGCGCGCTTAAAATGCAGCCCTGCATACCGTACAACGACATAATAATTGTACAAACTTACTACTACAATGTGCTTAAATCGCTTATTAAAAATGGGTTTATATTAAATAATGAGAAATACAGAATTTTAACTGCCGGTGCAGGACAAATACGTACCAAAAAAACAGTTTTTATAAAGGAACGCCTGTGGAACAATATAGAAAACCGTTTAACATGCGGGTTATCCGTAAATGATATAAACAAAAAAGGCGGCGCAAATGTCAACAAATACTTAGCTTACCTTGCTTTGCAAAACAGTGCTACTGATTTATGGGAAAATTTTGACATTGACAAGTGCATAGTAATAGACGATGTCAAAACAAATGTTAACGGTATTGTTGATTTCATAGATTATTACGACTATTCCGTAACCCGAAAAAATGCGGATATTCCTATTAATCATACGGATGGCTGCGGTATGATATTGCCGAAATTAAGCAAAAGAAATTTTATGATAAGAATGCCATGGATAAAAGGTCTGCTTGCGGTTTTCCCATTTGATAAATTCATAAAGCAGAACGGATGCTCCGCCGAAATTAAAGACATATATGGCAAAAAACACAATATATTGCTTGAAAACATAAGCATAATATTCACAAAATCGCAATTTAAAATGTGGAAGTATTACAAGGACTGGGACGAATACAAACAAAACTTTAAAATGTACGGCTACACCGCCGGAAAATGCAATATAGAAGAAAAATATTTTGAAAACGCAAAATACAATTACCAAATGATGCAGACTCTCACCGATATAACAGATGACGAAATAACCGAACTTTGCAAAAAAAACCAAAACAAAATCAATTGCATTTCACAAGACCGTGAAACTATGCTTAAAGTTTTTAACGCCGCAAAGTCAAACCCAAACAAAAACGGTTTTCAAAGATCGCTCTACCGTTATCCTGCAATACTGCGTGATCCATACACAAAAAGTATGCTTAAAAATATAAAAAACAAGCTGGTTAAGGATGCGTTATGCGCAAAGCTGGACATAAACGGTAAATATACTTTTATAATTCCGGACTTATATGCCATGTGTGAATACTGGTTTTTAAATAATAAAAATCCTCAAGGTCTGTTAAAAAACGGCCAAGTAAGCTGTAAATTATACGGTAATAAATGCGAAGTTGATTGTTTAAGAAATCCTCATTTATTTAAAGAAGATGCCGTAAGAGAAAACATTACAAACAACGTAACATCCGAATGGTTTTATACCAACGGCGTTTATACAAGCTGTCACGATTTAATATCCAAAATACTTATGTTTGATGTTGACGGCGACAAATCCTTAATTACAACCGAAAAAGCAATAATACAAGCTGCAAAAAGAAGTTGCAAAAACGTAGTTCCGCTTTATTATGATATGAAAAAATCTACCGAGCAGGAGATAAATTCCATGACAATGTATGAAGGTCTTACAACTGCATACAGCGGAGGAAAAATCGGTGAAATAAGTAATTTAATATCTAAGATATGGAACAGCGACGAACGTGACGAAACACTTATTAAAATTCTTTGTATGGAAAACAATTTTGTAATTGATTATGCCAAAACACTTTTTAAACCCACAAGACCGACCGAAATCAATGATAATATAAAATCTTATTCTTCGCAAAAACTTCCGCATTTTTTTAAATATGCAAAGGACAAGTCGGATTCGCAAATCCTTGCGGTAAACGGCAGTCCGGTAAATAGAATAAAAAGTATTTTATCCGTACCGAAATTTAAATTTGACACCTCGCAAATTCCAAAGTTCAATTACAGAAACCTTATGCATAACAAGCAGATAAGCCTTAATACCGACCGTGCAAAAAATATAACAGATAATTGGGATATGTTAACCTCAAGGGCATCCCGAAATATGATGCGCGACAGCGAAAACAATGAAAAATCAGGAAACTATGATTTTATTTTTATAAACATTAATAACAAAATGAATGATATTTGTACCGACAGATTATATTTAACAGATGTGCTTGTTAAGTATTTATTTGAAAAGAAAAAGACAAGCAACAAACTTATTTTTTGGAACATTTTCGGGGATGATGTTGCCGAAAATGTTGAAAACAACATTGACGACTATACCGTTTTTTGTGCCGGATGCGGTGCTGTGATAAAAAAGAAAATTAAAAATTCGCGTTTAAAATATTGTCCGGATTGTGCAGCAAAAATGAAACATTCCGTTTGAAATCCGGAAAATGTAAAATACACCCTAAGCCCTGCAAATAAGGGCATTAAACCGTTTTTACCAAAAAGTTTAAACACGTTTTATTGTCTGCCGAGTCCTGTTTTCAAAGCATTTTTTAACAGAAATGACTAATTTGCTTTAAGGGAAGGAAAACCACCACACTATAGAAAGGAATTAATACAGTTATGAAAAAAATCAATTTAAAAGGTCTTTCATGCGAGTCTGTTACGGGAATACTGCTGTTGCTGTTATCCCTTGTAAATTCTGTATTGCAAATTTTCGGGTTAAATACACTCCCCGTTTTAAATGACGAAATTTCATCTGCGGTAAGCAGCATATTTCTTGTTATAACAGCACTTTACAACACATGGAAAAACAGAAATATAAGCACTGCGGCGCAAATTGCGCAGCAAGTAACGGATGCCGTTAAAAACGGTGAAATTGCAGTAAGCGATATAAGACAAGCCATTGCTGAATGTAAATTGCAAAGGCGTGAAGAGGAAAACGGAGCATTAAACAATGACAAATTTTAATAATGTTTTAAAATGCAAACAAAAAATAGTTGATGCTATAGCAAACTCGCAAAAGATAATGCAGCTTATATTCGATGATCCCCAAATATCAATGCAGTCTGAAAGTGTTAAAAACGTATTGGGAACACATCTTTTCGATTACGGCATAACAGGTAACTGTGTTAATGACGGCACATGTGTGTTTGTGGAAACAGCTTTTGCAGAAAATGTTTCCGCATCAATACAAACCGTTGGCTTTAATATACAAGCCGTTTCGAAGTTTGGCTTTATGTATCCCGATAAAACACGCTTCCCTGACAGCTGCGCAAACCGTAATGACAGAATAATACTGTGCATTGCCGAATTGCTCGGCAGCGAAGATTTTGATGAAGTGGGCACATTTAATATTTCAAAAATTCACTCTGTAAAAACCTACGACGGTTTTTCAGCACTGCAAATCAAATGCGATGTATCGCTTTTTGTATAACAAAATATGAAGAATAACAAAAAATTTATTATACCCTACGGTCATTTGCTTGCAAATGCGCCCTACTGTGTTACAGGCATAGGCACGGTGGTTTCACCTAAATTAAAAAACCTGTACGATAAAGACGGCGAAAACATACAATACTATGCCTTCGCCGGAATTGCAGCCGACAACAGCAAAGGTTCTATTAACGGCTTGCTTGCCTGCCTATACGGAAAAAACGCAGATACAGTCAACGACAAATTTACATACATAATACAAAACGACGCTTTGAGAGAAGTGTTTGCAAAGTCTCTTTCTCTGTTTTTTGTAAATCCGATAAAATATATACCCAACAAAAAATTATTTGCCGTTTACAGTGACACTTTGTCAAAGCAGACAGAAGGCATAATTTGCAAAGAAAACTTCGATTTTTTATGTTGTATACTACGGCAGCTTATGCACAATTATTCCGTCAGTGAAAAAACCGAAAACGAAGATTTATCAGACAAATCGGATGAAGTTGCAAAAGCGTTAAATGTATTTAAAAAATATTCAAAACAGCAAATAGGCAACAATTTAAAAAATTATCAAACAGACAACATCATCTCAAAAATGTGCGTTGCGAACAGCGGATATAACTTGTTCAACATTTATAACCTTACGGTATGGCAGTTATATGACCAATTCCAAGCATATTCGCAGAACAGGATGTCGAAGATTTCGGAGAGATCTTTTTCTGTTTGGGGCGGTGAAGACTTTGATTACGAATTGTGGCTTAAAAATAATAATTAAAAAATTCAGGAGTGATGTAAATCATGAAAAAAACTGCCAACAAATGTGGTATGAACTTTACCCTCAGCAATTACAAGACAAAAGCGCCGTATCTTTTCTTTGACTGGATCAACGATTATGTAGTTGAACTCAGCCGTGAGCGTCAGTTCGCAACCGGCGGACAGAAGGGTGCAAACCTTGTTGGATTTGACGATCCGATTAAGGGAACCATCAAAATTTCCACTCAGATAATCCCCGTGGAACTTATCTCCATCGCCGCTGCCGGCAATGTTAAGACCGGTGCGGAACTTGCTTGCCGCGAAGTTATTACCGTTGCTGAAAACGGTAAAATAACTCTTTCACAGGCTCCTATTGCGGGTACTCTTTATGTTTACAGTGCAGATTCAGACTGTGCCGGCGAACCGGTTGCAACAACCGCTTCCGACAAAGAGGTAACTGTTGCGGATGCAGCTGCCGGCGACAACTATATTGCTTATTACTTTAAGCAGGACGCAGCTGCTAAGGAAGTTATTTTCAACAACGCCAATACTGCCGACTTCTACAGACTTGACGGTTATACAAAGTTAAAGGATACCGAAGGTCTTAACAGTATGGAACATGTAAAGGCTTACAAAATTCAGCCGCAGCAGGCTTTGTCCCTTACATATCACGGTTCGGGCGATCCGATGTCATTGGATGTTACATTTGACGTTCTTGCAGATGACGATGACAATGTATATTCTGTTACCCGTGTATAAATTTTAAAACAGTATTTATTAAGTGCACATTTAAATATTAAATGTTCTGCGGTGCGGGGCGCAATGTGCGCTCTGTACCGCTAAATTCCACTGCACTTAACATACAAAAATCAAGGAGAGTTTATTATGACATACAAAACCAAGAATGAAATAAGTACCGACACCATAAAGGAATTTATAAAATCGGTACGTAAAAAGCCCATTGTACATACTGTATCATTCAATAACAAAGAGATTAAAATTAATGTAAATCCCTATATTAACGCCAAAGAATACAACGGACTTATTTCAAATATTGCACATTCCTGTTTCTCGGATGACGGTGAATTTTATATGCCCCTTAAAAACTTTTCAACACAGCTTAACATATTAAACACCTTTACAAACATAAACACCGACGACATTGAGGTTATTTATTCCTTTATAAATTTCCGCCCCGATATTATGCAAAAAATTACGGATGACATTATAAACGTATATCCTAATTTTTACAATGATATTGACGGAACCGTAGAATATCTTTTAAACAAGAAATTCCATATTTCTCAATTTCGCCCGATTGCCGACGGATTAAAGGATTTTGTGGAAAACCTGAAGGACAAACTCTCCGATTTATCGACCGACGAAATTAAAGAAATTGTGGGAATTTCCCATAGCAATTAATGCACTGCATAAATTATAAATCTTTATGCAGGTTACTTGTACTATATAAAAATAATGAACACTCAAATAATAAAACTTATTTCCGAATTAATTTCTTCCGTACTTATAATAGCCGGATTTATAATTACAATATTTAAACCTATCCGAAAAAAACTTGCCGATTTTATTGTCCGCACATCAGGGGTACCTACATGCGACGATAAAATCGACAGTTCAATGACCGCTATAAACAATTTGGATAAAGCACTTGAAAATCATATAAAAATAAGCAAAAGTGAGAACACCGAAGCCATAAACACGCTTGAACAATTAAACCGAAAACTCGATTCCTCCCTGGAGGCACAGCGAAACACATGCCGCAATACTATTACAGATATGTATTATAAATACGCGTCAAAAGGAATAATGCCGCGTTATAAGCATGAACTTTTGATAAAAACTTACACAAATTACAAAAGTATGGGCGGCAATTCGTTTATAGATGAACTTTATGAGGAAATGAAAGATATTAAAATTGCCGACTGAAATATTAATATGCTGAAGACAGATACCTAAGAAACGCAATTTTAATATCTGTATATATAACTGATTTTATTTACTTCGGTATCCGTCTTCAGCATAGACCGCCGGAGAGTTTCGGCGGTATTTAATTAATATAACATTTTTTAGAACGGACGGTGGTGAAATATGGCAAACAACAATCCGATAGGCGTCTTGTTCGGTGTAGAAGGCGGCGGCACACTTACCGGTGCAAGCGGACTTCTTATAAATGAACAGCTTAACGGGATTATAACTGCCATAAATAACAGCGGTGGTTTAAAATTCACTGCAATTTTGGATATACAAACAACAAAATCCTTAATAGAACAACAACTCCTCGAACTTCAGTCGTCGCTGAAAATAAACATAACAGCATCCGCTAAATCCGAGAGCAGCAAAAGCAGCTCTAATCCTGCAAGCAAAATTAAAGATGTATTAAATGATACTGCAAAAACGTACAGCAGCGTAAGCACGCTGGTGGGTGCTTTCGGCAAAAAATCAGACACTCAAAGTGCATCTGTAAGCGCTTCAGCACAGTCATCGGGACAATCTCAGGAATTTGCTGCTGCCGCGGAAAATGCTTTAAATATACGGCGTCAGGAATCGGTTGCACTTGATACGCTTAATAACCAAATCATTAGAAATACTGTTATTGAGGTAAGTGCGGCTGCAATAAAAAAAGTTACGGCCGCCGCTACAAAAAGCCAAACAGCCGCAAATTACAGTCTCGCAACAAGTTTAAAAGCCGTAACATCCTCTATGGGAATTATTTCCCTTGCAATAACAGGTATTATCACACTTATCCAAATTATCGCGCCTTTAATTAAAAGTTCCTCCCAAAAGTTTGAAGAATCTGCCGAAAAAGCAAGACAACTAAAAGAGGAAGGCGAAACACTTAATAACGAGCTAAATGAAACGACGAACAAAATAAAAGAATTAGAGGGTAAAAAAGAACTTTCGCTGACTGATAAGGAAGAACTGAAAACTCTCCGTCAGGAAAACGCAGAACGAGAAAGAAAAATAGCCCTAAATAAAATTGAACAGAAAACTGCCATCAAAAATGCCGCACAGGACTTTAACAAATGGGCAGTCAAGCAGGATCTAAGTAAAGATATTGACGCAAGCAAGGCCGGAAATCCAAGCCTAAGCGGTTATTTGGCTACACTGCAATTAGCAGATAAGGAATCATCGGAATATAAAAATGCACAAGAAAAACTGAAAAACCTTATAAATAAAGATGACGGTCTTAAAGATAAATTATCGACTTTGTATGAGTCCGGATATACATATGATCCCAAAGATGACACGCATGAATATATTGACGGAATAAACACCGCTATAGACACACTTTTGGTGTCAACCGGTGAAGTGGATTCCGCTTTAACAGCTGCCTTTAACAGCGCGCGTTTTGACGGTGCCAGAAAGTCGATTATGTCGCTTGTTGACGACGAAAAACTATCAGCAGGCAGTTTAACCGACTTATTTAAAAACAACAAAGACGTTCAGGAATTTGTAAATTATTTATCAGAAATTAAAGCAATTGATTGGAAGGAAAATCTGGGAGACAGCTTTGATACATTTGATAAAGATAAAAACGGACTGTTGGATACCGACGAACTGCTTAAAGCCTGTGAAAGCGGATCTGACGATTTTGCGAATGCCCTTTTAAATGCAGTAAATAATATTGATGATATTAAAACAAAAACAGAAGAAGCAAAAAATAAAGTTACTTCATTTGCCGAAGCAACAAAGCAACTTTCCGACGGATTAACAGATGTAAAATCAAAGAAAAAGGATATTGACTCTGTTATGGAGGAAATAAACAAGGGCAGCATCTCGTCGGAATCTGTTTCAAAATTAATTACAGATTTTGCTGATGTTAAAGGTCTTGAAAATTACATTGAAATATTAATATCCGGCAAAGCCTCTGTAGAAGAAATGCGCCAAGCGTTAGCAGGATTGTTTTCAGATTACATAGAACAAAAAGGTATACTTGACGACGTTAATGAAAATAATATCGGATTTGTTAAATCACAGCTTAATGCACTCGGAATATCCAATTCTGCCGATGTCGCTGCTGCCGCACTTGCATCATCATTAACAAATGCCGCTATAGCCAAAGGCGATTTTAACGAGCAAACTGCCGAGAGTATACGGCAACAAATGCTTGAAAACGGTGCATCACAAGCAAGTGCAAATGCCTATATGAACACAGCCAAAGCTTATGTTGAATCTCAAAATGTGATGAATACAACATTAAGTGGAAATATAAAAAATCGCATTAAAAGTATGGGTATAGAATTAACTGCTGTAACCAGTATCGGAGATGCATATAACGCCCTGTGGAATAAAGTCCGTCTTAATCATCATGAGGCTATTTCAAGAGGCCCTCTTAAGGGTAAATCTCGTGAAGAACAGATCAAGGCGATTCTCGGCGAAGATGTTTATAATGCAGTTATTTCAGTTGGTGCTGCTGCCGAAGCCAAGGCAAAAATTGATGAACTATATAAACAAATAGATATATCCAACAACCTTAACTTTTCTTCTGATTCCTCTGTCGATACCAATAAATCAAAATTTGATGCCTGGTACACTGAGCAGAAATGGAAACGTGAGAACAATTTAATCGACGAACAAACCTACTTGGCATCGCTTAATGATAAATACAAGCAACATTTTTCAAATCGTTCCGCTTATCTTGAAGAATATGCAAAATATTCTCAGGAAGTATATAGCGGTTTTAAAAAGCTGTATCAGGATGATCTTAACGCGCAAAAAGAGTCTTTTGAAAAGCAAAAGGAGTCACTCAAAAAAATTGCCGATGCCCGTAAGGAAGCCCTTGACGACGCAAAAGAAGAACAGGATTATAAAAAAGAGCAGTCCGAAAGGCGTCAGGAAATAAGCAAACTCAAGACGCTTATAGCTTCTTTCCGCGGTGTACTCTCGCTTTCATCGCAGAAAAAGCTGCTTGAACTTAAGCAACAATTAAAGGAAAAGCAGGAAGAACTTGATGAATTTGAACACAATAAATCCATCGAGCAGGCCAAGGCCGATATTGATAAAGAATACGCAAGGCAGGAAGAAGAAATACAAAACAAAATAGACGGCATAGAACAATTGCTTGAGGATATAAATAAAGAAATACCGGCTATACACCGTGAAATTATTAATTTTGCCGAAAAAATGGGAATACACTTAAGCGATGCTTATGCTTCCGGTACAAGCAATTCCATAGGCGGTATTGCCATTACACAGGAAAACGGTGCGGAACTTATTGCCGGCAATTTAGGTAAAGGTAAATTTACATTTTTAACACCTGCAAGCAAGGTGTGGAATTCCGGCGCAACCGAGTTTTTATATGCATTTGCAAATTCTCCGGACGGCGTTCTTTCCGGTATTGCACAAAAGATTTATGACTTTAAAAACCGCACCGGCGCTATGATTTATTCGCAACCCGTAAGCATAAACATGGGCGGTATAAACATTGCGGGCAGTGCAGATAACAGCACCGTAACAAAGATTCGTTCTTCCCAGCAAAAACAGACCGCCGCACTGCTTAAAAGCTTTAGAAAAATACAAAATTAATACTTTATAATGAAAGGTGGCAGAGAAATGTTTTTTAACGGATACTTTTTTTACGACGGTATAAACTCCAAACGTTTCGGCGTTATGTTCGCAAATCTTGAAACCGAAAAATTGCGGCAGCTTTGTGCCGAATACGAATACTCCGCCGAATACTATAACTCTCTTTGCAAATACTCCGTTACCGGCAGAAAGTGGGCTGACTCTCCCCTTTCCGTCGAAACCGAAATATTGAGCGAAAAACCTATAGATGCCTATAACGCGAAAAAAATTAAACGGTGGCTGTTTAACGCCCCCGATTTTAAAAAACTGTACAATAAACCGCCGGCAACAAATAAGCGCGCGGCAAACGCAAAACGGCTGTACATAGAATGTGTCTTTATAAATCCGCAGGAAATACGAATATCGGGCAATCTTTTCGGGTGGAAATGCACCTGCCTGCTTGCTTCCCCCATGGCTGTTGAGGACTCAACCGTAAAAACCTACACTTCCTTTACGGATACTGTTAAAATTAACGTAGACACCGATTACAGCGGATACACATACCCATACATTAAAATAGTCACCGATAACAACACAGCCGATACCGATATATCCATAACCAATATTACCGATTCAAACCGCACTATGATGCTTACGTCAGTTACAGCAAAAACAACAGTTTATGCCGATTGCCGCATAGGCAGCGTAATTGACAGCTCTGATATAAGTCTGTACAACAGTCTTGCAGACAGGCGCTTTTTAAGGCTGCTGCCAGGCGAGAACGAACTGCGTATAAGCGGCGATATTGAAAGTTTGGAAATAAGTTGGTGCAATATGAGGTACTACATATGATAACAACAAACAACATATACAACCCGTCGGCAGCGCCGTGCATTACACTGTGCAATCCTTCAAGCGAGGCACGCATAAAGGACGGCCGAACCCTGCTTTCCGATACTTTAGGTCTTTTGCCCGACTGCAGCGAAGTAACCCTTACGGCAAACTTCAACGCCCCTTGGGAGCTTTCCTTTAATTTTTACGATAATCCCGATTCCTCAATACATAAAATGTACACTTCCCTTGTAAAAGGCAGGTTTGTGTTTCTTGAGGACATAGGTTTCTTTATAATTGACAGTTGCGATATAACAGACAACGCTGCCGACGGTACTTTTAAGTCCGTTGTCTGCCGTTCTGCCGATACGGAACTTAAAAACGCGGAATGTCCCATTGTTAATGAAGGAAACTATGTTTTCTTTGATGACAGTGAAGACAATCCCACCGGCATAATCGTTACTGCTATGCAAAAATGCCCCAAATGGACTCTCGGTTTTGTGGACGACGGATTAAAACAAAAATCTGCATACTGGGACGCCGAAAACAGTTCCGAAAATGCATACGATTTTTTGTGGGAAAAAATCGAAACCGCCTACGAATGTATTATTGACGCCGATATTATTAAAAGAAAACTTAACTTTTATTCCGTAGAATACTATGCGGCGCATCACAGTACCGACATCCACTTATCGCGTGCAAACGACCTTAAAGGCATTAAAATCGAAACCGGTGACGATGATCTGTTTACCGCGATATCAGTTAATCAAAGCGATCAGTTTTCCATTACTTACGCCAACCCTGCCGGCGGCGAAACATTATATAACTTTGATTCCTTTTTAGATATGATGTCGCCGGAACTTAAATCCGCCGTTTTCAAACATAAGGAAAAGTTTAATGCCTGCAAACAACCGTATAGGGCTCTTACACGGCAATATATGACTGCCCGTGATGAACTTAACGAATATGAAAGTAACACCGCAATACTTAAAGATAATCTTAACAATCGCCTTATACAACGGGATAAAGTAATAAGCCTTAATGAATCCGACGATTCCAAAAACATTGCGCTTGAGAATATTAACCGCCAAATTGCAGAACTTAACACACAAATTTCCGAATCGGAAACTGCGGTGCAAAACAAGAAGGCTGAAATACAAAACACATACGAACAGCCTATACAAACTTATACCGATGAATGTTCCCTGTCCCTTACCGCCAAGGACGTTAACGGCAACCCCATATTTACACAATCGCTTTTAAACGAACTCGCCGCCTACATTCGTCCTGCAGAATATACCGATGAATATATAACTGTTACATCGGATATGACCAACTTACAAATTTTCGAGCAGTCCGCTAAACTGTTTGACAGAGCTTATTCGCAGCTTTTAAAAATTTCAAGTCCCTCGCTTGAGTTTACTGTGGAAAACAACAGCTTTTTGTTCAACAAAAAGTTCAGCCGTTTTTCAAAACAGCTTATGCCGGGCGTTGTTGTATGGCTTGAAACATCCGACGACTGCATGGAACAGGTACACCTCACCGCAATTAACGTTAATTATGAAAACGGCAGCGTAAATCTTACATTTTCTTCCAAGTATGCACGCAGTGATATTTTCTCACTTTTCAACGATGTTTTCGGCAATATCAAATCCGGCGCCGCACAGCTTAAATACCTAAAAAACGTTGTTAACGATCAGCGGTCCCTACTTGAAAAGCAAAAAGACTGGATAGACAATGCTTTAACTCTTACAAAAGAGCATGCCATGACTTCAAACCATCAGACCGTTGTTATTGACGACAGCGGTTATCTGGGAAGAAAACTTTTACTTGATAAAGACGGAAATATGCAGTACGACACAAATAACAACATATTATATCAACCCGAACAGCTTAAAATTATTAACAACGGCATGTACCTTACTACTGATAACTGGCGCAGCATATCTACCGCTGTCGGTAAAATATATTTGTATCATGATGAAGAAAACGACACCGATGTGTTTAAATACGGTGTCGCAGGTGATCTGATTATAGGTAAAATGTTTTTGGGTAAGGAACTGTCATTAATCGCCTCTCCCCGTTCCGACGGTACTTATGCCATTACTTTAAACCAAAACGGCCTTACCGTTATCAACGACGGCACTTCCGCCGGTATTACAATTAAAGATGCTGCCGGCAACAAACAGTTTTATGCCGACAGCGACGGTAATTTGTGTTTAAGCGGTAACATTAATGCTATAGGCGGTAAAATAGGCGGATATACAATAGATGAACATTTCCTTTATAACCATACCGATTACGGCAGCGCCGGAATCGGCGAATATCCTTACGGCTGGGCTTTTTGGGCAGGAACCGACAACGGCGACCACACCGGCGAAAACGCCGAATTTAAAGTGGGACACGACGGTTCGCTGTATGCCAAAAAGGGCACTGTTGCGGGTTGGAACATTAACGCAAGTGAAATTTACAAAATGTCCGGTGGACGCGGTACGGGACTTCAATGCCCTGATTCCGGTGCAGTAGCGTTAAGTATTGGCTATACCGATCAAAACTCCTGGTCTACCGCTCCGTTTTATGTTACCCACGAAGGTTATATGGTCGCAAAGTCCGGTACTATTGCGGGTTGGAATATCAGCGACAGCCGAATTTACAATACAAGTTCCAAGGGTTGTACCGTAAGCCTTTGGAACCCCGGAATTGCCGGTGGAGACATCATTAACGCCAACATAGGAGACTACTATCCCTTTAGAGTTGACATTAACGGTAAACTCTATGCCAAAGATGCTGACATTGAGGGACATATTAACGCCACAAGCGGTAGTTTTACAGGAACGGTTGAAGCAAAATCTGTACTGTCATCGGGTATTGCTATAGGTGCTTGGACAATCACAGATTACGGAATACACGGCATTGATGAAAGTGGTAATAACGTCAACTTAACCCCGAAATTTCTTCAAGCCGGCGACGGTCCTAGCGGTGGTTCCATATCATGGTACTCTGTTTACACGGTGGCAAAAAGCCTACCCGCAATCAGAAATGAAATAGAAGACCTCAAAAATCGAGTTTATATACTCGAAAATTAACCAATTATATCAATATCTAACCAAATCATAATCTACATCTACCTCAACCTTTACATCTTTTGGAACTTGAACCGTATATACACCGGCAAAAGGCCCATATGGATCTAGGGTTTTCGGCAGAGCTTCATCTTTTATGCAAGAAACGGTTTTGCCCTCATAAGTCTTGGGAATTTTCAGTATGTGTTCTTCTGAATACCACTCACTTAACATTGTTAAAGTTATAGTTCCGTCAGCATTTTCTTCGTATTCGTCAAAATAGGCCCCTGTCGCATATTGCATAGTAATAACTGTCTTTAACGGGCGTGTACGTCCCGGAAGAACATTCTGAGAAACAATCTCACTATCTTTCCAGTCTGGATGATCTTTGAAATTGGCAAAAAGCCCCAACGCCTCAAGTTTCGTTTCGAACCCCATACCCTCAAGTAGCTTAACAGCTTCATCTTTATCCATACCCACAAGATTAGGTACCACTAATGTACCAGATTCGGTATTGGCTTGAGAATTTTCAATATTATCATTATTCGTCGTTGTATCAGAGGGTTTATTACATTCGCAATTATTGCATCCATTCATACATAATGCAATTAGAAAAACTAATATTGTACATAGAATTCTCTTCATCACAATACCCCTTTACATATTCGTATTACAATATGTATTATACTATGCAAGATATATTTATACTTGTCTTTATTTGTCGACAAATATAAAAATTTTCACTGATAACCAATGCAGTATATCAACCACTGCCGGTACAACATACATGATGCTGTACTTTAACCTTTGGAGCACCGGAATTGCCGGTGGAGACATCATTAACGCCAACAAAGGATTAGAAGTGCGATTAAGCAACGGTGAAGTATAATTCGTAACCTGGGAACAAGTTTATAGTGCCTCATTTGGATTGTAATAAACGATATTATCACAAGTTATTTCTGCCTGAAAAGTTACCCCTTCAGGAACTTTAATTGTGGGTATATCAAATTCACTTGATATCCTATTGATAAACCCAAC
Source organism: uncultured Eubacteriales bacterium (assembly GCA_934464615.1). Taxonomy (GTDB): domain Bacteria; phylum Bacillota; class Clostridia; order Oscillospirales; family Acutalibacteraceae; genus SIG565. The sequence continues at coordinate 1,765 of CAKSKA010000011.1, read as the reverse complement.
ACCATTCGGCGATATTGCAGAAACCCTTTTGTTCTTGTAAAATGCAGGGATTATAAAATCTTCACTTGGATTATACGATGTTGCTGCACCCAAAGTAACAGTTCCATCCGCATTTTCAATATAATCAAACCTATTGCCTTTTTCTTGATAATATAAAATTATACAATTATTATCATAATCTTTTTCTACTTCCGTAACGATTCCAATATCCGCCAAGATGTATTCCTGATGTTTTTTTATTCTGGCTTTGTACACCGGTTCTGTTTTAATTTCAATATTGAATGAATTCAGTATATCTCTAGCCTCTTGCAACTGCAACCCAATAACATCAGGAATATCCAGAGTTCGAATATCATTAAATTTCACTGTATCATTTTCATCATTGTTTTGAGAATCAGTATTGGACTGAGAATTATCAATATTGTCTTTCTTTTTCATTCCTGTGTCAGAAGGTTTGTTGCATCCGCATATACATAATGCAATTAGAAAAGCTAATATTGTACATATAATTCTCCTCATTATGATCTCTCCTCAAACCCTATTATGATTATAGTATATCAAATATATACATATTTGTCAAAATTTGGCGAAAAATCAAATATTTTTGCCGACAGACAATACCCCAAGACTTTCCGTTATTATATTTATGCAGAACCGAACTAACGGTTAATTTTATAACTACACTAACTATGAAAGGTAGAATTTACATTGAAAGTAATTGATTTAATAAGCGCTAAAAACGCATTTGACCTTAACAGTAAATTTGACGGTGATATGCAACTGGCATTAAAAGTTGTAAAATTTGTAAAAGCCGCCGAAACCGAGGAGATATTTTATGAAAAAAGATACAACGAGATTGTAAACCGTTACGCCGAAAAGGACAACGACGGAAAATTTGTACATAAAGATAACGGCATAATTATTAAAAAAGACTGCGTTGAGGACTTTTCAAAGGAAATTGAAAATCTAAATGCCGTTGAGACGGAAAAGCCGGCTTTTGAATTTACTGCGGACGAGCTTAACAAGTGCAGCTTAACCGGAAACGGTCTTTATGCGCTTTATCCGTTTATTAAAGAAATATAAGGAGTTATTTTATGAGAACAATTAATGTTGATTTATCACAAGATACGCAATATTTGCAAAGCAAATTTTGCGGATATGCCGGCGAGCACAACGAAACATTGCTTACGGTTGCCTTGCCGGAAAGACTTTTAACCGATGATGTAAATTATTACTACTTTGAATTTGAGACACCGTTCGGAGATCATATAACTTCCCCAGGCTTAACAAAATCCGAAGCGGAAAACGGAGAAATATCCGTATTGCTTTGGGAACAGTTATTACCGTGTGCCGGCGATATAAAAGTTTGTGTTACCGCTGTGTGCAATGATGAATACAATGAAATAAGGGTTAAGGGCAAAACCGCAACCGCTGTTCTGCAAGTGTTTAAAAGTCCCAACGGCGAGGATGTACTTATGAATCCGGACGGTACGGAAGAAGAATTGCAGCGGGCAATAAATTCCGCACTTAAAGAGGCAAAGGACAACGGCGAATTTAAAGGCGATAAGGGGGACAAGGGAGAAAAAGGCGATAAAGGCGACAGGGGTGAACAAGGCGAGCAAGGCATACAGGGTGTAAAAGGCGACAAAGGCGAGCCGGGTGATGTAAGTACCGAACAAATGAACACCGCTATATCCAAGGCGCGCACAGAGTCAAACATATTGTACGCCAATGCTTTAAAGGGTTCTGCCGCAGGCACTGCAAT
>CAKSKA010000010.1 GCA_934464615.1 uncultured Eubacteriales bacterium | reverse complement strand
GATGCCGGCATATTTTCAGCGGTTACGTCAACAAGTTCAACACTTAAATCTCTGATAACTAAATAAATACGTCCCCAGTTAAAGCCTACGCTGCCTTTTCCAAGGTTGTAGCCGTTCATATATGTGCTATATGCGTTGCTGTCAAATGCAGTTGTACTCTTGAATGTTTTGCTGTAATCCGGTTCTTCTCCGGACTTCATAATCGAGAAATTATTACCAACGGTAACATCCTTTGAACAATCCATAGAAAGTGAATAGCTGTTTTCAGCCGATGTGGAATCGAAAATAGTGTTACCATCCAGAACATACTTAAGATCGTTTCCGGAAACAGTGAATTCCAACTTACGATCAAGTACGGAGTTCTTACTGCCGTCAGGATAGGTTACATAAGTGTTGTTTAAAACAAGTGCAGCCCTGTCTGTGCCTGTTACTTCATAAGAAAGGTCGTGGTCATCACGAATCATATCCGAAGTTGTGAAGTATGAAACCTCAGGTGAAGGATTGCTTTGGCTTGTAGTGGAATTATATCCGTAAATACCAAGACCTCCGTAGTTCCTTGCACGCAAAATCAGGGAAGTGGCATTATCGGCAAATATCGGCGTAGTGCTTGCGACAGCCGCATCGGTGAAAGCTTCACTGTTAAGCTGTGCATTTGTTACAAGACCGAAGAAACCTTTGGTACCGTCCTCGTTTTCGGCACTGGGTATAATAATGTTGGTTGTTACCTTATAAGACGCAAAGTCTTTAAGGACATCACTGTTATACATAAAGAAAGAGGAAGTATTGCTCCAGTTCTTATCTATGGCGATACCGCCGTTGGCGTTTGCTACCTGTTTTGAGTATTTAGCAACGCCGGTCGGTGACGAACCGAAATTACCTGCGGAAGCTGTGCCGAATACCCATTTGGTTTTATCGTAGTTTCCGCCGGCTCTGAAGTTGATGCTGTCAATCTTAAAGGAATAATCTCCCTCGTTATTAACAATTACATAAACATTACGTTCAAGCGCAGTGCCGGATACTTCGGCGCTGAGCTTTACAGGATAAACACCTGTAGCGAATGCCGTAACTGTTTTGGCGGCGTCATTAACCGAGATGCCGGTTTCACCGTCAGCGGTCCAAGTGATTTTATCGCCTGTCACTATTGTGCCGGCTTCATCACCGAACTGCACACGCAATGTGTTCAAATCGATTACACGATTTGTAAACATCGGTATTGCAGGGGATGCGTCCGTAACATCATAGTATTCTGTTACGGTTGTGTCTTCCGCAAACGCAGATAAAGCCACTGTAACGGAGCAAAGCACTACAGCAAGTGCAAGTACTGCCGAAATGACTTTCTTTGTAAACGGATTTACAAATTTTTTCATTTACAAATACCTCCTTAAAGGATAATTTTACACATTGATTATACTGCATTTTTATAATAATTGTCAAGGGTTGTATGTAAAAAAACGATATACAATATGTACATTTTTAATGCTTGTTTTTTGTAAATTCTGCATATCACATTATTGTTCGACATTTTTCGATACATATAAAAAATGCTCCCTATAACATGGGGAGCATTTTTTGTTAACTTTTTACTTTTTTAACTGCATTTCTATAACCGGAGCATGCAGCTGTCCTAAGTCGGCAAGGCAATATTCATAACTTTCCGCATCGCCCGTCGGATACCATTCGCCGGGGCCGTACCAGCCGTTAGGTTTGCAGTTATGCACTCTGCCGAAGGCGTTTTCGCGATTGCCGTAAACTTTAATTTCCACAGTGTGCGTGCCTGCGGCAACGTCTTTTACATTTAAGATGTAGGGGGCAATAAACACAGCACCCGCATCATTGCCGTCTATAAATACACGTGCGAGCGTTCCTGCAAACTTCTTGCAGTTTATACGCATATCACCCGCGGGGGTATCTACATTAAATTTATATGTAATGTTACCCGTATAGAAAGGCAAGCCCTGATATTTAATCGCGCCGAAGCCTATCTTTTTCTCTCTTTCGGTAATGCAGGTATATCCGCCTTTAAGTTCCACGCCGAAATCGCCTGTTAAGTAAAGATTTTCAACGCTCGTCTTTTTAGAGAAGGGTACCTTTACGGTAATTACGTTTGTGCCCTTTGCAATCATAAACTTTTTGGATTTATGAATATCAAAGTCAACAAAGAATCCGTCTGCCGTTATATCAAGCGGTTTACCGTTGAGTGTGGCGTCAAATCCGGTTTCGTAGCAAAGGGATACCGGTGTTTCGATTTTGCTGTCAAACGTCATACGCAAAGTAATTACCTTATCTATAGTGTCAGGCAGAGTCCAAGGCTCAGTCTGCGCACTCATGGAAACTTCATAACCTGCCTGACGGCGCAGGGTATGGTTAAGCGGTACGAAGAAGTCCTCAGGCTGCCATTCTCCGTCATCTACCTTGTACTCGCCCTTATCAAGCAAAAGTACATTTTCCTCGTCAAGTGTATAATCGTTAAGGCAGGGTACTTTAACGCGTACATCCGCATTAAACTTCGGCTTTTCCACCCTTACGCTGTCTGTGGTTTTTTCGGTAAATCTTATAAGCGGCGAATCGTTATCGTAAATTTCGATATAAACGGTGGTTTTGCCGTCCTTTGCGTCATAGCTTACCTCTTCAACTTCGCCCGTCATAGTGTTGTAAATATGTGCGTCAAACTCGCCGTCTACGGTAACGGCAATATTCTTGCGATACAGTTCCCTTCGCCTTTTGTCTTTATGTATCTGTTCGGTATGTGTAATAAACAGCCACTTGCTGCCGCCGTCGTTACGCATACAGTAAAGTAAATCGTCTGTGGGTACACCGGTGTCGTCGGTAATCTGAACAACCCGTGCGCTTTCCAATGTATCGCTTGCAAGGTAGTTGTTCATCTCGCCGTGTTCAGCCGCAGCGAAAAGCGCGTCTACGCGGTTGCTTTCCTTACCGTCCGTAAATTTAGGCTTTTCGCCTATAAACAACAGTTTACCGCCGTTTTTAACGTACTTTTCAAGTATTTCTATTGTAGAAGAACGCAGTGTGAAGCAGGGCGGTACCACAACCGCGCTGTACTGCATACAGCCGACGGTAAGTTTATCGGTTATTTCCCCTACCTGATCGGGCAGAGTTGCCTCGCATATAAAGTTGAAGTCCTGTTTATTTCTTGCAAGATCCCAAGCAACTTTATTAAATGTATAATCAAGGTGGTTAACCTTATCGTCATTTGTGCTTTGCGGTCCGTAAACCATCCACATACTTTCAATAGGATGAATTACCGCTACATTTACTACCGGCTTGCCGCGTGTAAGCACGGTATTAAGTCTTGCAAAGTGATCCTCAATAAGCGGGAATTCCTTATACCACGGTGATTGGGCGCCTATGGATGCCGGATAATCGCGTTTGCCCGTACCGCGCATTGAAAGCCAAGCCAAATGCGGTACGCGTACGGTCACGCCGTATGCAGCCTGCCAGTCACCCTGTGATTTATAATCCATAAATCTGCATTCCCAGCCGGTAACACCGTAAAGTTCGGAAACCATTGCTTCCTTACCGTACTGGTGTACAATAGACTGCGTTTGTTTTGCGGTGGTATAATGTCTGCAATCCACAAGCACATCTATACCGGGCCACTGCATTTTGCGGTAAAAACGCATACACTCGCCTACGGCAAAAGCCTGAGAGCTGAGCGAATCCTCATACAAAATATGACCTGCCATTTTTATACCGTATTTTTCGCAGTAATCGGCATAGTAATCACCGAAGGCCTCGACAAAGCGCTCTGTAGTGTGGTCAAAATACGCATAGCGCGCATAGGAAGGTTTGCCGTCGGGCAGGTCGTAAGAAATTTCGGGCAGGTAATCGAGTATATCAAAGCCGTAAGTCTTTTTAAAAGTCTCCGCCAAATCAAGCGTCCAGGGCATTCTTACATCGGTTGTGCGGTCAAACGGAGTTTTTAAGCGGCGTTTCATGCCTGTATTCGGCTCGTCTGTAAACATAGACGGTATTTCCTTTTCAAAGTCCTTGCCTACCGCTTTATAGTATGCGTCAAATGTAATATCAAGGAATTTCTTTACCGCATTAACATTCATACGGTCAAGGTCTGCGCCGCCGTTATTCCAGCCGCAGCACTCTGCACAAAGGCAGTAAGCGTACATACGCGTATAACCGTCAGCCACCGTTTCGGAATCGGTGCGCTTATAATCCGCCAGCGTTCCGTCCTCATTCTGTTTAATGTCGTACTGTGCAAGCAGGTATGTTCTTCCGGTCTTTACAGCTTCTTCATACGGCAAAGCCCTGTCATTTTTCTCAAAGCTGAAGCGTATATGGCGCGCGCGCAATTCGGGATTGTATTTTGTGGCAAATCCGCCCGCCTGACCGGAGGCATAGCGGTCCTCATCATACATATAAAATATCATATCTTCTTTTTTGCCGTGCTCGTTACAAGCGGAAATAATATCCATAAAATCCTTGCCGAGATATTCCGTATCAAGGCCGGAACGCGCATGGACATGGTAACCGCCGAATCCCATATCCTTAAAGCAGTCTATTTGCCTTAAGCACTCGCCTTTATTAAGGCGTGTGTTCCACGACCAGAACGGAGTACCGCGGTACTCTTTGGTCGGATTTTTGAAAAGCTGCAAATCCAGCTTTTCGGAATGGCTCTTCTCATAAAACTTTTTGCTCATAAACAAACCTCCGTTTTGCCGCTTTTGCGGACTTGTTGTTGACTTTATTATACATACCGATATAATATAAATATATCGGTATATTTTTACATTTTATGGGGTGATTTTATTGTCACATTATTTAGATCCGCTGTACAGGGATAACTTTCAGATAATCCATTCTCACACAAAGGATGCCGGACCGCATTCCCACGATTTTTTAGAGCTTGGATATATAACCCAAAACAGCGGAATACACGGCTTTGCGGACGAAAGCGAAAAATTTTGCGCCGGTAATTATTTTATAGTAGACCAGGGCGCAGACCATTATTATAAAAGCTTTGACGGAAAAGGCGTAGGCATAATAAATTGTCTTTTCAAACCGGAATTTTTTGATAAATCACTGCACGGCTGTACAAGTTTTTCAAGTGTGCTTAACAATTACCTTATACGCTTTTCCACAAGCAGTTTACCGATTAAACCGATTAATCGTGTATTTACGGACGACGGCGGTTATGTGCGGCGGCTGCTTGACGAAATGCTTGACGAATACCAAACAAAGCCGCCGGGATATTTTGAATTTATACGGTGCAACCTAATTAAAATAATACTTGTAACAATGCGTAAAATCTGTGTAAGTGACGACAACTGCACCGATGTAACAAATTTTGTTTTAAAGGAAATAGAAAAAAACAGCGCCGAAAACATTTCGCTTTCCGAAATTGCGGAAAGGCTGCATTTTTCACTGCCGTATTTAAGCCGAAAATTTAAAAACGACACCGGCAAGACGTTCAGCGTGGCCGTTAAAGAAGCAAGAATAGAAAACGCATGCCGAATACTTGCAAACAGCGATGAAAACGTAGCGGATGTTGCCGCCACTGTAGGTTATAACGATTTAAAAACATTTTACACGGTATTCAGGGAATTTATGGGAGTATCGCCAAATACATTCAGAAAAACCGTTAAAAAATAGATATTGCCTTAATTTTTGTCAATAATACAATTAAAGGAGAATTATTATGAAAATTGCTTTTTTTGACGCAAAACAATACGACATAGACTCGTTTAATGCCTGCCGCGAAAAGCGCGGATATCCGGATAAAATTAAGTTTTTTGAAACGAAACTTAATGTGGATACCGCAGAGCTTGCAAAGGGCTACGACGCAGTTTGCGTATTTGTAAACGACGCTGTAGACAAAGAGGTTATAGACAAGCTGTGCGGATACGGAATAAAACTTATACTTCTGCGCTGTGCGGGTTACAATAACGTGGATGTAAAATATGCTTCCGGTAAGATACACGTTTTCAGGGTTCCGGCGTACTCGCCCTATGCCGTTGCGGAACACGCAATGGCAATGTTGCTGACGTCCATACGCCGCATACACAAAGCATATATACGCACGCGCGATTTCAACTTCAGCCTTACGGGCATGACCGGTTTTGACCTGCACGGAAAAACTGTAGGAGTGGTAGGTACGGGAAAAATCGGTAAAGTATTTATAAACATATGCCGCGGATTCGGTATGAACGTTATAGCGTATGATAAATACCCCGACACTTCGTCCGATATAAAATATGTAAGCCTTGAAGAACTGTATACCGACAGTGACATTATATCACTTCACTGCCCGTTAAACAAGGAAAGTTATCATATGATAAACGGCGAAACGATAGAAAAAATGAAAAAAGGCGTAGCTGTTATAAACACTTCGCGCGGCGCGCTTATTGATGCCGAAGCCCTGCTTGAAGGAATTAAATCCCGTAAGATAGGCGCCGCCTGCCTTGATGTTTATGAAGAAGAATCCGAAATATTTTTTGAGGATTTTTCGGGACACATCGTTGACGACGATATTATCGCGCGTCTTATTTCCATGCCGAATGTTATAGTAACATCGCATCAAGCGTTTTTAACAAAGGAAGCGCTTGAAAATATAGCGGACACAACCCTTTTAAATGCCGAACAGTTTGAGACAAACGGTACGGGCGAAAACGAACTTTGTTAGGCCGTGCGTTACAGGCGACAAAAGCAGACAGTTTACAAAAACTGTCTGCTTTTTTAATTTACACCTTTTCTATTCCTATAACCAACTTTTCGCCGTTAATATCCCACTCTTTAACAAAGCCTTTGGGTTGTGCCGCAACAAGACTGTCGGCAAGGGTATCGCCGACGATGCCGCTTTTATTTTTAACCGCAATATCAGTTACGCCTTTATCGCCCTGCACTGTAATGTTTATATGATCCATTACATTAAATCCGGCGTCCTTACGCATCATTTGCACCTTGCTTACTATCTCGCGGATGTAGCCTTCGGTAACAAGGTCGTCGGTTAAAACGGTGTCTATCGCAACGGTTATGCCTTTATCGGTAAGGGCATAGAATCCCTCTTTTTGTGCGGATTCTATAAGCAAATCGTCCGTGCCGAGTTCGACCTTGCCGGACGGCAGGTCAAGGGTTAATTTACCGTTTTTGTCAAGTTCCGCCTTTGCGGCATTTCCGTCCAGACTTGACAGCGCTGTACGGATTTCACCCAGTTGTTTGCCGTATTTCGGACCTACGGTTTTAAGCTGCGGTTTAAATATATATGAAACAAATCCGTCGACATTATCGGTAAAGCTGACTTTCTTAATATTCAGCTCATCTTTTATAATATCAAGGAAAACTTCGTCCAATTTGCCGTCAAGTTTAATATACATAGTACTAAGCGGCTGACGGTTTTTGCGGTTCGCACCGTTACGCGCAGCGCGTCCGAGGACTACTATCTCAAGGACTTTATCCATACTGTCCTCAAGGTTTTTGTCAATTTTTTCTTCGCACACCTCGGGGAATCTGCAAAGGTGTACGCTTTCGGGCGCATTTTTATCAACATTGCGTACAAGATTTTGATAAATGCTTTCCGCCATAAACGGTATCATGGGGGCTGCCGCCTTGCTTACCGTTACAAGCGCGGTGTAAAGCGTCATATAAGCTGCAGTTTTATCTTCTGTCAAGCCCTGTACCCAATAGCGTTCTCTGCCGCGGCGCACATACCAGTTGCTCATCTCGTCAACAAAATCCTGAAGCGCTCTTGCAGCCTCGGGTATACGGTAATTGCCCAAATTATCGTCAACGGCTTTAACCATGCTGTTAAGACGGGAAAGCAGCCATTTATCCATTACGGTAAGCGCACAGTCGTCAAGTTTATATTCCGTCGGATTAAACTTGTCGATTTCGGCGTATAAAACGTAAAAGGCGTATGTGTTCCAAAGTGTACCCATAAATTTACGCTGGCCTTCCACAACGGCTTTGCCGTGGAAACGGTTCGGCAGCCACGGTGCCGAGTTTGTATAAAAATACCAGCGTATCGCGTCTGCGCCGTAAGTTTGCAGCGCCTCAAACGGATCTACGGCATTACCCTTGGATTTACTCATCTTTTGTCCGTTTTCGTCCTGAACGTGACCTAAAACTATAACATTTTTAAACGGTGCCTTATTAAATATAAGCGTTGACACGGCGAGAAGCGAATAAAACCAACCTCTTGTTTGGTCCACAGCCTCCGAAATAAAGTCCGCAGGGAATTGTGCTTCAAACAAGTCCTTATTTTCAAACGGATAATGATGCTGTGCAAACGGCATTGAGCCGGAATCGAACCAACAGTCTATAACCTCCGGAACACGATGCATCTGCTTGCCGCATTTCGGGCACTTGATTGTAACCGCATCAATATAAGGACGATGCAGTTCTATATCGTCAGGACAGTTGTCCGACATTTCTTTAAGTTCTTCAATGCTGCCTATGCTGTGCAGGCATCCGCATTCGCACTGCCATATATTAAGCGGAGTGCCCCAATATCTGTTACGGGAAATGCCCCAATCCTGAACATTTTCAAGCCAATCGCCGAATCTGCCCTTACCTATGCTCTCGGGTATCCAGTTTACAGTATTGTTATTGCGTATAAGATCGTCCTTAACGGCGGTCATTTTAATAAACCATGATTCTCTTGCATAGTAGATAAGCGGCGTGTCGCACCTCCAGCAGAAAGGATAATCATGCTCAAACTTAGGTGCTGAGAACAAATTGCCCGATTTATCAAGGTCGGCAAGGATAAGCGGATCCGCTTCCTTTACAAATTTTCCGGCGTACGGTGTATCGTCGGTCATATCACCCTTGCCGTCAACAAGCTGAACAAAAGGCAGGTCGTAACGTCTGCCCACGCGCGCGTCATCCTCACCGAAAGCAGGCGCGCAGTGTACGATACCCGTACCGTCTGTCATGGTTACATAGTTATCGCACATAACAAAAAATGCTTTTTTGTTTTGCTTTGCACTTACCTTTGCGGCACATTCAAACAGCGGCTCGTATTCTTTGTACTCAAGTTCTTTACCGCTGAATTTTTCAATTATTTCATATGCCCTCTCGCCGTCGTTTACAAGACCGCCCAGCACCTTATCAAGCAATGCTTCCGCCATATAATAGGTATAACCGTCGGCGGCTTTGACTTTGCAGTAGGTTTCGTCCGGATTTACACACAGTGCAACGTTGGAAGGCAGCGTCCACGGAGTAGTGGTCCATGCAAGGAAATATGCGTCCTCACCCTTGACTTTAAATCGTACTATCGCACTGCGTTCTTTAACGGCTTTATATCCCTGTGCTACTTCGTGGGAAGAAAGCGGTGTACCGCAGCGCGGACAATAAGGCACTATTTTAAAGCCCTTATAAAGCAGCCCTTTTTCAAATATTTTTTTAAGCGCCCACCATTCCGATTCTATAAATGAATTATGATAGGTGACATACGGGTTGTCCATATCGGCCCAAAAGCCTACCGTGCGGGAAAAATCTTCCCACATGCCCTTGTATTTCCAAACGCTTTCCTTGCAGTGCTCGATAAACGGCTCCAAACCGTACTGTTCAATCTGTTCTTTACCGTCAAGTCCCAATTTCTTTTCAACTTCCAGTTCAACCGGAAGTCCGTGAGTATCCCAGCCTGCTTTACGCGGAACCATACAGCCCTTCATAGTGCGGTAACGGGGTATCATATCCTTAATAACACGCGTAAGTACATGGCCTATATGCGGCTTGCCGTTTGCGGTCGGCGGTCCGTCGTAAAACACATACGGTGTGCCGCCCTTGCGTTCCTCTATACTTTTCTCAAAGATTTTTTCGTCAACCCAAAATTTTTCTATTTTCTTTTCCTGATTGACAAAATTAAAATCCGGTGATATTTTGTCGTACATTTTCTTTTCCTCCAAACAAATTATTGTTGTTTGTCCGTGGCAGGCTGTAAAAAACAAAAGGCTTCGTCCTTAAAACAGGACGAAGCCTTTTTACTTCGCAACCACCTATTTTAAGCGAACAAACATCCGCCGTTTCTGTAACGGGAAACATCCGGCAAGGCTTACTGTATTTCAGCCCGCAGCTCAAAAGTGATTTTCGCCTGCGCACTACTCTTACCGGTCTTGCACCGTACCCGGCTCGCTTAAAATTTCATACGCGGTTACTGTCTTTCTCACAGCTTTTTGTTTTACTTAAAGCGCGAACTGTATCCGCACTTGTTGTAACAATGCAATTATAACACGGCTTTTAAATTTTTTCAAGATTACAATTTCAATTCCACCGTGTTTTTTGTTTGTATGTACTGTCGGTAAGAAACACCGGCCGTATCAAACATTTTTTTAGAGGCTTTTACGCTGTCGGTCTCGCTGTACTTATCGCACATATAAATTATTTCCTTAATTCCTGCCTGTATCAGCGCCTTAGCACATTCGTTACACGGGAAAAGAGTGGTATATACCTTTGCGTTTTTAAGTGAACCCGCGCCGTAATTAAGTATGGCGTTAAGTTCCGCATGGCACACATACATATACTTTGTGTTAAGCGGCTCGCCGTCCTTTTCCCACGGGAAATTATCGTCACTGCAAAAACGCGGCATACCGTTATATCCGACAGACAGTATTTTGTTGTCCTCGCTTACTATACAAGCGCCGACCTGTGTTGACGGATCTTTACTGCGCTGAGACGACAGCAATGCAATACCCATAAAATATTCATCCCAAGTAAGATATGTTTCCCTTTTCAAAAAGTTTCACCTCTTAAAACTGTTGTTAATCCGATACCTTATTTTAATACTTTTTTGCGCGTTTTGCAAGTACTAAAAGCATGCAGCACACAAGCATTGCCACGGGAAATACCATGGCTGCGCGGAATCCGGCCTTAAGTCCTCCTGCGGACGCCGCTACGCCGGCAATGTACGGTCCTGCCGAACAGCCTATATCGCCGGCCGCGGCAAGAAGTCCGAACAGCGCCGCACCGCCCGTTTTAAAATCGGCTGCCGCCATACTCAAAGTGCCCGGCCACATAATGCTTACGGAAAATCCGCACAACGCGCAGAAGACAAGCGACAGTACCGCATTATTTGAAAATCCGAGTACGATATAACAAACTATGCACAGCATTACAAACGCAATCATAACTTTGTTTAAATTAAACTTTTCGCCGAAAATACCGTAAATCAATCTGCCTACGCCCATCAAAAGCGCAAACATACACGGTCCGAATATGTCCCCTGCCGCCTTACCAAAGCCGAGTCCCTGTTGCGCAAAGGCAGACGCCCACTGTGCAACGGCAACCTCCGCCGCACCGGCACACAGCATTATTAAAAAAAACAAATAAAACATTTTGTTTTTAAGCATAGGATTTTTGGCCTTACCCGATGATTCGTGTTCCTCCGGCGGTTCCACAACATCGGCGCGCATAAACGCAAAAGAATTCAAAACAGGCACCGCTGCCCATATAAGCGGCATAAAATACCACCTGTTTCCGCCTATAAACGTAAACATAACAAGCGTTATAAGCACCGTAAGCAGTTGTCCCCAACAATAAAACGAATGAAGCAGGCACATCTGCGCCGATTTGTTTTTTGTGGGCAAATATTCAACTATCGGGCTTATTATTACCTCAATAAGTCCGCTGCCGTAAGCGTAAATTAAAACGGATATTACAACCGCGATATAAGTGTTTTGCATTTTAAGCGGCAGCACACATAAGCAAATCAGTCCCAAAGCGGCAAGAATGTGCGCGAACACCGCGCACTTTTTATATCCGAGGCGTTTAATAAAAAATATGGACGTAACGTCCGTAAATATCTGTGTACAAAAATTTATAAGCACAAGTGCGCCTATTTTCTCATAACTCATACCGTAATTCTCATTAAAAGTTACAAAAATAAGCGGTAAAAAGTTATTTATTATGGCCTGCACAAAATAGCCTATATAGCAACATATTTTTGTGTAAGTGTAATTTTTGTTCATTTGTCTATAATCTCCAATAAATCAAGCGGTTTTACTATAAGGTCTTTTGCACCGCCCTCAAGCAATTCGTCGGCACGTCTGAATCCCCAAAGCACGCCGACCGAATAAGCGCCGCAGTTATTTCCTGTTTTTACATCGTTTGAAGAATCTCCGGCAAAAATCGTCTGCGAAGGGGTAACCCCCATTTCCTTCATTGCAAGAAGCGCCAACGAGGGATCCGGCTTGACGGGAATGCCGTCGCGCTGCCCGTAAATCCGCTTAAAAGTATTAGGAAAAATACGGTTTACAACGTCTTCTGCCGCTGCCTGCGCTTTGTTTGTAACAACGGCAAAGGCTATGTTCCGTTTTTCAAGTTCCGCCAGCAATTCCCGTATTCCGTCGTATGCGTCGGTATTGTCGGCATAATGCACGCGGTAATACTCAAAAAATTTTTCCATAACATTTCTATGTGTTTGTTCGTCCCTGTGTTCCTGCGGCAAAATTGCGGTTATAAGGTTGGGTATTCCGTTACCTACAAAATATTTATATTTTTCGGTTTCGTAAGTGTCAAAACCGTAAAAAGACAAGGCATAATTTGCGGCATTTGCCAAATCCTTCAAAGAGTTGACAAGTGTACCGTCAAGGTCAAAAAGTACAGCTTTAAACATAAAATCCCTCCGCAAACAGTATATCATATATCGGCGGTTTTTCAACAAATTTTACTAAATTAAAAAAAACTCTTGCTTTTTTGTAGGTTTTCTGTTATTATGTTTGTTGCTAATGAGTTTAAAGGAGGTGCAGACCATGGCTAAATGTGATATCTGCAATAAGCAAATTACTTTCGGAATTAAAGTTTCCCATTCACACAGACGTTCAAACAGAACTTGGCAGCCCAATGTTAAAAGAGTTAAGGCTATCGTAAACGGCACACCTTGTCGTATAAATGCCTGCACCCGTTGTTTGCGTTCAGGTAAAGTTACCAGAGCAATCTAATAAAAGGTACGGTATTTAAACTTTAAAACAAAGCGGTGTGTAATTATACACACCGCTTATATTCTGCCATTTTTTAAAAAATATTAAGGAGTTATTAAAATGGTTTACGACTTAATTATTATAGGCGGCGGTATAGGCGGACTTATGACTGCCTATAAAGCAAAGAAAAACAACCCCGATGCAAAAATAATTATTGCGGAACGCGGATTTTCACTTGAAAAGCGCAATTGTCCGGCAGGTCACAACAAGCCGTGTATGCACTGCAAAATATGCAGCATTACAAGCGGATATGCCGGTGCCGGTGCATTTTCGGACGGTAAGTTCAATCTCGGTACGGCTTACGGCGGCACCATGGGGGACGAACTCGGCGAATACACCGCAATGAAATATATTAATGAAGTTGACAGCATTTTACATGAATTTTCCGACGATTATCCCGAACTTTATAAATCCAACGAGGAATTAAAACTTAAATGCCTGCAAAACAATTTAAGACTGCTTGATATGAACGTGCGCCACTTAGGCACAGACAAGAATTTCAAGACAATGCAGCATTTAATAAATCTGTTAAGCGATGAAGGTGTTGAACTTACAACCCTTACCGACTGTACGGATATTGACTGCACTGACGGCAGTTACCGTGTAACGCTTGAGAAAAAAGGCGAACAGCAGGTTATTGAGGGCAAAAAGGTTGTTATTGCCACCGGCCGCGGCGGTGCGGATTTTGTAAAGCACATCTGCAATAAATTCGGCATACATATGAATGCAAATTCCGTTGATATAGGTGTCCGCGTTGAAATGAAGGACGCTATATGGAGCGAGTTTTCGTCTAAGATTTACGAGCCGAAAATTCTTTACCGTACCAAAACGTTTGAGGACAGGACAAGAATGTTCTGCTTCAATCAGGGCGGACTTGTATCTGCCGAAAACAACGGCGGTGTAATAACCGCAAACGGTCACTCGTTTGCCGAAAAAGAGAAAAAGACCGACAACTGCAACTTTGCGATACTCTCTTCCATACACTTTGCCGGCGACTTTAACAAGCCTACGGAATATGCAATAAATATAGCCAAGAATATGAACTTTGCGGGAGAAGGCAACATTATAGTTCAGCGTTTCGGCGACCTTATACGCGGCAGACGTACAAACGACCACAGACTTTCCGCAAACAGCGTTATTCCTACACTTAAAGCCTTCGCCGGAGATTTGTCCGTTGTAATGCCTTACCGCGCGCTTACAAATATTATAGAAACTATATATGCGCTTGATAAGGTGGCGCCCGGATGTGCCAATGACGATACTTTGCTTTACGGCTGCGAAAACAAATACTACTCCATAAAACCCGTACACAACGGACATTTTGAAATTATGGACGGTATGTATTTGATAGGCGACGGCAGCGGAATTACACGCGGTCTTTCTCAAAGCGGCGCAATGGGACTTTACGTTGCGGATCATATGGCGGGCAAAACCGAAAACTAAATTTTGCTTGACAAAATAAAAAAACAGTAATATCATATTAATGTAGCAGAAAAGTTCTGCATACATTTTAAAGCGTTGATAAGGACAGTAACTTTTAAACACGTTATCAGAGAGCGACGGTCATCGGCTGAAAGCCGCCGCAAACGGTTTTTAAGCGAACACCGCCTTTGAGTGTCCGGCGAACCGGAACGGCAGCCCCGTTATAGGCGTTTAAGCGGTACTTTTGTACAATTTGGGTGGAACCGCGGAGTTATAAACATTACTTCGTCCCTTTTTTA
Source organism: uncultured Eubacteriales bacterium (assembly GCA_934464615.1). GTDB lineage: Bacteria > Bacillota > Clostridia > Oscillospirales > Acutalibacteraceae > SIG565. Next base: position 51,888 of record CAKSKA010000010.1, on the reverse strand, counting down.
AGGGACGGAGTTTTTTATTTTACAGGAGGAAAAAGTTATGCAAATTAAAATTAACGGCAATATGCGCGAAATTGAAAACGGCGCTGCTGCTTTCGACGCAGTCAAAGCGCTCGGCGGCGGTTTTTCAAAAACCGCTTATGCCGCAAACATAAACGGCAAAGACAGCGAACTGCGTGAAGTTTTACACGACGGCGACGATGTTAAAATCTTGGGATTTGACAGCGAATACGGCAGACGTACATTCCGCCATACCGCCTCTCATATACTGGCGCAGGCAGTAAAAAGACTTTATCCGCAGGCTCACCTTGCAATAGGCCCTGCCATTGATGAGGGATTTTATTACGATATTGACATAGAAAACAAATTTACGCCCGACGACCTTGCAAAAATAGAGGCGGAAATGAAAAAAATAGTAAAAGAAAACCTGCCCATTGAAAAACTGACAATGGAGAGAGCAAAGGCTATTGAGTTTTTTGAAGAAAAAGACGAGCCTTACAAGGTTGAACTTATTAAAGATTTGCCCGAAGACTCGGTTATAAGCCTTTATAAACAAGGCGAATTTACCGACCTTTGCGCAGGCCCGCATCTTATGAGTACGGGCGCGGTAAAGGCGTTTAAACTGACATCGGCAACAGGCGCTTATTGGCGCGGTGACGCAAGCAAAAAAATGCTTTGCAGAATTTACGGTACCGCATTTGAAAAGCAGGCGGTTCTTGATGAATACCTTGCCGCCGCCGCGGAAGCAAAAAAACGCGACCACAACAAACTCGGCAGAGAACTTGAACTGTTTACCACAAGCGATATTGTCGGTCAGGGATTGCCGATAATGCTGCCCAAAGGCGCGCGTGTAATCCAGCTTTTGCAGCGCTTTGTGGAAGACGAGGAGCAGAAACGCGGCTGGCAGCTTACAAAAACTCCGCTTATGGCAAAAAGCGATCTTTATAAAATATCAGGTCACTGGGACCACTACCTTGACGGAATGTTTGTAATAGGTGATCCCGCGGACGACAGCAAAGAATGTTTTGCCTTAAGACCTATGACCTGCCCGTTCCAGTATCAAGCATATCTTAACAGACCGCGTTCTTACAGAGATTTGCCGATAAGATACAATGAAACTTCAACATTGTTCCGTAACGAAGACAGCGGTGAAATGCACGGACTTATCCGTGTGCGTCAGTTTACTATTTCCGAGGGACACCTTATGTGCACGCCGGATCAGCTTGAGGGCGAGTTCAGGCATTGTTTGGAACTTACAAACTTTATGCTTAAAACTTTAGGTCTTGACGGCGATGTGTCCTACAGATTCTCCCAATGGGATCCTAACGACAGGAATAAATACATCGGCACGCCTGAGCAATGGGATGAAGCACAGGGCGTTATGCAAAAAATACTCGACCATTTGCAGATACCTTACAAAATCGGCATAGGCGAGGCTGCTTTCTACGGACCGAAACTTGACATCCAGATAAAGAATGTTCACGGCAAGGAAGATACGCTTATTACCATACAAATCGATCAGATGTTAGCCGAAAAATTCGGAATGGAATATACCGACAAAGACGGCTCAAAGAAAAATCCGTACATTATACACCGTACATCAATCGGTTGTTACGAGCGTACGCTGGCGTTGCTTATTGAAAAATATGCAGGTGCTTTTCCGATGTGGTTGGCACCCGTGCAGGTAAAACTTTTACCGATTGCCGACCGTCACTTAGATTATGCTTACGAAGTTAAGCGTAAACTTGAAGAAAACGGACTCCGTGTTGAACTTGACGACAGAAACGAGAAAATCGGATATAAAATCCGTGAAGCAAGACTGCAAAAAGTACCTTATATGCTGGTTGTCGGCGATAATGAGGTTGAAAGCAATACCGTTTCGGTAAGGCGCAGGGGCGAAAACGGAGATATGGGCAGCATGAGTGTTGACGATTATCTCAGCATGGCTCTTGACGAAGTAAAAACAAAAGTAATTAAGTAAATTTTCAGGACCTGTGTTTTAAAACACAGGTCCTTTTTATATACTGTAATGGGTGATAATTACGGATATTATTGATTTACATTGCGATACTTTAAACGAACTTGACAGTGCCGCCGATTTTGAAAAGTACGACGGTCATATAAATCTTGAAAAATTGGAAAAAGGCGGCAGTTTGTGCCAATGCTTTGCAATTTTTATAAACGACGCCGTACCCGACAAAGACGCATATATAGTACGAAAATACAGCATTTTTAAGGATATACTTAAGAAGTACGGACGCCGCATTGCATTTGCCGAAAACGCGGATGATATTTTAAAGAACAAACAAAACGTCAAAATTTCGGCAATGCTTACCATAGAAAACTGCGGATTTTTAAACGGCGACATAAATAAAATAAAAATACTTGAAGATATGAGAGTGCGGATTGCCGCACCCGTGTGGAACAATAACAACTGCATATCTTCAAGCCACAGCGACACACAAAACCCAGATGCTCCGCTTACGCCTTTCGGCAGGGAATTTGTATATCGGCTTAATTATACAAACATAATACCCGATGTTTCACATATGAATACGGGCGGATTTTTCGATTTGGCCGACATTTACAAAAAACCGTTTTTTGCTTCCCACAGCGGCGCGTATTCGTTGGTTGCAAACTCAAGAAATCTTACCGACGCACAGCTTAAAGTTATGGGAGACCGCGGATGTGTTGCGGGAATAAATTTTTACGGTGTATTTGCAAACGGCGGTAAACACCCCACCCGAATTTCCGATATAGTGCGCCATGCCCTTTACATAAAAAACACTGCCGGAGACGGCACGGCAGCCCTCGGCAGTGATTTTGACGGATTTGAATATCCGCTTGACTTTAACGGCTTTTGTGCAATGCAGGATATAGCCGATATGTTAAGCGTCCGCCTCGGCAGTGATTATGCCGAAAAGGTATGTTATAAAAACGCGTTGCGGCTGCTTAGCGTGACAGGACACGAACCTGTCACGCTAAATAACCGCAATACAATCAGTTTTTAATGCTTTGCATTGGGGCGGGTATCTGACCGCCGCGGGAAATAAATTTGTGCGGAGAGGAAGTATTTACCCTCATTACCGGTCCGCTGCCGAAAAGTCCGCCGAAGTTAAGGCTGTCGCCGGCTTTTTTGCCGATTGCGGGTATAACCCTTACCGCAGTGGTTTTTGAATTTATCATACCTATTGCGGCTTCATCGGCGATTATTGCCGATATTACATCCGCCGGTGTATCACCGGGTATTACTATCATATCAAGTCCTACGGAACATACCGCCGTCATGGCTTCTAATTTTTCAATGCACAAATGTCCGTCGGTTGCGGCGGCTATCATACCCTCGTCCTCTGTTACCGGTATAAATGCGCCGGACAATCCGCCGATTTTGCTTGACGCCATTACGCCGCCTTTTTTAACGGCATCGTTAAGCATTGCAAGCGCTGCCGTGGTGCCGCATGCGCCGCAGTTTTCAAGTCCTATTTCCTCAAGTATTCTCGCAACCGAGTCCCCTACCGCAGGTGTCGGTGCCAAGGACAAATCCACTATGCCGAAAGGAACGCCGAGTCTTTCCGACGCCGCCCTGCCGACTATCTGTCCCATACGGGTGATTTTAAATGCCGTGCGTTTAATAAGGTCGGCAACCTCGGTAATATTAAGTCCTTTTGATTTTTCAAGCGCCGCCTTTACAACACCCGGTCCGGAAACGCCGACGTTTATAACACAGTCAGGCTCTCCCACACCGTGAAAAGCGCCTGCCATAAACGGATTATCCTCCGGTGCGTTGCAAAGCACAACAAGTTTTGCCGGACCGAAACAACTGTTATCCGCCGTAATCTCGGCAGCTTCCCTTACCACTTTACCCATAAGGCTAACCGCATCTAAATTTATGCCTGCCTTAGTTGAGCCTACATTTACCGAGGCGCAAAGGTGCTGTGTTTGTGCAAGGGCGCGCGGTATGCTTTCTATAAGTTCTCTGTCCCCTGCCGAAAAGCCTTTTTGTACAAGCGCAGAATAACCGCCTATAAAATTAACTCCTACCGCTTTTGCGCTTTTTTCGAGAGCGAGCGCAAATTTTACCGGATCTTCATTTTTGCAAGCGGCCGCAAGCATTGCTACAGGCGTCACTGCAATTCTTTTATTTATTATCGGAATTCCGTATTCTTTCTCTATCTCGTTGCAAACCTTAACGTGATCCTTTGCAACACGTGTTATTTTTTCGTATATTTTATCACACGCCGTGTCTATGTCCTCGCTTATGCAGTCAAGCAAGGATATTCCCATAGTAACGGTGCGTATATCCAAGTGTTCCTCGGATATCATCTTTATTGTTTCAAGTATTTCATTGCTGTTAAACATAATACATCACCGTTATATTCTATGCATGGCGTTGAATATATCTTCATGCATTACCCTTATATCCATGCCTATTTCTTTTCCGTAATTTTTCATAAGCTCGGCAAAATCGCCGAAATTAACGCTGATTTCCGAAATATCGGTTAACATTATCATAGTAAACATTCCCTGCATAACCGTTTGGGAAACATCTATAATATTAACCGAATTTTCCGCGCATTTTGCGGAAACTGCCGCCAATATGCCTACTTTATCCTTGCCTATAACACTTATAACTGCTTTCATTATATTTCCTCCTATTCGGTAAACGGAATTTTATCGGATTCGTCCTTTTGAAGAATCTTACTAAGCACCCATTTACCGTCCTGTCTTTTGTACTGCCAATACTCAACAAACCGTGTTGCACGATTACTTCCCTGCGTTTTAAAGCCTGTGTATGTATCAATCGTGTAATCAACCATACTTCCCCTTATGTAAAACCATGCGCAATCCTTGGTATCGTCCCTGTCATCATGCACCGATACCGGCTCAAATTCCAGTAATTTGATTTTTTTAAGCACGTTTTGGCGATTAGTGTGACAAGGGCTCGAACCTGCCGCGGTTTCGCTCGCCGCCTTTTAGATTGCGGCTTTGCGTTTATTTTTGCAAGGCGTCAGCCTTGCTGCAAATTTCTCGCTTCGCCGAATATAAAATTCGACGGCAGAAACTTTTAACCTATCGAAACTAAAAATTTTGTTATAAGACGAAGCCGATAAAACGCAGGAATACTGCCGTATTTCAAGTTTTGAGGCAATGTATTATGCAAAATTTTGTTTCGTAGGCGTGACAGGTTCGAGTCCTGTCACACTATGATAACGCATCCAATTAAGTTTTGTTTGGAACTGTTCAAACAACTCATCCGACATATATTCCTCGGACGGCGACATATCCATGTTGCTCCAGGATTTTTGTATGGAAAAATACGACTTGCGGACAGTATTTATTAAATCTTTATATTTCCAGGCCGAGTCCCTATTTTCAAGCATCTTTAAAAGTTTTTTTGTTTTAAACGAACTTTTAAGGATTTTTACTTTAAACAATATCGCCCCGCCAGACGCAACTGCAAGAAAACCAATTGCATTTATCAGCTCCGACAACGGTGTACCGCGATTTCCCGGTCCGTGCGCACCGCCTCCTCCGTGGCTTGCACCGCCACCGCTGCCTCCTCCGCCGGAGCCACCGCCTCCGCCTGCGCGTAAATCAGTTACATAATACGCCGCATGCATTCCGTTATCAGCCGCATACACCGTGCTTATTGCCGAGCAGAGAAAAACGAAAACAATTAAAAACGCCGAAAAGATCCGTATTGTTTTTTTCAATACCCAAACCCCCACTAAACTGTTACACTTCAGTATTGTACCATATTTAATTTATTCGGTCAATGGCGGTTTAAAAACAAAACTCCCCCGACTGTAGGCAAGCGATAATAAATCCGAACCCGTTTTTAGGCGACAGATTTTTCACATAGCCATGTTAAAATACTCGTTAATCCGACAGGATTAACTGCGTTTTTGCCTCGCTCTGCATAAAAATCTGCCAAGCATAAAAATCAACGACCTAAAATGAGCTGATTTTCGAGTGGAGTTTTATGCGGAGAATGCAGTGAGGCTGACGCCTCACAAAGACGACAAGTTAAAATACGCCGAAAATACGCTATTTTAGGCGGGTTCGGATTATTATCGTTTGCCTAGTGTGACAGGACTCGAACCTGTCACACTAACCGAAGGAGTTTAATATTTATTATCAATAGTCTATAGACACATACTCGTAACCGTCGGACGTAGTAATTTCCAAATCTTTATAATTGTATTTATACCAAGCGTTAAATACATTTCTGTCATAATCGCAATAGCGACGTATTTTTTGTTCCACTTTTTCGGTATCGTCTTCATCAAAAAAGAGCGTAAAATTCTCTTCATGCATGTTTATAACTAACTTTTCCACCGGAATTCCGTAAAATTTAACTTTGCCCTCGTAAATAAAATCCGTATCTTCCGGTGTATCACCATATTCCATGTCGTTCGGTAATCCGTACCTTAAAATAATGCTTGCCACGTCCACCTTTTTAAAGCTTTCCATTTTTAAATTGCGCGGTACAAAAAGGATGGACAAAACAGTTGCCACCAGCAATACCACTGTACCCAGAACTATAAAAAGCGCCATTAACCCTTTTGACTTGGAGCTTTTGGGCACAGTCGCCGTAACGGGTACTGCCTGCGGCGCGGCAACAACTGCCTGTGTTACAACCGGTGCCGCCTGTACCGCAGCCGTTGTATTTACGGTTGCTTTCGGCATTTCCGCAAAATTGCCGACCTTTGCCCCGCAATTGTCGCAAAAATTAGCTCCGTTCAATAATTTCTTTCCGCAATTATAGCAAAAATTCATAAAAACCCCCAAAAGTTTAATTGTTAAAATTTTACAATTTTATTATACGCGACATTTAAATCTGCGTCAATACTCAAAAATTACAAAAAATTCCAATTCAATTATTAAATAAAACTAAAAACAAAATAATTATATAAATAAATTAACCCCTCATTCCTGTGAATGAGGGGTTGGTGCCGCTGACCGGACTTGAACCGGTACGGTATCGCTACCGAGGGATTTTAAGTCCCTTGTGTCTGCCTATTCCACCACAGCGGCATTGCAAAAACTATTTTATAATATATAAATTGCTTTGTCAAGTAAAAATTGCGCCGCGGCATAAAATATACGGACACTGTTTTACAGCGTCCGTATACCTTATATGTATTTATTATTTTAAAAATCCCAGATTTCTGATTATTGCCGGTTCTATAGCTTTGCCGGAGCAGATCTGGAAGAAGCAGATTATTCTGATAACGGTCAACACCGTGGTCATTACACCGAAAGCGATCGGCACAATTATAGTCCAGAACAAAACAACGGTACAAATAGCCATAAGTATTTCCACCACTGTAAATTTAAGTGCCTGTCTTACATGGAACATTGTAAATGCCGAAGAACGGCTTGCAAGCAGGGCAATAATAACGCCTACCGTACCGAGCAAATAACCGAGAACGGCGAAAACCTTATTATCGGAAATATCTTTTGCGTCAAATTCCGCAGTATGATCAAAGGGATTTACCTGCGGTACATAAACCGGCTGTGCAGGTGCGTTTGCCTGTTGCTGCGCGCCTACCTGTGCGCCGCAGTTTGAGCAAAAAACAGCGTTGTCGTCAAGCTCTGCATTGCAGAAATTACACTTTTTCATAAATCATATCTCCCTGTATTTTATTCGGTTTAGCGCATATTGTTTACACATTAACACTGAAATTATTTTAACACACTGCGGATTTTAATGTCAAGGCAATATATGCAACTTATTTGCCTGTTCAAGAAAAATATTGCAAATACGTTTTGCCCCGTTAAAATTATAATGCACATTGTCGTCCCTGTAGCCGTCTTTTACGTCAAGTCCGCTTTCTCTGCGGCACCTTTCGTATGTACGCTTTGAAAGAAAATATTTATCCATCATTCCGTCATAACCTATTTCGGAAAACTCTTTTTCAAAATCATATGCAACATCTATGTAAGCGCTCTCCGTAGTAACAGCTGCATTTTTAATGGCGGCACGGTACATATGACTCGCACAAAACACATTAAATTTGTTGCCGTTTAACGGATAATACTTTCCCGTTGAACTTACTACAATTACCTTATCGCATTTTTCCTTTATTTTATTTATCATAAAACGCATAATTTTCTCGGTTTCCTGCGGTGTGCTGCGCAATGTAAAAAGATTATGTGTGCCGTATCCCTTACCGACGTTTAAAAAAACATCTCGGTCAACAAAATAATTATCCTTTACATATTCACCGCCGACCGCCTCACGATAGGCATCAAAATCAATCATTCCCATATCGTTTATTGCGCCCCAGGCAAAAATTACGGTGTCGCCTTTTTCTATTTTGTTAAGGCACTCGGTAAAATAACATTTATCGGGATCGTTTTCCCGTATGTTGCCTTTAATATAATCCCACGCATAAATATATGTTTTTAACGCATATCCCGCCCTTGCAAGATTTAAAACATTATCTTTACCGAATACATCTTTTAAATAATACGCCCAACCCTGCTGCGGATATGCATTTTTATCATAATCCTGTGTTGTGGAATCCCCTATAACAACTATTCTTCCCATACATAGCTCTCCCTCTTACTGCTCGCGGCGTGAAATAATCACATTACGACAAGCAGACTGCCCGTGATTTTTAAACTGCTCAAACTCAATACATTTAGGGCAGTCAAACTCGTTATAAAGCGCGGTAACACCTGAAGGCGGAGAGGCATCGTAATCTGCAAGTCCGGCCGTTATTGCCGTACTGTAATTTGTGCGTCCGTGCAGCAGTCTTGCGGCGCAAACCGTGCTGTAATAATATTCTGCATTAGTGCCTACAGGCATAAATCCCGACGGTATATCCCCTGCTTTTTCCCAACCGAGCGAACACATCCACGGAATATTAAGGCGGCTTTTTACCACATCTTTATCAAGCACCGACAGACAAACCGACTGCCACGCCGCCATAGAGCCGCCTATTACGGTTAAATTTTCACCCCTGCCGTCATAAAACGGTATTAATTTTGCAAATTGCAATGCAACATAATCGCGCATTAAAATACCGTAAGTATAAAGGTCACGCGGATCTGTAAGGGCCTGTTCGTAAAGGCTGACAACGCAATTGCCTATGCCGCCGTCCTCAAGCGGAACACGGTCGAGTTTTTCGTAATAATCACTGCCGCACATATTCAAAATCCCGTGGGAATTCATTGAAACGGCAATGTCGGCATCGGTTCCCACAAGTTCTGCCGGAACATTCCCGTAACCCCTGTAACATCCGCGCATAGACAATGTGCCGGCGGCTGCCGGTACCGGCACCGATATAATACCGCATGAAGGCCGCAAATTATACTGCTGCCTGCCTGTTTGTATGCTGCGCTTTTTATAAATTTCACTGCAAAACAGACCGTCATCCCCCGTAGATACAGTGCCTACTCCCTCGTCCGTTGCAAGTTTAAAATCGACATACACACCGCTTTCATCGGTTTTTACAACACGGCACTCAACCGTTTCCGGTATGCAAAAACTGTCCCCGATGTTTTTTTCTTTATACCAAAATTCATTAAACGCTTTACGTTCTTTTTCGACCTTTTGTTTTATTTTTTTAAATATACTGTCAAAGTCGGTCCGCATATCGTCGTAAAATTCTTTGATGCTTTTTTCAACCTTTTCTCCGGACGAAGTTGTGTATCCCGTAGGGATTAAATCGGCTTTGTCCATAGGCTGACGTATCTTATCGCTGTCGGCAACGGCACCTATGTTAAAGCGCAGGATTACCTCGCCGTTTTTATCGGTTAAACTACAGCCAAGGCGCACCGCACCCGGCTTTGCCATACGGGTAACAATTTGCGTATCCCCCGTGGCGGTTGCGTGTTTTACCGATTGCCTGCCGGCATCAATTACTTTTTCATCTCCGTAAAGATTTTCGGCAGCATTATCCTTATAAAGCGTATACTCTACAGAATAACTTTGTTTTGGTTTAAGTATAAACACGATGTCCTCACCGGTTTTATAGGAAAATGAATCGGTGTTTTCAAGTCCGTCAAGGTCATGCTGTGTTCCGCAAATTAAATAATCGTCAAATTTACTTACCATATTTTAACCCCTAACATAAATCGCAGGGAAAACAAACTGCTTGCCCTGCGAATTGTATGCCTGATGTTTTGCAACACAAAGCGATATTGCAAAATTACAACAGAATTATTCCGTTTTCACTACATTCTTTTTCCATTTCTTCCGGCCATACCGATGACTGTACTTCACCTATATGCGCTTTTCTTAAAAACAGCATACACATTCTCGATTGGCCTATACCGCCGCCTATTGTATAAGGCAATTCACGGTCAAGCAGCGCTTTATGGAAAGGCAGAGTTTTGCGGAATGTGCAATCGGCCTCCTCAAGCTGCTTAATAAGCGCGTCCTCGTCAACGCGTATTCCCATGCTTGAAAGCTCAAAAGCGGAATCAAGCACCGGATTATAAACCAAAATATCACCGTTAAGCGTCCAATCATCATAATCGGGTGCGCGTCCGTCATGTATTTTGCCCGAGCGCAATTTTACGCCTATCTGCATTAAAAATACGGAACCCTTTTCCTTGACGATGGCGTCTTCCCGTTCTTTAGGCGTTTTATCCGGATATTTGTCCTCTAATTCCTGTGTTGTTATAAAGGTAATTTCATCACTTAAAACACGGTTTATAAAGTTGTACTGACCTGCTATGTACTTTTCGGTTTCGCGGAGCGCCTCGTAAATTTTGTTTACCGTGTCTTTAAGCGTCTGAACATTTCTGTCGGATTTATCTATAATCTTTTCCCAGTCCCACTGGTCGACAAAAACGGAATGAATATTATCAAGTTCTTCATCCCTGCGTACTGCGTTCATATCGGTATAAAGCCCCTCACCCACGGCAAAACCGTGACGCTTAAGGGAAAAGCGTTTCCATTTTGCAAGGGAATGTACTATTTCCGCCATAATGCCGCAATCCTTTATATCAAAACTTACAGGTCTTTCGACACCGTTCAGGTTGTCGTTAAGTCCGCTTGCGGAGTCGACAAACAGCGGTGCGGAAACACGGGTAAGGTTTAACTTTTCAGCAAGGTTTCTTTCAAAAAAATCCTTTACTTTTTTAATTGCAACTTCGGTTTCGTAAATATTAAGCACCGATTTATAATTTTCGGGTATAATTAATTTTCTCATTTATATTTGCTCCGTCTTACTCAGCAGATTTTATGTTTTTAACTTTAAATACGTTTGTTGCGTACTTTATTTCCTTAAAATCAAGTGCGGCAGCTTTATCGGATATGGCTTTTTCCAATTCGTCGCCCTTTAAGTCGTACCTTGCGGCACTGTAAAGTGTGCCGATGTTTGTGTTTTTATCACTGAACATATCGCCTTTATAAATAAGCAAAAGGGTGCTTTTTACACTGTTTTCGGATTTATGGGTTACAACCATTACTTCGCCTGCCGCCAAATCCTTAGCCTCATCATAATATTCACTCTCGTACTGTGTGCCCGCGGCAGACCAAACAGTTGCCAGCGTATTGCTGAAACCGCCTATACTATCGGTATCGGTGTATTGTGTTGAATTTATTTCATTATAAATAGATACAAACGATTCACCCGAATGTATGCGATCGGCGTAAGTATTCATCTGTTCGCGCATAGTGTCCGCCTGTGCTTCGGAAATACCGGTAAGGTCTGCGCTTAGAACATTTACATACGCATAGTTTTTCTCAAGCTGCTCTTTTATATCGTCCTCGTTCACGGGTTCCTTACCGTTCTCGCCGTACATATATTCAAAATATGCCGCACGGTAAGAGTCGTAAGCCATAAAGTTTTTAAAAGTTTCAAGCGATACACCGTTAAGGGTGTATTGTTCCTCGTAACCGTTAGTCCAATAATACTGTGCGGTTGTTTTTGCGTTTTCAAGATAATCCGCCGTGGAAACATTGTTTTCCTCGCAAAGACGCTTTGCAGCCTCCATTTCGCGGCAGATTTCCAGCGCGCGATCTTTTACCCACTGCGAATATTCCTTGTCGTCTATCTTTGTATCAAGATAATTTTTATTTGTATCGTCAACAGCGGTCTGTCCCTTTATTTCGGACGCCTTTGTGCGAGCCTCACTGTCTGCGGTTAAAAGCGCACAGGCATAAAATCCGGAAGTGAAATTCTCCGAATCTATTTTCAAAGCGGTTTCCCCTGCTTTGTGGCAGGCAGACAAACTGAGCATTACTGCCGCTGCCGCAAAAACGGCACATATTTTTTTAACAGTATTAAACATCTTATGTCCTCCGTAAAATAATTTAAATGTTCAAGTTAAAGTATATAACATAACTTTAAAAATGTCTATATTTTTTTAATGTAAGAATTACAGCTTTATTTGCGATAATTCTTTTACCAAATCGGCTTTATTCTGTCCTTTTGCATATTTTACCGTGTAATAAGGCTTTTCATCCGAAAATACGCAGAACCGTTTTCCGAAAGCATCGCCCAAAACGGTTATTTGTTTTTGCGTCATATTGCCGACGCGAAGGATAAGTCCGGATTTATCCTCGCTTATTTCGCAAATGCCCAGCTTCGCCGCCTTATTCCGCAAAAGCGCTATATTTATAAGTCCCATTACAGCCTGCGGAGGATCGCCGAAACGGTCTATAAGTTCGTCCGTAACATCCTGCTTGCCTTCCTCGTCCGACACTGCCGCTATGCGCTTATACACGCCCAGTCTTGCCGGCAGAGAATTTATATAACGCTCCGGTATATATGCCGATATTCCTAAATCCACAGTACATTCGTTTTCGGTTTCGTTTACAATTCCCTTTTCCTCGTTTATGGCTTCGTTAAGCAGTTTTATATACATATCGTAACCTACCGCTTCCATATTGCCGTGTTGCTCACCGCCGAGGATATTTCCCGCACCGCGTATTTCAAGGTCGCGCATGGCAATTTTAAATCCCGCGCCGAATTCGGTAAACTCCCGTATGGCTTCAAGACGTTTTTCGGCAACCTCGCTTAACTGCTTATCGCGTTTAAAGCAAAAATATGCGTATGCGCGTCTGGGGGAGCGTCCGACTCTGCCTCTTAACTGGTGAAGTTGAGAAAGTCCCATTCTGTCGGCTTGTTCTATTATAAGCGTGTTGGCGTTAGACACATCAACGCCCGTTTCGATTATCGTTGTGCAAACAAGTACGTCAATTTCATGTTCAATAAGTTTTTGCCAAACGTCCGAAAGTTCTTCCTCCGCCATTTTTCCGTGTGCTACGGCAATGCGTACCTCCGGTATTGCCGATTTTATTTTTGAAGCGCACTGTACAATATCCTCTACCCTGTTATGCAAAAAATACACCTGTCCGCTTCTGCGCAATTCCCTGCGTATTGCGTCGTACACAACCGCCTCGTTATATTCAAGCACATAGGACTGCACCGGCAGTCTGTCGCCGGGCGACTGCTCTATTGTCGACATATCGCGAAGTCCGGACATGGCCATATTAAGCGTACGCGGTATGGGCGTTGCAGACAATGTCAAAACATCCACATTCGGATATTCTTCTTTAAGTCTTTCTTTTTGTGCAACCCCGAAACGCTGTTCCTCATCAATTATAACAAGTCCCAGACTTTTAAACTTTACATCTTTTGATATTATACGGTGCGTGCCTATTACCATGTCAACCTTGCCTGCCGCCGTATCCGCAATTATTTTGCGCTGCGCACCCGGCGTTACAAAACGGGAAAGCATTTTTACATTAAGCGGCATATCGCCGAAACGGCGCAGTGCTGTATTATAGTGCTGCCATGCAAGTATGGTTGTGGGTACAAGCAGCGCGCACTGCTTGCCTTCGCTTATACACTTAAACGCGGCGCGCAATGCAACCTCCGTTTTGCCGAATCCCACATCGCCGCACAGCAAACGGTCCATCGGGACGTCCCGCTGCATATCTGATTTTATTTCCTTTATACACCGCAGCTGATCTTCGGTTTCAACATACGGAAATGTTGCCTCAAATTCCTTTTGCAGCTGCGTGTCCGGCTCAAAAGCGTAACCTTTAACCGACATTCGCTTAGCGTAAAGCTGTGTAAGTTGTTTTGCCATATCCTTTACGGCTTTTTTAACTCTGGTGCGTGTTTTTTGCCAGTCGGAACTGCCGAGTTTGTTTACTTTTACGGTGGAATTTTCGGTATTTCCTATATATTTTGATATGAGGTCTAGCTGCGTTACCGGAACGTAAAGCGCATCGCCTTTCGCATAAGTTATGCGTATATAGTCCTTTGTTATACCGCCCGATGTTATTTTGCGTATTCCGGAAAATATACCTATACCGTGCGTTGCGTGTACTACATAATCGCCCTCTTTGAGTTCATCAAGCGATGAAAAGACGTTTTCGCTTTTAACACGCTTATGCGTTCGCTTTTCGCTGTAAACATAGCTTTGGGTAAAAACCGCGGCATTTTGTTCGGGCAATTCCATACCGGCGGAAAGTCCGCCGCAGCAAACCGAAACCCCTACAGAAACAGTCGGCGGTGCATCGGTATAAAGCGCCGCCTTGACACCGTGGGAATTAAGAGCGTCGCACAGCACCCGTGCGGCCTTTTCCTTGCCGGAAAGTATAATTATTCTGGCGTTTTTATCATAGCCCTGTATGTCCTGAATCAAAACATTTATATCCCCGTGCCATGCGGATATGCGTTTAAAATTAAAACTTATCATATCCTTAAGCGGCACATCGTATTTGGATACCGCAAAGTTTTCAAGATAAACCGATTTTTCGGTATAGCTCCTGTATTCCGACGCACTTATATTAAACTGCGCGTACTTTTTGAAAACATATCCGTCCTCCAAAAAGCATTTAATATCCTCGTTAATACGGGAGATGTATCCTTTAAGATTTTCATATGCCGCCGTGCTGTCGCTGACTGCAATAAACGCATTATCGTCAATATAATCAAACAGCGTATTCTTTTTGTACACGGCAGTTATATACCGGTCGGTCGGTATTCCGACACCCGATTTTAAAAGCGAAATATCGGACTCAATTCTTTGCTGTGCAGGTACGGCAAGCGCCGCACGGGCAGCATAGCTTTCAAGTTCAGTGCAAAGTTCTTCACTGCGGAATACCACCTCTGCCGCAGGAATTATTTTTATTTCGTCTATAGGCTGAGTACGGCGCTGCGTTACTATATCAAACTCCGTTAAGGTATCTATCTCGTCACCGAAAAATTCTATTCTTACGGGGTTTGCAAAATTTGCGGCATAAATATCCACTATACCCCCGCGCACCGAGAACTGACCTGTGCCCTCAACCTGCAGTTGTTTTGAGTATCCTGCGTCGATTAATTTTTCGGTAAGGGAAGATATTGCCGTTTCATTTCCCGTTTTTAAAACAAAACTGTTGCTTTTAAGTACGGACTTCGGCATTGTGTACTGTGCCGCTGCAGCCGAAGACGCTATTACAACGTCAAAGTCCCCGTCCGTTATTGCGGACAGGGTGTTAAGTCTTTTGTGTTCGTACTCCGCCGACCTGCCTAACATATCCGTAAAGCACATATCCCTTAACGGAAACGTAAAGGTGCGTTTGCCCATTGCGGATAAATCGGCATAAAGTTCGTTCATTGCGGCTTCATCCGGCGTTATAACAAAAATCTTTTTGCCGGTGTGTGCCGCAAGCGCGGAAATAACCGCCGCCTTGTGTATTAAAGAAAGTCCTGCCGTGCCTGTCGGCAGATACCCTTTTTTTACATCGTTAAGCAAAGCGCTGTATTCGGAGTTCTCAAGCAATAATCGATCTAAAAATTCCATCTTTGCCTCGTCAACTGTTATATTTATTCATTGCGCTGTCAATGTTTTTAAGCAATATTTCATCAACGGCGTTTACCGCCTTATCCAAACCTGTATCAAGCGCCGTCTGCTCATCGGATGTAAAACGGCTTAAAACCCAATCCTTAAGGTCGTAATCCGGATGCGGTTTTTTACCTACGCCCACTTTAAGCCTTGCTATTTCATTTGTTCCCATAAGCTCGCTTATATTACGCATACCGTTATGCCCGCCGTGCGAGCCGCTTCTTCTTATCCTTATATTGCCGACATCAAGCGAAATATCATCAAAAACAATAAGCAGCTTATCCGTCGGAATCTTATAAAATCCGCACAATGCCTGCACCGCCTCGCCCGACAGGTTCATATACGTTTGCGGGAAAGCCACCAAAACGCGTTTTGCGCCCACCGCGCACTCACACACAAGCGCTTTGCATTTAAGCCTTTTAAGCGTTGCGCCGTGTGCTTTGCAAAATCTGTCCGCCACCATAAATCCGGCGTTGTGCCGCGTATTTTCATACTTTTTATCGGGATTGCCGAGTCCTACAAGCAGCATATCGTACTTACTGCCCTGTTTACCTTTAAATAACATTTTGTCCCCCCTAGGCAAGCGATAATAAATCCGAACCCGTTTTTAGGCGACAGATTTTTCACATAGCCATGTTAAAATACTCGTTAATCCGACAGGATTAACTGCGTTTTTGCCTCGCTCTGCACAAAAATCTGCCAAGCATAAAAATCAACGACCTAAAATGAGCTGATTTTCGAGTGGAGTTTTATGCGGAGGATGCAGTGAGGCTGACGCCTCACAAAGACGACAAGTTAAAATACGCCGAAAATACGCCATTTTAGGCGGGTTCGGATTATTATCGCTTGCCTAGCGTGACAGGACTCGAACCTGTCACGGTTTCGCTCGCCGCCTTTTAGATTACGGCTTTGCGTTTATTTTTGCAAGGCGTCACCTCACAAAGACTACAAGTTAAAATACGCCGAAAATGCGCCGTTTTAGGCGGGTTCGGATTTATTATTGCTTGCCTAGACAATATAATTTAAATTTTATTTTATCATATATTAATCTTTTATTCAAGCAAATAAATAAGACAAGCGAAGACTTTCATACATTTATTAAGGGGATGATTTTTTTGCTTTGGAATTTAATTTGCAGAATTGCAGGAAGTATATTTTATTTTGCGCTCCATGTGTCCTCGGCAGGTTCTTTTCCGCCGCCGCTTAAAAAAAGCGAAGAGGAAAAATTACTTGCAATGGCGGCCGACGGAGATACAGACGCAAAAAACAAACTTATAGAACACAACCTACGGCTTGTTGCACATATCGTAAAAAAATATTACGCTTCTTCCTGCGAGCAGGAGGACCTTATTTCCATAGGCACAATAGGACTTATAAAGGGTATATCCACCTTTAAGCCGGATAAAAGCATACGGCTTGCCACATATGCGGCACGCTGTATAGAAAACGAAATACTTATGCATTTCCGCGGCAAGAAAAAATCCGCGCAGGACGTTTACATCAGCGATCCCATTGACACCGATAAAGACGGCAATACGCTGTCGCTGATAGACGTTATTGCCGACGACACCGATATTACCGAAGAAATAGACACAAAAATGCAAATAGAAAAACTTAAAACGGTTATTAACGGCGCTTTGGACGACCGCGAAAAAACCGTTATTTGCTACCGTTACGGCATAGGCGGATGCGAAGAACTTACTCAGCACGAAATTGCGGCACGGCTTAATATTTCGCGCTCTTATGTGTCCAGAATAGAAAAAGCCGCCCTGCTTAAACTGCGCCGTCTGTTTTAAAATAAGTACTTGCAAAACATTTTACTTTGTGCTATTATAATGTGGTAAATGCATTGACGAAGAAAAGTAGGTTCTTTTTCCCTTACAGAGAGAGTGCGACAAAGGCTGAAATTGCACTTAAGAAAGAAAATTTTACCGAAGTTCCCTTTCGAGCAGTACCGCCGAACAGAATTTAAGTAAGCGGTAACGGGTAATTCCGTTAAAGATTTAATGAGTGTTTGGCTCTGATGCTGAAAATACGGGTGGTACCGCGGAGTTTGTAATTTCTACTTCGTCCCTGTTTAAGGGACGGAGTATTTTTTTTTGGAGGAATTAAAATGAAGGAAAAACTTGAAAGTATTAAAAATGCCGCCGTTGCGGCTTTACAGGCAAGTTCATCGCAGCAGGAAATTGAGGAACTGCGTGTAAAATATTTGGGTAAGAAGGGCGAACTTACCGCAATTCTTAAACAAATGGGTTCTTTAAGCGCAGAAGAACGTCCTAAAATGGGACAGCTTGTAAATGAAGCAAAGGCAAAGTTGGAAGGCATTATTGCACAGAAAAACGAAGAACTGAAAAAAGCCGCTACCGAACTTAAATTAAAATCGGAAACGATTGACATAACAATGCCCGCAAAATCACGCAAAATCGGTCACTTGCATCCGCTTAACACAGTGCTTAACGATATGATAGACATTTTTCGCTCCATGGGATTTGACGTGGTTGACGGACCGGAAGTTGAAACGGAACATTACTGTTTCGAAGCGCTTAACGTACCTGCCGACCATCCTGCGCGCGATATGCAGGATACGTTTTATCTTGCCGAGAACCTGCTTTTGCGTACACAGACTTCCGCCGCGCAAATACGCGTTATGGAAAACAGAAAACCGCCTATACGCATAATCTGTCCGGGCAGAGTTTTCCGTGCGGACGAAGTTGACGCCACACATTCGCCCGTGTTCCATCAAATTGAAGGTCTTGTTGTTGATAAAGGCATTACCATGTGCGATTTAAAGGGCGTACTTGAACAATTTGCAAGAGAAATTTACGGTAAAGATACCGCCGTTAAATTCCGCCCCTCATTCTTCCCGTTTACAGAGCCGAGCGTTGAAGTCGACGTAACCTGCTCGGAATGCGGGGGCAAAGGCTGCCGCGTCTGCAAAGGCAGCGGTTGGATAGAAATTTTGGGCGCGGGTATGGTACATCCCAACGTACTGCGAAACTGCGGCATTGATCCGGACGTATATTCGGGATTTGCCTTCGGCATAGGTCTTGACAGACTTACGACAACCCGTTATAAAATCAGCGATATACGTCTTTTGTTTGAAAACGATAAGCGTTTTCTTGAGCAGTTTTAAGGAGGTACGGTAAAATGAAGATTTCACTTAATCAATTAAAACATTATGTTGATATAAATGTACCGGTTGAAGAATTATGCGACAGAATGATAATGGCAGGATTTGAAGTCGAATCCGTGGAAAATACCGGTGATAAAATTAAAAACGTCGTTGCCGCGCGTATTGAAAGCATTGCTCCGCACGAGAACAGCGACCATCTGCAGATCTGCCAGATGAACGTAGGTAAGGAAAACTTGGTGCAGATTGTTACCGGCGCGCAAAATATTAAACAGGGCGATATGGTACCCGCCGCACTTGACGACAGTTATTTGCCTAACGGTATGCACATAGTTGCAGGAAAACTGCGCGGTGTTGAATCAAACGGAATGCTCTGCTCGGGCGAAGAACTTTGCCTTACCGAAGAAGATTATGCCGGTGCCGGCGTTTACGGTATTATGATACTGAATAAGGGCGAGCAGATCGGTCAGGATATGCGTGATGTTTTAGGTCTTAACGACTATATTATAGACTTTAAAATTACCGCAAACAGACCGGACTGTAACTGCTTTTTAGGCGTTGCAAAGGAAATAAGCGTAGTACTCGGCACAAAGTTTACTTCTCCCGAGCCTTCGTATAAAACCGTGGGCGGAGATATAAACAAATACATTAAAATTGATGTTGAAAATTATGATTTGTGTCCGAGATATATAGGCAGAGTTGTTAAAAATCTGCGTATTAAACAAAGCCCGGAATGGATGCAGAAAGCGCTTATTGCATCGGGTATGCGCCCTATAAACAATGTAGTGGATATTACAAACTTTGTTATGCTTGAAACCGGACAGCCTATGCATGCATTTAATTATAATGAGCTGCACGGTCAGCATATTATAGTAAGGAATGCGCGCGAGGGTGAGAAAATAACAACGCTTGACGGCAAGGATTACAATTTGTCGACCGATATGCTGGTTATTGCCGACGGCGAAGTGCCTTCCTGTCTTGCCGGAATTATGGGCGGACTTGAAAGCGAAATTACCGACGCCACCACCGATCTTTTCCTTGAATCCGCAAAATTCAGACGCGACAATATCCGCCACACAGGCAGATCCCTCGGCATACGCACAGAGGCAAGCGGCAGATACGAGCGCGGTGTGGATATAATCAACACAAAATACGCAATGGACCGCGCTTTGCAGCTTATATACGAACTTGATGCGGGCGATATAATAGAGGGCGAAATCGACAAAAACAACGGACTGCCGACAGACCGTGTGCTTACGGTTACAACCGACAGCATTATGTCGCTTATAGGCGTTGAGGTTGCGGACGACACAATAGTTAAAATCCTTAACAGTTTGGGACTTAAAACCAAAATAGACGGCAAAACGCTTACTGTAAACGTGCCGTCTATAAGGGACGATGTTGAAAGCCGTGCGGATTTAGCGGAAGAAGTTATGCGTATTTACGGATACGACCACATCAAAGGCACCACAATGCGCGGTGACATTGTGCGCGGTAAATTGTTGCCGGAAAGACGTAAAACCGACGAGATAAAAAGCGTACTTTGTGCTTTGGGCGCTGACGAAATCACAACTTATTCGTTTATCGGTTCCCGTGCAATAGACACTTTGCACCTTGCCGCAGACGACGAGCGCAGGAACGCAATAAAACTGCTTAACCCGTTGGGCGATGAATATTCTACAATGCGTACACAGCTTGTTACAAGTATGCTGACTGTTATTTCGACAAATATAAGCCGCAAAATTACCGACGCAAGATTTTTTGAAGCGAGCAAACGCTTTATTCCGAAAAGTTTGCCGATAACCGAACAACCCGACGAATTGGCAACGCTGTGCCTCGGTTTTTACGGCAAGGATGAAGATTTCTTTACACTCAAAGGCGCAGTTGAAGAAGTGCTTAAATGCGCCGGCGCCCACAGCGATTACAGGGTAAGCGAGCAGCCGTTCCTGCATCCCGGCAGGCAGGCAGGCGTTTACGCCAACAATAATCTTGTAGGATTTATGGGAGAGGTTCATCCCGACACTGCCGCCGAATACGGTATTGAACAGCGCGTTTACGTTGCCGAATTAAAACTTGACGAACTGCTTAATATAAATAAGCGCAAAACCGTTTACAAGCCGTTGCCAAAATTCCCCGCGGTTGAGCGTGATTTTGCCCTGCTCTGCGATAAATCAACACCCATAGGCACACTTGAAAAGGCGATTATTTCAGGTTCCTCAAGACTGTGCGAAAAGGTTGAACTTTTCGATATTTACGAGGGCGCACAAATACCCGATGGTAAAAAGAGCGTCGCGTTCAGCGTGTACCTGCGCAGCAGCGATTCAACACTGAGTGATGAAAAGATCGACGAAGTAACCGAAAAAATCATCAAAAATCTCGAAAAATGCGGTGCACAGTTAAGAAAGTAATTTTTCCCTTGTATTTTTTAAAAAATTGGTATACAATAATTTTAAATTACAATGATTTAAAGAGGTGTTATTTATGAACGACAAAACCATGACCTTTTCTATAGGGAATGAGCAAGAACAGGAAATCAGGCGTATATTGCTTGAAGTGTATGACGCGCTTAAAGAAAAAGGCTATAATCCCATAAATCAAATAGTGGGTTATATACTGTCCGAAGATCCGACATATATAACAACGCATAATAACGCCCGCAGTCTTATACGGCGTGTCGACCGCGATACTTTGCTGCAAAATCTTGTAAAGTATTATTTATCCGATTAATGATTTAATAAAAACACCGTCTGTGTCATGACACAGACGGTGTTTTTTACGTTTATAACCGTTATTTGTTTTTAAATCTTTGTTTAAATTCCTTCATATCCACTATTTTGCCGGTAAGTCTGGATTCCTCCGCGGCAAAAGCAACTAAATGGTTATCAAGCGTATTCTCACGGTCGCATACGGCGTCGTCGCCCGATACCAGCATATTATCAAACGCTTGCATTATGCCCTCATCGCCGCCTCCGTGGCCGCCGGCAATGCTTTGCTCAAGCACAACATCGCTGTAATTTATAATTTCCGTTTTCTTATCCGCAAATGTGTACAGCGTTATTGTATTTTCACCCATATCGCCGTAAACCTCGCCCTTTGTTCCCATTACGCGTATGCTTCTGTCGCCAAGGCAAAATGCCGACATATTAAAACTTGCAGTTGCGCTGTTTTCAAATTCAAGATTTACTACCTGATGATCTACCACGTCGTTATTACATTTATATACGCATTTTCCGTAATCGGAATTATGCAGCATTTCTATTATATCTTCCTTTGTAGGATCGACCTTTTTGGTTGACGACTGCGGGAACCAATCCTTATATATTTCATCGGGCTGCGTGTACAATTTAACAGCGTTATATGGGCAGTTGTCCGCCGCCGGGCAACCGTCTATGCAGCGTTCGGGCGCGTTTGCCGGCGCATTTTCCTTTTTAAAATATGTAAGCGCACCGAAGCTGGAAACACGTTTTACCGGCTTTCCGGCAAGCCACTGCAAAATATCCATATCGTGACTTGATTTTTGCAAAAGCATAAATGAAGATTCCCCGCTGTTATGCCAATTACCCCTTACAAAACTATGGCTTTGGTGAACATTTCCCACACACTCAATATGGTGTATACTCATAACCTCACCTATTTTTCCCTCGTCTATAACGCGCTTAACCGCCTTAAAGAACGGCGCATAACGCAGTACAAAACAAACCAGCAATTTAACGCCCTTTTTGTCAGCCGCATCGGCAATTTTTACACAATCCTCGGGCGTCGGCGCCATCGGTTTTTCAAGCAGAATATCGTACCCGTTTTCTATCGCGGCAAGTGCCGGCGCCGTATGTGCGCGGTCCATTGTGCATATAAGTGCGGCATCTGCAATACGGCCGAGCGCCAAAAGCGGCTCCCACGAAGTAAAGCACATATCGTCAGGTATACCGTGTTTTTTCTTTATGTAATTACGGCGGTCATCTATCGGTTCCGCAACGGCAACCACCTTAAAATCATCGCCCATTTGGGCGGCTATATCGGTATAGCGTATTCCGCGCATACCTGCGCCTATAAGAATTAATTTTTTCATATTCATGCCCTCCGATTGACATATTTGCATAATTATAATATAATCAATTTAAACGATTGTACAGGGATATTTTAATTAAAACCGGTGTACTTTTTGACAAGGTTAGGTGCTTTATGGAATCTTTATGTTATTTTGCGTTTGATGATGTAACGGGTAATTATTACAAAAAATGTTGTCGCTCTTCCACAAAACGTCCCATTATGGCAAACTGTGCGGGATTGCAAACATATAACGAAAAGTCCACACATTCTTTTGTTCCTACGGGAAGAAGCGATTATTACTATATGTACGTAATAAAAGGCGGCATAAAATTTTCACTGCCAGAAAAACGTACGGCAACTGCCGGAAGTGCCGCTATTATCCGCCCGAACACCGGCTACCGCTATAAAAATTTAAGTCAGGATACGCGTTATTACTGGGTGCATTTTACGGGTTCGGATGCACAACGGCTTTTAAACGAGTACGGATTTGACAAGGATTTTGACGTAATAAACTCGTTAAATTCGCAGCAGATCTCCGCTGCATTTTGCAATATATTTGATTTTTTCGCCACGCGCGTTATGTTTTACGAAAACCGTATTTCATCCGAAGTGGAAAAAATTATGCTTATAACCGCAGAAGCGGCGCTTTCTTACGACGAAAACAGCGATCTCATAGCAAAAACGGTTAAGTATATTCGCAGTTATTATACACAAAACATATCCGTAGCGGACCTTGCAAAACAGGAAAATATGAGCGTTACAAAATACAATTACACATTTTTAAACCGTATGGGCACTTCGCCTGTAAAATATATGACAAAATTACGCATGGAAAACGCCTGCCGTATGCTGCTTGAAAGCGATATTCCCATAAACCGTATAGGCGAGCTGTGCGGATATGTTGACAGTCACTACTTCAGCCGTGTGTTTAAAAAATACACCGGTATATCTGCCGCCGCTTACCGAAAACGCGGTAAAGATCTGCCGCTGCCGAATAAAAATCAGCAAACAAAAAATCCGGACTGACGTCCGGATTTTTACCGTTTTATGCACGTTTTTTTAATACATTAATTAAAACATAAATTCCCACAAACAATATCACAGCGCCCACAAGCACGGCATACATGGTATTAAGCCCTACGCTTTTGTCAAAAAAGTACAAATTGCAGTCAACCGAATCTTTAATCAGTTTCATTACTTCCTCCGGAAAACCGTTTTTTACCATTTGCCTGTATGCACCGTTCATTGCATGGTTACGCAGCAAACTTGTGCCGTATGTACCCGGCAAGAACATTAAAACCCGCTGCAGCCCCTGCGAAAAACCGGAAATGGGCATATACGCGCCGCATATAAATCCGTAACACGAGCTTACAATGGTGCCCACCGCGGAGCATTGCCCCTGCGTTGTAAGCGGAAAGTTTATACAGGACGAAAGCGCCACGCCGAATAACGTCAATAAAAATACATCCAGCGCTACCAGCGCAACATCTCCTGCGGACATATAAAAGCCTATTTTAAGCAAATACAGTAAACTTACACCGTAAGCGCAAAATGTAACTATAAGTGTTGAAAACGCCGACGCCAAAAAGTAAGAAAGCGCCACCGTACTGCGTTTTACCGGCGTTACACTTATGTCGGTATGTGCGCCCGAAACCTTATCCTGTACCATAAGCAAATTCGAGCAGAATGCAACCGTTACACAGCTTACCGCAAGCAATGACGATATTAATTCACCGCCTACCGTGGCATCTATAATTTTATCGTCTATTGCAAATCCTGCAGGCAATGCGGAGACAAAACTGTCGCGGTATACCTTTGCCAAAAACGTGCCGTAAAGCACAAGCAATATAACGGGAGTAATAAGGGAGGAAAAAAACATTCCTTTATCCTTAAAAAACAGTTTAATATTTCTTTTTGTTAAATTCATAAGGCCTGTCATTTGTTTTCGCCCCCTGTAAGTGTTTTTCCCGTAACGGCTAAAAATACATCATCCATTTTGCCCTTTACTATTTCATAATCCTTAAACAGTTCCGGATTTTTCAAAATCAACTGTGTCGCCTGTTCTGTCGAATTAACCGATATACGCACCCCGTCGCGCAAATTTTCGTACGGAAGTCCGAGTTCTTGCACCTGCTGCTCATCAGTATTATAAAGTGTTATAAAGTCGCCTGTGTACTTGTTTTTCATCTCAAGCGGCGTACCCTTTGCGGAAATTTTACCTGAATCTATTATTATAATATAATCGGCGTCGGCAGCCTCTTCCATATAATGCGTAGTAAGCAATACCGTCATATTTTTATCTTGGCGCAGTTGTTTTACTACATTCCAAAGCATACGTCTGGTTTGCGGATCAAGTCCTGTTGTCGGCTCATCAAGAATAAGAAGTTCGGGACTGTGCAGCAACGCTCTCGCAATATCTATACGTCTGCGCTGACCGCCCGACAGTTTACCTACCGTGCGGTTTAAAATATTACCGAAATCAAGCATATCGGCAAGTTCTTTTAAGCGCTCGGTAAATTGTTTTCCCGCTATTCCGTAAAGTGCCGCACGGCTTTGCAAATTATCTTTAACGGTAAGCGATTTATCAAGCACCGAATTTTGAAATACCACGCCGATTTTTCCCGCAATTTTTTTCATATCCGAGTCGGCATTTTCTCCGCATACGGTAACACTGCCGCTGTCTTTTTTAAGCAGACCGCAAATAACGGAAATTGTTGTTGATTTACCGGCACCGTTTACACCCAAAAACGCAAACAGTTCGCCGCGGCGGACCTCAAAAGAAAGATCCTGCACCGCCCTTACATCGCCGAAAGATTTGCATAGACCGTCAATTTTTACAACGCTTTCCACTTTATCTCCTCCAAAATACAAAATTAACCCAAGTATTTTTCAAGACAGACGAGTTCTATCCCGTCTATCCCGTTAAAATCGCAGGGTACTATATCCGCCTCGCTGTAACCGAGTTTTTTATAAAGGCTGCGTGCGGCGGTATTTCTTTTGTTTGTATCCATTCTTAAATAATCGCAGCCGTTTTGCTTCGCATAATCCTCATAAAACGCAACAAAATATGTTCCGTAGCCCTTGCCTGCACACTGCGTATCCACAACCAATGTATGCAACACCATAATTTGATTATCCGGTACATTTTTATGCTGCCAATCCGCATTTGCATACTCGGGCACTTGTATTTGATTTATTCTTGCAGCGGCAACAACGCGTCCTTCGTCTTCAAGCACAAACAAATCGTCATTTTCAAGCGCCTGCAACGCGGTAGCCTCGGTGGGATAAACGCCCCTTATCCAGCCGGTAGTGGCATTGCCGTTTTCTTCTTCGGTCAAAATTCTGTCATATATTTCGGCTATTTGCTTTATATCGTCCTTTGTCGCCTTGCGTATAACGGGATTTTCACCGCCGCACAAATATGTAAAACGTTTAACTTTTTTGCCGTCTGCCGACACTTCATCATTCCACATTTTTGCAGGCCGTACCCACATTTCCCCGTTTTCAAGCGATTTATAAACCACAGTATCTTCAAGCGTTTCGCTGTGTTTTGCAATACCCAAAACCCTGTATTTATTACCTTTAAAATGGCGGTATATACCTTGCTTTATTTTAAATTCCATTTTTATCCCTTCCTGCATTAATTATACAACCGTTTACCTTTGCGTCAACCATTTACAGTTAACAGGATATGTTAATTATGGTTGCGTCACACTAAGTAAAAGAAGCCGTACGTAATACGGCTTCCCATAACTTTATTTTGCAAATTCAAGCATGGCACGGTAAGCCATTAAAATATCAAATTTTGCGGTAGTTTCAAACGGAGCGTGCATGGAAAGTACCGGAACGCCCAGATCCACAACATCAACACCGAGGTTTGCAATATACATTGCAACCGTTCCGCCGCCGCCTATATCCACTTTGCCGAGTTCACCCGTCTGCCATACAACGCCGGCTTTATCAAGCATTGCGCGTATTTCTCCTACATATTCGGCAGATGCGTCTGAGGTTGAACTTTTACCGCGTGAACCCGTGTATTTTGTAATTACTACGCCGTAATTTAAAAGCGACGCGTTCTTGCGCTCCATAACGTCCTGGAAAGTCGGATCCATACCTGCGTTTACATCTGCCGACAGGCACTGCGAATTACGCAGTGTTACCGTACCGTCGACGCCCTGCATTTTAGCAATATCGTATACAACATATTTTAAAAATGCGGAATTAAGTCCCGTATTTCCGTCGGAGCCTATTTCCTCCTTGTCAGCAAGTACCGTAACCAGTGTTTTCTCAGGAACGTCGGCATTAACAGCCGCCATAAGTGCGGGATAAGCACATACGCGGTCGTCCTGACCGTAAGAGCCTACAAGCGAACGGTCAAAACCTATATCGCATGCCTTGGCTGCCGGTACACATTCAAGTTCGGCAGATAAAAAGTCGGCTTCGGTAATTCCGTACTTTTCGTTCAGTATTTTAAGTATATTCAACTTTACAAGTTCGCTGCCCTCGTCGCTTTTAAACGGACGGCTGCCTATAAGCACATTCAGTTCTTCGCCCTTTATAACCTCGGGCAAGGTACGTTTTGCCTGCTCTGTAGCAAGGTGGGGCAGCAAATCGTTTACTACAAACTTCGGATCTCCGTCGTCCTCGCCTATATTGACTTCCACTTTTTCGCCGTTGTTTTTTACAAAAACGCCGTGCAATGCAAGCGGTACGGTCGGCCACTGATATTTCTTTATTCCGCCGTAATAGTGTGTTTTAAAAAGCGCGAGTTCTATTTCCTCGTAAAGCGGATTGGGTTTTAAATCAAGACGGGGAGAGTCGATATGTGCCGCCGTAATATGCACGCCGTGCTGTGCCGATACCTTACCCACATTTACAAGCGCCAAAGATTTGCCGCGGTTGTTTACATAATACCTGTCGCCGGTCTTGTATATCTTTCCAGCCTCAAAGGGTACAAACCCTGCTTTTTCCGCACGTTTTATTGCTGCCTTTACCGCAAGACGTTCGGTTTTGGCTTCGTTTAAAAACTGTTTGTAATCCTCACAAAAATCTACAGCCGCCTGTGCGGTTGTTTCATCGGTTATAAAATAGCCGTTTTTCCTGTTTAAAAAAAGTTTGTCTTTAAGTTGCTCTACCGCTGTTTTTTCTGACATAGCTGTTTCCTCCGTTAATTTATTTTTGCAAGCAGTGCGTTGAATTCTTTTTCAAATTCATCAGCATTGCCGTTGTTGTACAGTATATAATCGCATTTTTCCTTAAAAAAGTCGTCGCTTTTGCCTGCATTTATCCTTTTTTGCGCCTGTGTTTCATCCAACCCGTCGCGCCGCATTATTCTTTGCCTGCGTATTTCTTCATCTGCCAAAACCGCAACCGTTACGGTACAAAACGCGTCCGCGCCGCTTTCAAACAAAGTGGGGGCGTCAAGCAAAATCCTGTCACTGTTGCTGTTTTCGGCTTTTTCCTTTATTTTATCCGTAATAAACGGTAATATAACATCATTTAATTTTTGCGTAAGACACGGCGAAGAAAAAGCAATATCCGCAAGGCACCGACGGTCAATCGTGCCGTCGGGCAATATAATTTTATTGCCGAATACCGACGCCAGCGCATATATCGCTTTGCCGCCTTTTTGCGTGACTTCGCGCGCGATTTTATCGCAATCTATTATAAAATATCCTTGTTTTTCGGCAGTAATGCATGCAGTGCTTTTACCGGCGCCTGTTTGTCCGGTAAGACCTAAAACGGTTTTCATAAATGTACCACCCTGAATGCCGCGGCACGTATAAGTCGGTTGTAAACCGCAAGTCCGACGCCGCTTTTACTCGGCGCGTGGACATATGCCGCCGCATAATCTTTACCGTCAATATCCCTTAAAATCCTAAAAATATTGTGTGCCAGTGTAGTTTCATCGGATTTGCTTCCGTAAACAATACTCGGTATTTTAATGTTCGTATCCTGATCGAAACATATTGCGACCGCATTTTCTTTTTGGTTTACATAATGTGCAAATTCCTCTGCCGTTCCTTCAACCAAAAACACCGGCGTTTTTGGGGAATAATGCTTATATTTCATTCCCGGCGACTCAACCTTCGCGTCCCTTTCGGGCTGTGACAGTATTGCTTTATCTATAATAAGGTCGGGCAAAAACTCCCTTAACTGTTCCGCGGTTACTGCACCCGGGCGCAGAAGCCTCGGTGTGCCGAGCAGCGACACCACTGTCGACTCCACACCGATCTTGCAGTCGTCCCCCATAACAACGGCGTCTATTTTGCCGTCAAGGTCATTTAAAACGTGTTGTGCGGAAGTAGGACTGGGATATCCTGATACATTTGCCGACGGCGCCGCCAGCGGCAGTCCGCTTTTTTCAATTATATCCCGCGCAATTTTATTGTCGGGCATCCTTACAGCCACGCTGTCAAGTCCGCAGCTGACATTGCCGCATATCCTGCTTCCCTTTTTAAGTACCATGGTAAGCGGACCGGGGCAAAATCTTTTTGCAAGCGTAAAGGCAATTTCCGGAACATCCACGGCAACATCTTTTAAATCTTCAATTTTTGCAATATGCACTATCAGCGGATTATCCTGCGGTCTGCCCTTTGCTTTAAACACGTTATTTATAGCACTGTCGCAATATGCACTCGCCGCAAGCCCGTAAACCGTTTCGGTCGGTATTGCCACGGTGCCGCCGTTTTTAAGTATTTCGGCAGCTCTTGCCACCGCCGCGTCATAGTTGTTTTTTACATACAGTTTTTCGGTTATCATTATTGTTCATCGGCCTTCAGCATTTCCGCACGGTAGTAAGTGATGAGTGCGTCTATTATTTCATCAAGATCTCCGTTAAGTATCTGCTCGATTTTATAAAGTGTCAAACCTATTCTGTGGTCTGTAACACGTCCCTGCGGATAGTTATAAGTGCGTATACGTTCGCTTCTGTCGCCCGTACCAACCTGCGCGCGTCTGTCGGACGCTATGGCGTCGTTTTGCTGTTGCTGCATCATCTCATAAAGGCGGGAGCGCAGAACCTTCATTGCTTTATCTTTATTCTTATACTGGCTGCGCTCGTCCTGACATTCTACAACAAGGCCTGTCGGTAAATGCGTTATGCGTATTGCCGATTCGGTTTTATTAACATGCTGTCCGCCGGCCCCACCGGAACGGTATGTGTCTATTTGTAAATCGGCAGGATTAATTTCCACTTCAACTTCTTCCGCCTCGGGCAAAACCGCAACGGTTACGGTAGAAGTATGAATTCTGCCCTGTGTTTCGGTTTCGGGCACACGCTGAACACGGTGTACGCCGCTTTCGTATTTAAGGCGGGAATATGCGCCCTCGCCCTCAATCATAAAGCTGACTTCCTTGTAACCGCCGAGTTCCGTCTCGTTTGCATTTAAAATTTCAATTTTCCAGCGCTTGCTTTCGGCATACATAGAATACATACGCATAAGACTGCCTGCAAACAGCGCCGCCTCTTCGCCGCCGGCGCCGCCGCGTATTTCCACAATAACGTTTTTATCGTCATTGGGGTCCTGCGGCAGAAGCAAAACCTTAAGCTCTTCCGATATTTCTTCCTGTCGTTTTTTGGATTCGTTAAGTTCTTCCTCTGCAAGTTCCTTTAATTCCCTGTCGATTCCGCTTTCATCCAAAATCTGCCTTGCTTCTTCTTCATCGTGTTTTGCCGCCGCATATTCGCGATATTTTTCAACTATCGGCATAAGGCTTTTATGCTCTTTCATAAGTTTCCTGAAAGTTTCGTTATCCGATACTATTTCAGGCTTTGTCAGCATTTCGCCTATTTCTTCAAAGCGCTGTTCAACCGATTTAAGTTTATCAAACATATACTAATTTCCTTCCGTTTCCCTGATAATGTTCTTTATATTTTTTTCGCATTTTGCACGCGGCAGCATTACCTGCCTTGCACAACCGCAACATTCAATTTTAAAATCCATACCGATACGCAAAACGCGAAAGCGGTTTTCTCCGCACGGATGCGGTTTTTTCATTACTAATATATCCCCGACACGCACATCCACGGTAAAACCTCCCGATTATATTAAATATCAAATATATTATACCAAAATTGCAAAGGCGCAAGCCTTTTATGGCGCAGCCTCGTCCGTGTCGCAACACGGACGCTGTTTTGATTCAATGTTTTTGTGCGAAAATTTTTGATTTTCTCGGTGCGTCAGCACTTCGGCGGCGTTCCACCGCCGACGGCACAAAAACATTATACCCCAAAAGCAGTACAAAGGCAATATTTTCTTGCTATAATGCCGATTAAATGGTAAAATTGAATTAACTTAAATGTCGGGGTGTTTATCTTGAATGAAATAAAATTTATACATACTGCGGATTGGCATTTGGGGGCACCGTTTTCCTTTTTGCCCAACGGCAAAAAACAAATGCGCCGCAGCGAATTAAGGCTTACCGCGGCAAAAATTTTTGCGCTTTGTAAAGAAAAACAGGCGGATTTTCTTATAATTTCCGGCGATATTTTTGAAAATAACCGTGTATCCGACAACGATTTTGCCGCTTTTTTCGACGGCGTTAAAAGCATACCCGAAACAAATGTGATAGCGGTGTGCGGAAATCATGATCCGCTGACGCTTGATTCGCCGTTTTTAGACCGTGA
This sequence comes from uncultured Eubacteriales bacterium, assembly GCA_934464615.1. Classification (GTDB taxonomy): domain Bacteria; phylum Bacillota; class Clostridia; order Oscillospirales; family Acutalibacteraceae; genus SIG565. The sequence continues at coordinate 20,278 of CAKSKA010000010.1, read as the reverse complement.
CCTGCCCGAAAATCTGCACGTTTTCGGGACACAGACCGAATGTATACCTTTTAAGGATAAAGGCGTGTGCTTTTACGGGAAATCTTTTAAAGACGTTTATATGCACGAAAACACGTTTGCGCCGACGGTTGACGACAGCCTTATTAACATAGGCGTACTGCACGGCGACATAGGCGGCAGTGCAAATTACAATCCCATAAGCCGTGCGTTTTTACAAAACTGCAATATGGATTATTTGGCGCTCGGCCATATACACTCTTACATAAAACCCGAACGTGCAGGCAGCACATATTTTGCTTATCCGGGATGTCCCGAACCGCACGGGTTTGACGAAATCGGAGAAAAGGGCGTTATTTTTGCCGCACTCTCAAAAAACAGTTTCAATTATGAGTTTATTCCCACCGCTTTGCGTATATGCGCGGTTCTGCCGGCAGATGTTTCCGCGGCGCAAAACAGCGCACAGGCAGCCATGATTGCAATCGACACCGTAAAGGGCGAATATACGCGGGAATTTGAGAAAAATCTGTATAAAATTATCCTTTGCGGGAACACGGACGACGGCGTGTGCATTGACCGAAACGAAGTTGAGGCAAGAATTGCGGAAAATGTATTTTTTGCCAAAGTATCAAACAAGACTTCGCCGAAAATAAATATAGAATTGCTAAAAAAAGAAAAAAGCCTTAAAGGCGAATTTGTAAGGGTAATGTTAAAGCAAATAAGCGAGCATCCGCTTGATGAGCAAAAAATCACCGACGCTATGCATATAGGCCTTAGGGCGTTTTCCTCGGAGGTAAAATACGATGAAGATTAATAAAATTAATATGGTATCCTTCGGGAAATTCAAAAATAAGCAAATAGAATTTTCAGACGGTCTTAATGCTGTTTACGGCGAGAACGAAGCCGGAAAAACAACAGTTATGGCATTTATACGCATGATGTTTTACGGTTCGGGTTCGGGCAGCAACATAAATAAAAACATGAGAAAAAAATATGCCCCGCTTGACGGTGAAAAAATGTCGGGCAGTATAGATTTTGAACACCGCGGAAAGCATTACAGACTTGAGCGGGAGTTCCGAGGCAGCCTTTCAAACGATAAAATAAATCTTATAGACCTTGATATAGGCGGCAGTGTGAACATGACGGGTTGTGCCGCCGGCGAAAAGTTTTTTGATATGAGTGAGGGTGCTTTTTGCAAAAGCGTATTTATAGATAATTCCGTTTCCATGTATGCCGACCGTGAGGCAGACGGCGAGATCAACAAAAAACTGTCCGGCATTTCGGTACAGTTCGAGGACGATATTTCGTACGAAGAAGTGCTTAAACGCATAACTTCCGCCGCTGACGCACTGCTTACAAAAACCGGACGCGGAGGAAATATTGTAAAGCTTGAACAGCAACTGCAGGACATAAAAGCCGACGCCGTAAACAATGCGGAAAAATGCAAACTGCGCGAGAACGCACAAAGCACGCTTGACGAACTTTTAATACAGCGCGGCAAAATACAGGAAAAATTAAAGTATTATTTTGATCAGGGTAAACTTGCCCAGGCAAACGAAAAGCGTGAAAAACTTACCGGCTTTATAAACGCGGCAAAAGAATACGAACAAATCGAGGAGGAATTAAGGCTGTCCGACGGCAGCATTGCCGATAAAGAATTTTGCCGTGACGCAAAGGAACTTTTTGAAAAATATAATTCCGCCGATACCGCCGCACAGCGTATGCAAGAGCATATCGAACATATTGAAGCGGAAAAAGCACGGCTTGCAGACACAGAAAATGCCGATATTACCGAAACTTATAAAAAATTGGAGCAGGCAAAAAGCGCGTATGACGATTACGACGGTAAAATGCGTCAGGCTCAATTTGCACTGGCGCAACAAAACGCACAGCCGAAACCGACAGGTTTTAAACCGAACTTACTGCTTATTATTATAGGGTTATGCATTGCGGCAGCAGGCGCGGCGGCAGGTGCCGTAATTAATCCGTTATTTTACACAGCAGCGGCTTTGGGTGCTGTCACTGTTATTTTGGGATTTATAATTGCCAAAAAACCGAATGCCGACACTGCCGTGTCTGCGGAATCGCTTGAAAATCAAATAAAAATCGCCTCCGACGGACTTGAAAACGCAAAGCGGCAAATGGAAAGTCTGCAAAGAATAATAAACGATGCCGAAAACAGCAAAAGCGTAAACGAAAAGATAATCGCCGCAAAACAGCAGGAGGAAACGGCGGCGAGAAACGACTTGCTTAAAATCAGGACGCAATGCGAAGAATTGCGAACACAGTTGCTTGAAAAAGCAGGCCGGCTTAAACCAGTAGGCACTGCCGAAGATGCCGCAAAACTTATTGAAAAAGCACAGAATTCAATAAACGAACTTGAAAAGAAACAGATAAAAGCGAACTTTTTTGCGCAATCCATGCATATTGCCTCGGTTGATGAAGCGGTGAAAAAATTGGAAAGCATAAAACCGCAGCCTGCCGCGGACATAACCATGCCGCTTGAGAACATACAGCAGACGGTTAAAAAACTGGAAGAAGAAAAAAGCGAAACAGACAAGAACATTGCCGCATTGACAGAGCGTGTTAAAAACGGCTTTACGGATATTGTATCCCCTGTGGAATACGAAACAAAAATTAAAGACACGGAAAACAAAATTTCCGAACAAAAGCATTATTTTGAACTTTTGCAAATAGCCGCAAACGGACTTGAAACCGCATTTGCAGGTGTTCGCAGCAGTTTCAGCCCCGCGCTTGAAAAACGCGCTTTGCAAATCCTCTCACAAATCACGGCAGACAGATATACAGGCATCGGCGTATCCAAAAATTTTGATATTACAGTAAGTCCCGACGGCAGTGCGATGTCACACTCTGCCGATTATCTGTCGACAGGTGCCGCACAACAGGCAAATTTTGCATTGCGTCTTGCTCTGTGCGAACTTTTAAGCGAGAATGCCGGCGGACTCCCCATAATTATTGATGATTCCTTTGCCCAGTATGATGACAAGCGTTTTGCTGAAAGTTTCAGTTTTTTGTCGCAGTACGCGAAACTGCATCAGGTTTTGTTTTTCACCTGCCACGGTGTTCAGGCACAGGCCGCAAAAGCACAAAATGCAAATATTATAAATCTTTAAACAAATCGGGTGAAATGATGAAAACAATTAAGAAATCACGATATACTGTTGCGCGTCGCATACTTATATTTTGGACGCTGTTTATAGGTATAGGCGCGGTTGCAGGCGCTGTCGGGATGTTGGCAGATCCCGGCGGCAAAGCCATGGGAATGGACGGAATGCTCCCGTATTTTAAGGTTTTGCCGTTTGCCGATGTACTGTTTGCCGATTTAACCTTTTCGGGAATAGCATTGCTTATTGTAAACGGAATTACAAATATTACCGCGGCATATTTGCTTATAAAAAAACGTAAATCCGGCGTGATGCTCGGCGGCATATTCGGCATAACGCTTATGCTGTGGATATGTATTCAATTTTATATGTTTCCGCCCAACTTTATGTCCACAGCGTTTTTTATATTCGGACTGTTACAAGCGGCAACCGGCTACGCCGCATGGATCTTTATGCAGCAGGAATCCTTTACCGTAAATGAGGACGGATACAAAAATATCGGCACGAATAAGAAACATTTGGTGGTTTATTTTTCCCGTATGGGATATGTTAAAAAAGTCGCTTACAAACTTGCAAACAAAACCGGTGCGGCGCTGTACGAGGTTAAATCCACCGAAAAAACGGACGGCACACTCGGCTTTTGGTGGTGCGGAAGATTCGGCATGGAGCGCCTGCAAATGCCGATAGAGCCTATAAACGTCGATTTATCGGCTTATGACCGTGTGACGATTTGCACGCCGATATGGGTTTTTGCGCTTTGCGCGCCTATACGCACATTTTGTGCAAAGGCCGCAGGTAAAATTAAAAATGCCGATTACATACTGGTACATCATACCTCCGGCATATATTTAAATGCCGCGCGGGAAATGGACGCACTTTTGAATGTTCGGGAAAGCGAATTTATAAGTATACAATGCCGAACAGGTAAATTTAAAAGGATTAAATAAGTGTTACATAAAAAAACAGGGATGTGCAAATGCACATCCCTGTAATTGTTTTTGTTTACGCCTTGTTAACCGAGCCGAAAAGTTCCATCTTTTCTTTAACGGTAGCCTTAATAGCCTCAAATCCGGGAGCAAGGAGTTTTCTCGGATCGAAACCTTTGCCCTCAAGGTCTTTGCCTGCTTCAATATACTTTCTCGTAGCGTCGGCAAATGCAAGCTGGCACTCTGTATTAACGTTGATTTTTGAAACGCCGAGCGAAATAGCCTTTTTAATCATATCTGCCGGAATACCTGTACCGCCGTGAAGAACAAGCGGCATCTCGCCGGTAAGCTGCTGAATAGCGTCCAATGTATCAAAACGGAGTCCCTGCCAGTTAGCCGGATATTTACCGTGAATGTTGCCTATACCTGCAGCAAGCATTGTAACGCCGAGGTCGGCAATCATTTTGCACTCTTTAGGATCTGCAACTTCGCCGCCGCCGATAACGCCGTCTTCTTCGCCGCCGATAGCGCCGACTTCCGCTTCAATGGAAAGTCCCAACTTATTGCATGTTTCAACAAGCTCTTTGGTCTTTGCAATGTTTTCTTCAATCGGATAGTGTGAACCGTCGAACATTACGGACGAAAAACCTGCCTCAATACATTTTTTTGCGCCTTCGTATGAGCCGTGGTCAAGGTGCAGAGCTACCGGAACGGTAATTCCGAGTTCTTCAAGCATACCGTTAACCATACCTACTACGGTTTTATAACCGCACATATACTTGCCTGCGCCTTCGGAAACACCGAGAATTACAGGTGAGTTCAACTCCTGTGCGGTAAGCAATATAGCCTTTGTCCATTCAAGGTTATTAATGTTGAACTGGCCTACGGCATATTTTCCTGCTTTTGCTTTTGTAAGCATTTCTTTTGCGGAAACTAACATAAAACATCCTCTTTTCTTTAATTTTGCAATATTATTTTATAACAAAACTTATGTAAAATCAAGTGCTGTAATAATTTTTATTTTTGATTTAAAGCATATTTGCTTTTCCTTTTTTGCGGAACTTCGATATTCATTACTTCCGGTCTTTCCTCAAGCAGCGCAGGGTTGCTTAAATACTTGCGCATTTTGCGGAAAGCCAAGGCAAAATAACTGCCCGAGCATATCCTCTCGTCCATTACAATGCCAAGCGGCATACATTTTTCAAACACAATTTCGTCGCCCTGTTTTTTAGCAACTTCTCGCGAATTACCCATTGTTATAAAAATGCTGGTCGTTCCGAACTCGTAACAGTGGTGATATATGTGGTTTGTACGGATTGAAGCAAGGTTTGATATAACAAGGCTTGTGTGGAACGGACTCATATCAATAATCTTTTTAGGTAAAAGTCCGAATTTGTCAAGCAGTTTAAACAGTCCCACGCCTATATTTACAATGCCCGGCACTCCCAACAAAAAGCGTATCATTTTTTCGGTGCCGTTATTCTGTCCGTTTTCCCTGTTTTCAGTTACGTAATCGTTTATAATGTTATTTACTTCGTCAATCGTATTTTCGTAATCAAAATACATTTTGGACATAGTACCGTTATCCATTTTGCCCGACTGCAAAACAACCATTCCCACGGCAATTTCGTTTCTGGCATAAATGCGTTTGTTTGCAACAAAACGGTTAAGCATGGGAAATTCCGCCATTGTTCTTACATACGCCGCAAGCAATACCGCCATATGACTTATTGCCTTGCCCTCTTTACGCTTTTGATTTATGTACTTCTGTATCGGCTCAAGCGGTATGTTAAGTTCTATCATATTCATAGAATCATAGCGCTTATTCATTATATAAGCCGCTACCGTATACATAGGATCGGCATTTTTTACTTTTTTACCGTCTGCCCTCACAATTCACACACCCTTTATATGCTGTTGCAAAAAATATATTAATATGTATATTTTACACCAATTATTAAATATTTGCAATAAAAATATCCCGCGAGTAAGTTATACCCGCGGGATATTAAAATCAATTAATAATTAAACTTTTTACGTGCAACGTAGGAAGTATGGAGATCGTGATGTGCCTTGTGTCCGCCGAAGCCGTCATACCACTCGCTGTAAAGTGTTTTAACAACAGGGGATTCGTGTGACATACGAAGCGGCATTGAAGCATCCTGATCGTAAAGGGCCTTTGCGCGCAATGCTTTCAAATCAAGCGTGTCGCGTACATATTGCGGCTGTATCGGCTGTCCGCCGCCGTTTACGCAGCCGCCGGGACAACCCATAATCTCAATAAAGCCCCATCCGTCCGGATTTCCTGCCTTAAGCTTATCCATAACGGTTTTTGCTGCTGCCGCACCGGACGCTACCGCAACGCGCAGTTCTGTTCCGCCTACGTTTACGCTTGCGGTTTTAAGTCCTGCGGTGCCCCTTACAGCCTCAAGTTCAAGCGGCTGTTCAGCGCCGTTAAGCCAAGCGTTAGCCGTTCTTACCGCAGCTTCCATAACGCCGCCCGTCGCACCGAATATTACGGCAGCGCCTGTGTCCTCGCCAAGCGGATTATCGAATTCTTCATCCGGCAGATAATTAAACTTAATACCGGCTCTGTCAATCATACGGGCAAGTTCACGGGTGGTAATTGCTATATCCACATCCGGAACGCCTGCAGCGGATTGGTCTTCCCTGCCTATTTCAAACTTTTTGGCAGTACAGGGCATTACGGATACGCAAACTATATCCTGCGGATCTATACCCATTTTCTGTGCGTAATAAGTTTTAATTACGGCACCGCCCATTTGCTGCGGTGATTTGCAGGTTGAAAGATGATCGAGCATATCCGGATAATAATATTCGCAGAATTTAATCCAACCCGGAGAGCATGAAGTAATCATCGGCAATGTGCCGCCCTCTTTAATGCGGTTTACAAGTTCGCTCGCTTCCTCAACTATTGTAAGGTCTGCGGCAAAATCGGTGTCAAACACCTTGTCAAATCCGAGTCTGTGGAGCGATGCCACCATTTTACCCTCGACATTTGTGCCTACGGGAAGTCCGAAGCACTCGCCCAAAGTAGCGCGAATGGACGGAGCCGTCTGTACAACTACGTGCTTTGTAGGATCGGCAATGGCCTCCCAAACCTTGTCGGTATCATCCTTTTCGGTAAGTGCGCCGGTCGGGCAAACAACAGTACACTGTCCGCAGGAAATACACGGAACATCCTTAAGCTCAAGTTTAAATGCACAGCCTATGGATGTATCAATTCCGCGGTCGTTTGCGCCTATAACGCTTACGTATTGCTCTGCACAGGCCGCAACGCAACGGCGGCAAAGAATACATTTGTTGTTATCTCTTACAAGGTGCGGTGTGGAAGTATCCAACTCGTAATGCGGTTTATAACCGTCGAATGTGCTGTCCTCAACGCCGTACTCAAGACAAAGTTTTTGCAATTCGCAATTTGTTGAGCGCGAACACGACAAGCACTTCTTTTCATGGGTTGAAAGCATAAGTTCAAGTGTTGTTTTTCTTGCTTTCTGTACTTTAGCGGTGTTGGTTTGTACTTCCATACCCTCGGCAACCGGATAAACACAAGCGGTAACAAGTCCGCGTGCACCGGTAGCTTCAACAACGCATATACGGCAAGCGCCTATTTCGTTTTTCTCTTTCATAAAGCACAGCGTGGGTATTTCAACACCGGCTGTACGGGCTGCCTCTAAAATAGTGGAGCCCTTGGGCACGCTTACTGCAATGCCGTTTATTTTTACATTAACCATTTCCATTTTCAAGGCTCCTTTCTTACTGCTTGCTTATAGCTTTAAACTTACAGTTTGCAATACAAGCGCCGCACTTAATACATTTATCCGCATTAATTTCAAACGACGGCAGCTTATGGCCCTCTGCAATATAGCCGGTTTTGGTAATAGCGTCCGCAGGGCAGTTCCTTGCGCACATACCGCAGCCGATACATTTATCCTTATCAATAACAAACGTAAGAAGATGCTTACAAACACCTGCGGGACATTTTTTATCCGTAACGTGCGATACATACTCGTCCCTGAAGAAGTTAAGAGTTGCAAGTACGGGGTTCGGTGCCGTCTGACCGAGTCCGCAAAGGGAGTTCGCCTTGATATAATGGCAGAGTTCTTCCATTTTATCAATATCTTCAAGCGTACCGTTGCCGCGTGTAATTTTATCAAGCATTTCAAGCAAACGCTTTGTACCTACACGGCAGGGTGTACACTTACCGCAGGATTCATCAACCGTAAACTCAAGGAAGAATTTTGCAATATCAACCATGCAGGTATCTTCGTCCATAACAATAAGTCCGCCCGAGCCCATCATACATCCGATAGCCGTAAGGTTGTCATAATCTATCTCGGTATCTATAAGGCGCGCCGGAATACATCCGCCCGAAGGTCCGCCGGTCTGTGCCGCTTTAAACTTTTTGCCGTTGGGTATGCCGCCGCCGATATCCTCGATTATTTCGCGCAATGTTGTGCCCATCGGGATTTCAACAAGTCCTGTATGCTTGATTTTACCGCCGAGGGCGAATACCTTTGTACCCTTTGATTTTTCCGTACCCATAGATGCAAACCAATCCGCGCCGCGCAGAATTATCTGCGGAATATTTGCAAATGTTTCAACGTTGTTTTCAACCGTCGGGGAAGCGTAAAGTCCCTTTACTGCCGGATAAGGCGGACGGGGGCGCGGCTCACCGCGGTTACCTTCTATAGAGGTCATAAGTGCGGTTTCCTCGCCGCATACAAATGCGCCCGCACCCAGTCTTATATGTAAATCAAAGTCAAATCCCGAGCCGAATATGTTTTTGCCGAGCAAACCGTACTCGCGAGCCTGTTCAATGGCTTTCTGCAAACGCTTAACGGCAATAGGATACTCTGCACGTACATAAACATAGCCCTGCGTAGCGCCGATTGCGTAACCTGCAATAGCCATTGCCTCAATTACGCAGTGGGGATCGCCCTCAAGTACGGAACGGTCCATAAACGCGCCCGGATCGCCTTCGTCGGCATTACATACAACATACTTTTGCGGAGCTTTGTTAGGTGCTGTAAGCGCCCATTTTCTTCCCGTGGGGAAACCGCCGCCGCCTCTGCCGCGAAGTCCGGAATCGGTAACGCACTTAATAACGTCGTCCGGAGTCATTTCGGTAAGAACTTTACCGAGGGCCTCGTAACCGTCCCTTGCAATATATTCTTCAATGTCTTCGGGATCTATAACGCCGCAGTTGCGAAGTACAACGCGGTTCTGCTTTTTATAAAAAGCCGTATCGCCGAGTGAAATATCGGCAGCTTTTACTTCTTCGTCATCCCGACCTGTATCGGTGTATGCAAGACGTTCAACAACACGTCCTTTTAGCAAATGCTCGCCTACAATTTCCTCAACATCTTCCGGTGTTACGCGACTGTAAAACGTTCCTTCCGGATAAACTATAACTACCGGTCCGAGAGCGCAAAGGCCGAAACAACCGGTTTGAACTATCTTAACTTCTTCGGACAGGCCGTATTTTTCTATATTATGTGCGAAAGCATCCTGTATAGCTTTACTGCCCGATGAAGTACAACCCGTACCACCGCAGATTAAAACATGCGCACGAATCATATTTTCTTACCTCCGTTTTATGCTTTATAATTTTCCAGGGTATATTCTTCTACCGCTTTGCCGCCCTTTAAGTGCTGCTCTACGATTTTGCGTGCCTTTTCGGCATCAACCTTAACGTAAGTTGTCTTACCCTTGCCGTCCTCAAAAACTTCAACAATCGGTTCGTATTCGCAATTTCCGTTGCAGCCTGTTTGCATAACCGTAACCGTGTGTGAAAGTCCGGCATTGTTAACTTCCTCTGCCAAAGCGAGAAGTACATCGCGTGCGCCCGCCGCTATGCCGCAGGTTGCCATGCCTACTACGGCACGAATGTTTTTCTTACCTTCTCTTAAAACGACCTTTTCTTTCATTCTGTCCTTAATTTCCTTAAGTTCAGCTAACGTTTTCATCATTCTCGTCCTTTCCTTGTTTTTTTAAATCGGAATACTGATCGGATATATATTCGCGTATCCATTTAAGCACGCTTAAATCATTTATGGGCATATCGTCCAAATTATCCTTCAGTTTCCGTGTGTCAAGACGTACCGCCGCACCGTTATATTTATGTTCAAAATAAAAATCTATGTCGGGGCTTGAGTGTATAAGTGCTACAATGCAAGCCGACATATCGCCAAGCGGCGCGCAGTCTATATGATTTTTGTAAAATTTCGCCGATATTCTCGTACCGTGAAGTTGCGGATATGTCTTTGCATCATGCGATGTGAGCGTTATGCAGCCGCCCGTCATCTTTGCTGCAAGGGCAAACAGCGGTATGCCCATTCCGTAATTTCTGGTTTTGCGTGTTGTATAAAAGGGATTTACGGCAAGTGCCGTTTGTTTTTTTGTCATTCCGCAGCCGTTGTCCGCAACGGTCACCGTAAGACACTCGCTGTCCTCAAATAAAAAAATTTTTATTTGGGAAGCACCCGCGTTTACCGAATTTTCCGCAATATCAAGAATATGCAGTGACAGTTCTTTCATTGCTTCCCCCGTATTACAGTAATTTGCCTATTTCCGACGCAATGCAAAACGCGCTTTTATCCGACAGTAAAAGATTTATGTCCTTATCCTTTACCGCCTGCGATAAATCGGCGTCGGGTTTAACATTTTCAGCCAGAATAATACAGGAAACATTTGCCGCCAGCGCTACCGCTGCGGTATTTATACCCGACATTACGGTTATCCACGCGTTACCCTGCAAATTACGGCACATCACGCGGCTTAACATATCGCCGCAATATGCGCTTTTTACAGCGGCATCCGCATCCGGCATATTAAACGCTTCAAGACACAGCATTTCGGACAATTCTTTTACCGTCATATCATTCCGTCCCTTTTTACGCAAAAATGTGTATGTATATCGGCTTTTATCAGCGGTCTCTCTCAAAAACCTAAAATATCAACAATCAGCTTAATTGTACTTAGCAAGTATGCCGTCTATATCGTCCTTTGTAAGTCTGCCGTAAACGTCTTCGTTTACAGTAAGAACAGGCGCCAATCCGCATGCGCCTATACAACGGCAGGCAGTAAGCGAAAATCTTCCGTCTGCTGTACATTCATCCGCACCTATTCCGAGTTTTTCGGTAAGTGCGTCCATAAGTTCACCCGAACCCTTAACATAACACGCCGTACCAAGACAAACAGAAATATCGTACTTACCCTTAGGCGACAGTGAAAACTGTGCGTAGAATGTAGCAACGCCGAAAACCTTTTCAAGCGGTACATCCATACCTTCGGCTATCATTTCCTGAACTTCCATAGGCAGATAACCGTAAATTTCCTGTGCGTCCTGCATTACCGCCATCAAACGACTTTTATCGTCCTTATTTGCGGCAATAACGGCGTCCAGTTTTGCTTTCTGCTCATCAGTTCCCTTAAACGGGAGTTTACTGATCTTTTTCTGCATTTAAAAATCCTCCTTGCCAGAATTAAAGCTATGACTGCCCCCGAAAGAATCAAGTTATATAAAAAACGGAACACTGCCATATACTATTTTACAAGTATATCACATGTGTTCCTGTTTTTCTATAGTTTTACCGAAATTTTATTAAAAAAATTTTAAAAAACGACATTTTTTTGTTGAAAACAAATATACACAAAAAGCATAACGGTTATATGTAAAAAATAACGTGAAAGTCAAAAATGCGGCACGTCGGAAAATCCGATGTGCCACATTTTAATTATCTTGCTAAAAATCTTGATAGGAATTCTTTGGTTTTATCGTTTTTCGGATTTTCAAATATCTGTTTTGGTGTTCCCTGTTCGCAGATAACGCCGTCTGCCATAAATACCACATTACTCGAAACATCCCTTGCAAATGCCATTTCGTGTGTAACCACTATCATTGTAAGTCCGTCATTTGCGAGATTACGCATAACTTCAAGCACTTCGCCCACCATTTGCGGATCCAGCGCACTTGTAGGTTCGTCAAACAACAGTACTTCCGGTTCCATCGCAAGTGCTCTGGCAATTGCAACACGCTGTTTTTGTCCGCCTGACAACTGTGCCGGTTTTGCGTTGATATACGGCGCCATACCTACCTTTTCAAGATAATGCATTGCCGTTTTTTCGGCGTCCGCGCGATTTTTCTTTAAAACCGAAACCTGCCCTGTAATGCAGTTTTCCAAAGCCGTCATATTGTTAAAAAGGTTAAAACTTTGGAAAACCATACCGACTTTTGCACGGTATTTTGAAATATTGAAATCCGGATCGGTAATATTTTTACCGTGGTAAATCACATCGCCCGACGTGGGAGTTTCAAGCAGGTTTATACAGCGCAGCATAGTGCTTTTACCTGAACCCGACGCACCTATTACGCTTAAAACCTCGCCGTAGTCAACAGTAAGATTTATATCTTTAAGCACCTCATGCGTACCGAACGCTTTTTGAAGATGACGTAATTCTATAACCGATTGTCCCATGCTTACGCCTCCTTATCCACGTGAATTTCCGCGGCACTGTTTGATTGCGAGCCGAAAACGGTATAATTTTCTTTACCGTCAAGTTTCTTTTCGGCAAGCCGCAAAAGACGCGTGATTGTAAATGTGAGTATAAAATAAAGCACACATACTACCAAATAGGTTTGGAAAGTCTGGAAACTCTGCCTTTTAATTATACCGGCAAAGTAATACAATTCGGTAACGCCTATAACGTTAAGTACCGAGGTATCCTTTATATTAATAACAAATTCGTTGCTGACCGACGGCAAAATATTACGCATAACCTGCGGAATTATTACCTTGCGCATGGTCTGGGAATGAGTCATACCTATGGAAATCGCACCTTCAAACTGTCCGCGGTCTATTGAAATAATACCGCCTCTTACAATTTCCGCCATGTACGCACCGGTATTTATTGATACAATAAGTATACCCGAAGGTATAAGGGGAAGCGTTTTTCCGCCTGTTGCGAAAGCATATCCCCAATAAATTACCATTGACTGTACCATCATAGGCGTACCGCGAAAAATCTCGACATAAACCGCAATTATTCCGTTAAGTATTTTATGCAGTGTACGGACAAAACCGTTTTTGGAAAACGGTGCGGTGCGTACCATACCGGTAAGCAGTCCGACAAGCAAGCCGGCTACCGTACCGGTAAGGGATATAAGCATGGTGTTTCCTATTCCCTTTAATAACTGAGGGTAATACTTTACAAAGATATTTAAAACATCATTTAAAAAACTCATAATACTATTTCCTGATTATAACAACAAGGTTGGACTCGTAATATGTGTCGGTAAAGTCGATTTCCTTTGCGCGTTCAGCAGTCGGACTCATACCGGCAACTATAGCGTCGATATTGCTTGACTGTACTGCGGGAACGAGCGAATCCCATTCAAACGAATAAATTTCAAGCTTCATTCCGAGCTTGTTTGCAACGTACTGTGCTATCTGTACGTCGTAACCGTTTGCATAAAGGCCTTCTTTACCTTCGCCGCTTATCGGAACGGCGCCTAAAGTCTTGCCTTCGGTATCGGTCCAGTTATAAGGCTTATATGCACATTCCATGCCTACCCTTAATGTTCCGTTGGTTGTTGCCGGCGCTTCGCTGGATATTGCAAAGCTGTCAACGGTTTCTCCTGCCGCCAAAGACACTATCTGTTCCATCAGCTTTTCTTTTTGCTCTTCGGTTATGCCTGCAAGTACCGCATTTATCTGATCCTTAAGCGCGGAACCCTTCTTTAAACCGATCGCTATGCCTACATCTGCAGCGGTAGCGGTAAATCCGGTATCATTATTCTTTAAAGGAATATATGTGAGCTTATCGTTAGCCTTGCACTCTGCAAGTGCGGTAGGCTCCTCTGCAACATATCCGTCAATAGCACCGCTGTTAAGCGCGGTCAAAAGATCTGCAAATTCGGGATAAGTTGAGGATTTAACATTTTCAATCTGGTTAACGGCATCGGCATGGAATGTACCTGCCTGTGCCGCAATTTTAGCACCCTTTAAGTCCGCAAGGCTCTTAGCCTCGGAAACATTTACGCCCGTGCTGCCGCCGCATCCCGCAAAGCAGGCAATGCACAAAGCCGCAGCTGCCAACAATGATACAATTCTTCTTACATTCTTCATTTTTAACATCTCCTGTTTTTTGTTAAAAATATAAGCCTGCGAACCCGAAATGGTATCGCAGGCTTTGAAGTTCTTTCAAAAAGCCGTTGATAGTTCTCCACATACGAGGTATGTGACAGTCCTGTACCTATTCGGCACAGTCCCAACAAACCGCGGCGGCAACCGCAAATCCGTTTCGGCGGATCAGCCTTTCCCCTTACAGCCGTTTTGCCGACGTGTACTGCAGGGTACTCTTCTTCTCCGCAACCTCTATCAGGTGCTGCATTCTTATATTTTTGGGTATTATAAAATATAAAGCCGCGTTTGTCAATAGCTTTTTTAAAAATTCATACTTTTCAACAAATTTATACGTTTTACGCGCCTTTATTTATCTTAAACGTATACAGTGCGGCGCATTAATAGTCATTAATGTATTGCTTTTTATAAAAAAAGTAGTATACTTTAGTGTAAAGATTATTTACGGAGGATATATTTAAATATGAAAATCCTTATTATAGGCTGCGGAAAAATAGGTGTTACAATACTTGAAAGCCTGCTTGCCGAAGGGCATGATATAACCGCTATGGACAGCAATCCTAAAGTAATAGAGGAAATAACAAACATTTACGATGTTATGACCTACTGCGGTTCCGGCACGGACTGTGAAGCATTGAGTGAAGCACAGGCGGAAAACACAGACCTTGTAATATCGGTGACCGGCAGCGACGAATTTAATATGTTAAGCTGCTTTTTGGCGCGCAGAATGGGCGCAAAGCACACGGTTGCGCGTATAAGGAATCCCGAATACAATGCGCAAAGCCTTGATTTTATTAAAAAGGAAATGAATATTTCGCTTACCATTAATCCCGAACTGCTTGTGGCGCATGAACTTTTTAATATACTTAAGCTACCCACCACATCGAAGGTTGAAACATTTTCACGCGGAAGCCTTGAAATGGTGGAAATTACGGTTAGAGAGGACTGCGGCATTGACGGATTAAGCCTTATAGATCTAAAGCGCAAATATCCCGGTAATTATCTTGTCTGTGCGGTGGAGCGCGGTGAAGAAGTATTTATACCCGACGGTAACTTCACACTTAAAACTGGCGATAAAATAGGTATTACCGCCGGTGTGGCGGCGCTTGGCAAATTGCTTAAAAATCTTAATTTAAGTGCAAAAAAAGCCAAGGATATTATGATACTTGGTGCTACGACAACGGCGTTTTATCTTGCAAAGCTGTTGCTGGCAAGCGGAAACACGGTTAAAATAATAGATCCCGATGCGGCAAGGTGTACGCAATTTTGCGAACAGCTGCACGACGCGGTTATAATAAACGGCGACGGTACGCATCAGGAATTGCTGCTTGAAGAGGGCATTGATAAAATCGACGCGTTTGTGGCGCTTACCGGACTTGACGAGGAAAACATACTTCTTTCCTACTTTGCATCTACGCAAAATGTCCCAAAAGTAATAACCAAAGTAAGCCGTACGGAATTTTTGCTTACGGCCCAAAAATTGGGACTTGAATGTATCGTATCCCCCCGACGTTCTATAGCGGGTGTTGCGGTACGTTATGCCCGTGCGCTGCAAAATTCCATAGGCAGCAAGGTTGAAACCCTATATAAACTTATGAACGGCAAGGCCGAGGCTTTGGAGTTTGAGGTGACTGCCGACTGCAGTATTGTAAATATACCGCTTAAGCAGCTTATGACAAGGCCCAACATACTTATTGCCGGAATTGTGCGTTCGCGCAAAACCATTATTCCGACCGGTGATGATATGATATTGCCGGGTGACAGGGTTGTTGTGTTTACCGCAGGTCACAGACTGGGCGACCTGTCGGATATAGTAAAGAGGTAAAGTATGAATCGCAAAATTATTATAAACGCAATGGGTACAATTCTTATTGTGGAATCGGCACTTATGCTTTTACCGGCAATAACCGCCGCCGTTTACGGCGAAAAATGTATATGGGCATTTTTAATAACCATAGTTGCGGCGTGTATATTGGGCGCCGCCTGCAAGTTGGTTAAACCCAAAAATACCGTTATATATGCCAAGGAAGGCTTTGTAATAGTAGCGCTTACATGGATAATACTGTCTGTCGTGGGCGCCGTACCGTTTGTTTTAAGCAAAGCAATACCTAATTTTGTCGACGCTTTTTTTGAGACCGTCAGCGGATTTACGACGACGGGTGCGTCCGTAGTCGGCAACGTTGAAGCGCTGCCGCACGGTATTTTGTTCTGGCGCAGTTTTACCCACTGGGTAGGCGGTATGGGTATACTTGTATTTGTAATGGCGGTGCTGCCTAACGTTTCCGACAGACCTATGCACATATTGCGGGCGGAGATGCCCGGTCCTATAATAGGCAAATTATTGCCGAAGGCACGCGACACAGCCAAAATACTTTATTTAATATATGTTGTAATGACGGCAATAGAAGTTGTATTTTTACTTTGCGGCGGAATGACTTTATTTGAAAGTCTGCTGCATGCTTTCGGAACGGCAGGTACGGGCGGATTCGGTATAAAATCCGACAGTCTGGGCAGTTACAGCCCCTATTTGCAGTGGGTTATAACAGTATTTATGCTGTTGTTTGCAATAAACTTTAACCTTTATTACCTGTTGCTTATACGCCGCTTCCGCGCAGTTACAAAAAGCGGAGAACTTTGGTTTTTCCTGGCAATAGTAGGCATAAGCGTCGCCGCTGTAACCGGCAATATATACTCGGTTTACGGCAACTTATCCGACAGCCTGCGCCATTCCTCTTTTCAGGTGGCGTCAATTATATCCACAACGGGTTATTCAACCGCGAACTTTGACCTGTGGCCGACATTTTCAAAAACAATACTGCTTGTGCTTATGTTTATAGGCGGCTGTGCAGGTTCTACCGCAGGCGGCATAAAAGTGTCCCGAATACTGCTTATGTTTAAAATCGCCGGCAAGGAAATACGGCATTTGTTGCATCCGCGTGCGGTAAACGCCGTAAGACTTGAGGGCAAACCCGTAGACAACGCAACCGTTAAAAGCGTAAGCAGTTACTTCCTTATTTACTTTATCTGCTTTTTTGCGGTGTTTATCCTTTTGGGACTTGAACCGCTTTCCATTGAAACAAACTTTTCAGCCGCCGTTTCATGCTTTAACAACGTAGGTCCGGGGCTGGCGGCAGTGGGGCCTATGGAATCGTACGGTATATACTCTGCATTTTCAAAAGTTCTGCTGTCCTTTGCAATGCTGTTCGGCAGACTTGAGATTTTCCCGATGATAATACTGTTTGCCCCTTCCACTTGGAAAAGAAATAAATAAAAATCATGCTCCCGAAAGTCGAAACTTTCGGGAGCGTTTTATTTTACTCAAAATATTTTCGGAATTTTTCGGTCTGCGCAAGGGAAACAAAATCACCGTCGGCAATTATAATGTGATCCACCAAATGTACGCCTATATGGCGCATTGCGTCACCCAGCATTTTTGTAACGGTCAAGTCCGCATCGGACGGCAGCGCTACGCCGCCGGGATGGTTATGTGCCAATACAACCGCTGTTGCCTTTGTGCGTATAAGCACCTCTATAACTTTCCTTGTGCTTACACCTACAGTAGAAATATCTCCTATTGATACAACGTCCATAGAAAGCATTTTGCCGTAATTATTAAGGCTTATAACCGAAAACTTTTCCTCGGTAACGCCGGCATATCTGCCTATAAGATATGTTCCGAGCTCCTCAACCGACATAAACACGGACGCCTTGTCCGATAAATCGGCATTGTAAGCACGCGCCGAGGCGAGTATTAATTTAAGCAAAACCACCGTATTTTCGGTTACGCCTTTAACCGATACCAATTCCTGCTCGGTTGCATTAAAAACTCCTGCCAGCGATCCGAATTTATTTACAAGCTCATGCGCTATTTCGTTTGTATCTTTGCGAGGAATCGAGTAAAACAGTATCAACTCCAAAATTTCATGCGGAGGCGTACCTTTCGGAAACCCACTTTCAATAAATTTTTCTTTAACTTTTTGCCTGTGCCCCGTATGTAAGTTATAACTACTGCTCCTGTTTTTCAAAATTTTCACCGCCTGTGAAGGATTAATATACACTATTATATAATTATTTTTTGAAATGTAAATAAGAAAATTGTAAAATTTTTCCATCTGCAAACATAAAAGTTGTAAAATCTTACGATATTTGGTAAAATATCCGTATAATCCTATTACGGAGGGCTTATGAAATCATTTAAAATAGGCATAAACGATGCCGGACAGCGACTTGATAAATTTATACAAAAGGCAGTGCCGGCACTGCCTGCCTCACTTATGTATAAAAATATACGCACAAAAAACATTAAAGTAAACCGTAAACGTGCCGAAATATCGACAAGACTTGCAACCGGCGATGTGGTAGATATGTACCTGCCCGATGAATTTTTTACACCGGTACAGGAAAAATACGACTTTTTAAAGGCGTCTAAAAATTTAACGGTTGTGTACGAGGATGAAAACATTTTGCTTGCCGACAAACCGCAGGGCGTGCTGGTCCACCCCGACAACAATCAATATACCGATACGCTTATAGACCGCATTACGCGCTATTTGTACGAAAAGGGAGAATACAGCCCGTCGGATGAAAACTCCTTTGCGCCGGCGCTTGCCAACCGTATTGACCGCGGTACCGGCGGTATAGTAATAGCCGCTAAAAATGCTGCCGCGCTGCGTATGCTGTGCGATAAAATAAAATCACGCGAGATAGACAAGGAATACCTGGCGGTGGTACACGGCAGGCCATCGCAGAAAAGCGCCTTGCTTGAAGGCTATCTTGAAAAAGATTCCGACAGGAACAAAGTTTATTTAAGCGATAAAAGCAACGGCAAAAACGTGCCCATAAAAACCGCTTATGATGTAATTGCGACAAACGGCGACCTGACGCTTTTACACATTCTGTTGCTTACGGGCAGGACGCATCAAATAAGGGCGCATATGGCGTCTGTGGGCATGCCGCTGTTGGGCGACGGCAAGTACGGGAAAACCGCCGCCGACAAGAAGCTGGGATTCACACGGCAGGCGCTTTACTCCTACCGTGTTACATTTAACTTTAAAAGCGATGCCGGTATACTTAATTATTTAAACGGCAAATCTTTCCGCGTTAAAAACGTATGGTTTGCGGATGAACTGTTTAAAAATGCGGAATATTAAAAAATCCTGCCTTTAACAAGGTTCCCATAAAGACACCTTTGTTAATCGGGGAGCCAACGGACAGGTGATGCTTATGTGTTGCCTGTCCGTTGGCTTTTTCGTTATAATCCGGCTGTATTGCCGATATAACGGAAATAAATATCAATTTGCTGTTCGGTGTTTTGCTTGAATCGCTCACGCCGCTCGTGAACGACTATCTTTGAAACGAAGGTGTGCAGGATTTCGGGTGTAAGCTCGGTTATGCGTGTATACTTTTTAGCGAGACCTATGAACTTATCCACATCGCTTGCCGCCTGCTGCAAATTTTGTATTTGCTTTTCCAACTCCGGCAGCTTGGCGTCTATGCTCTTTTGCTCATCCGTATAGCCGCAGGACAGCATACGGAAATGCTCGTTGTTTATCCTGCCGAGGACATTGTCCTCATACAGTCGCTTGAACAATGCATTAAGTTCCACCGTTCGTTTAGACAATCTTTCATATTCACGCTGCTTGGCGTTAAGCTCCCGTCGGTTTTCCGAGGAGCTTTTTTTGTTGATGAATTCCGCAAACTGTCGTTCCTTTGTTCTTGCCGTGTAAGTAATACGGCGCAGTTCCTCCAAGAGAATCTCATCCAGTACCACCTCACGAATCCTGTGCGGCGTGCATTTTTCTTTTGCATTATTGCGGTAATGCGAGCAGTTGAAGGAATAGCTTTTCGGATCATCCGCACGCTTGTGATTAAAATACAGCTTCGAGCCGCAATCGGCACAGAACAGAAGACCGGAATACTTGCTTGTTTCACCTATGCTTGTCGGTCGGCGTTTACCCTGACGCAGCTTTTGCACGGTTTCCCAAGTCTGCATATCAATTATCGGTTCGTGCGTATGTTCAAAACGGATATGCTCGGACGGATCACGCTTCATCTTACGCTTGTC
>CAKSKA010000009.1 GCA_934464615.1 uncultured Eubacteriales bacterium | reverse complement strand
ACCGTAGATAAGGAAGTATGGGAGAAGGAAGCAGCGGAGATAGAAGAACATTACAAGAAGTTCGGCGATAAATTACCCGCGGAACTCCGCCGCCAGCTTGATAACCTTAAAAAAGGTCTTGAAAAGTAAAATAAACAGTTAAATAACGCTCCGGTCAAACACCGGAGCGTTATTTCTTGACAAAATAAATTAAATGGGTTAAAATTTAATAGTATTTATTTGATTTTGAGGTAGATATTATGAAAAAAGAACGCAGGATGTTAATTATAATATGCGCTGCAATACTTGCGGCGGTGTTGATTGTTATAGGTATACTTTTGGGCAAATCAAAAAAGAATGATAACAAAGACAACAGCAGCACGCACAGTTACACCCAATCCGAGATTGATGAGATAGCGGATTGGTGGAATAATGATGCCAGCGTTACACAAGACGGTAATTTTAATATAACACAGTAACCTGTTTTGCGCTTTTTTGTGCGAAAGCGACAAATGTTAAAAAAATGTTTAAAATCGCTTGACAAATAGGCGTACAAGTTATATAATCCTAAACAAGATTTAAGAAGGAGCGACAAAAAATGTGTAACTTTACTTTTAAAAAGTTTAACAGTGAAAATCACACTGATGCACATACATCGGCCGCTTCTCGTTGCGCAAATAACAATCTTACCTTGACTGACGCTGCTCTTGCGGCGTCTTTTTCGTTTTGCATACTTGCAAACAACGTCATTCTATCCGCCGTCATAAGCATTATTGCAATTATTCGAATTATGAACGTGGCGAAGCAGAACGTTTGCAGCAAACCGTGAATTTTAAAAAGTTAAGGTTTCAGCAAATGTTCGGTTTCGTGAAAACGAAACCGTTTTTTTGTTAAATGGGCATTTGTTTAATGTATTTTACAGCTTCGGCTGAAAAATAAAAATTAATTTTCAAACTATTAATTGAAAAGGGGTAAAGACAATGAAAAACTTTAAAAAAGTTGTTGGCGCAGTAATGGCTGCGGCAATGGTCGCTACCTGTTTCGCGGGTTGCGGCAGCAAAGACAGTGATGGTGATACCTATTTTATCGGTGCAACCGGCCCGCTTACCGGAAGTGCAAGCGCTTACGGTATTTCGGTACAGAACGGTGCGCAGCTTGCAGTTGACGAGATCAACGCAGCAGGCGGCTTGAACGGTGCTAAATTTAAATTTGAAATGCTTGATGATAAAGCTACAGCAGAAGATGCTTCTGCCGGATATGATCAGCTTTTCGATAAAGGTATGCAGATTTCACTCGGTTCGGTAACATCAGGTTCTTGCGAAGCATTTGCTTCTAAAGCAGCTAAAGACGATTTGTTCTTTATGACACCTTCGGCTTCTGCCGCTAACATTATTGCAGACCGTCCCACAGCGTTCCGTGTATGCTTCGGCGATCCGGATCAGGGCGTTCTTGCTGCGGAAGAGCTTGTAAAGAACTACAGCAACATCGGCGTTATATATGATTCTTCCGATGATTATTCCAGCGGTATTTACAAAGCATTTACCGAAGAAATGGCAAAACTCGGCAAAACATATACAACACAGTCTTTTGATAAAGAAAACAACCGTGACTTCTCAACACAGGTTGAAACTTTAAAGGACTGCGATGTAATATTCCTCCCCATCTACTACACTGAGGCAGGCCTTATCGCCAAAGCTTGCGCTGCAAAGGGCTGCAATGCGGTACTTTTCGGATGCGACGGTCTTGACGGCGTTGCAGAACAGCTTGACGCTTCTGTTAAAAATGCGGTTAAGTACATCACTCCTTTCGATGTAAATTCTACCGAAACAAAAGCAGCAGCATTTGTAAGTGCTTACAAAGCTAAATACGGTTCTGCTCCCGACCAGTTTGCCGCTGACGGTTACGATGCTGTTTACGCTATATTCGAAGCTATGAAAGCTGCCGGTGTAAACGACACAAAGATCAGCGTTAAGGATTTGAGCGACAAAGTTATAGCCGCTATAACAGATAAATCCTTCACATACGAAGGCGTTACCGGTAAAATGACTTGGGATGCAACAGGTGCTTGCGCGAAAGTTCCGGTAATTGTTGAACTTAACAAATAATTGTAGTATAATAGTATAAATACCTTATCCGGACGTACAGTCCGGATAAGTGTATTACTGCAGAGCTTATGGGCAAACGGCTGTCAGCACTGCGGGAAGGGGTTTGTTCCGACAAGCTATAACAATTTGTTTGCGGTCGTTATGGCTTTTCGGTGCAAACCGCAAAAAATCAGTAAGGGGAATACAATAATGAGTATTTTATTGGACGGCTTAAGTCTGGGTGCGGTTTATGCACTTATAGCGCTTGGCTACACAATGGTTTACGGTATTGCAAAACTTCTTAACTTTGCACACGGCGATATTATTATGATTGGTGCATATGCAATACTTACAACCGTTAATTTCGGGGGAAATGTATACATAGGATTTGTTATTTCTATAATTGTGTGCAGCCTTATGGGTGTGCTTATAGAAAAACTTGCGTATAAGCCTTTGCGCGGTGCTTCGCCTTTGGCGGTACTTATTACCGCAATCGGCGTCAGCTATCTTTTGCAGGGTGCGGCGCAGCTTATATTCGGCGCAAAACCGCACAATATTTCTTTGCCGAATTACGGTATGGTAAATATATTCGGCTCCAACATAAGCGTTAACACAATAATAACTCTTGTTGTGGGCGCTGTTATAATGGCGTCGCTTCAACTGTTTGTAAAATACACCCGTACAGGCCGCGCTATGCTTGCCGTGTCTGAGGACAGGGACGCAGCACAGCTTATGGGTGTTAACGTAAATACCATAATTACAGTTACATTTGCAATAGGCTCCGCTTTGGCGGCGTTTGCTTCATTCTTCTATTTAATGCAAATACCGGCTGTTGAACCGATGCTCGGCTCCATACCGGGAATAAAGGCATTTACCGCTGCGGTAATAGGCGGTATAGGCTCCATACCGGGCGCCATGATAGGCGGCGTGTTACTCGGCATTGTTGAAAAAGTATGCTTAAGTATTCCGGCTTTAAAGGATTATACCACGGCAATAGAGTTCAGCTTGCTTATAGTAATTCTGCTTGTAAGACCTATAGGCTTGCTCGGTAAAAAGCGCAGAGAGAAGGTGTAATAACAAATGTCATTTGCAACTGATTTTAAGAAAAATTTTAAATTCAAGTATCAAATCAACTACATTGTTATTATAGCTTTCACGGCTGCTATGATGATACTTGACGCTACAGGCGGACTTACCCGTTCGGTAGCAGGCGTGCTTGTACGTATCGCTTACAGCATTATACTTGCGGTATCCCTTAACCTTGTAGTAGGTTTCCTCGGCGAGTTGTCACTCGGTCATGCCGGATTTATGTGCGTCGGTGCATATATAGGTTGCTACTGTGCAACATTGCTTGAAAAACCGATAGGAAATCCTGTGCTTGTTCTTGTAATCTCCATGCTGATAGGCGGAGTTGCGGCTGCTGTTTTCGGACTGATAATCGGTTTGCCGGCATTGCGCCTTAAAGGCGACTATCTTGCCATTGTAACATTGGCTTTCGGAGAAATAGTACGCAACGTATTTAAAAATTTGTCTATGTTCGGCGGGGCAAAGGGATTGCTTACAGACAGCATACAGATTAACACAAAGCAGTTGTATGTTATTGCTTTTATTGCGGTGCTTGTAACGCTGTTCCTTATCCAAAACCTTATCCGTTCAAAACACGGCAGAGCTATTACCGCTATACGCGATAACGAAATAGCGGCAAAGGCAATGGGTATTAACATAACATTTTATAAACTGTTTGTATTTACTTTTTCTGCATTCTTTGCAGGACTTGCCGGTGTTATATACGGTCACTTTACAAACCCCGTGCTTTACGGTACGTTTTCATACAACTACTCAATAGAAATACTTGTTATGGTAGTTTTAGGCGGTATGGGTAACATAAACGGCTCTATTATAGCGGCTGCGCTTATAACATACTTGAACTTTAAGTTGCAGAATGTTTTAACAGGCGGACTTGCCGCAATGAAACTGTTGGTATATGCGCTTATTCTTATAGTGGTTGTAGTATTCGGTAATGCGCCGAAACTCGCGCCATTTAAAGAAAGGATGAGTTGGCATAACCTTAAAAAGAAAATCTTTAAGGCAGGCAAAAAACCCGAAACAATAAACGATGACGAGTCCAGCTGGAACAGAATAGATACAAAAATTAAGATGGATGCCATCTTGTCTACCGATGTAAAAATCAGCGATGACGAGTCGGGTATGCCGAAGGAGGGCAAGTAGTATGTCTGATATAATGCTCAAAACCGAACATCTCGGTATAACCTTCGGCGGACTTAAGGCTGTTCAGGACGTTAATCTTGAAATTAAAAAACAACAGTTGTACGGTCTGGTAGGTCCTAACGGCGCCGGAAAAACAACCGTATTTAATATGCTTACAGGTGTTTATCAGCCTACAACCGGTGATTTTTATCTTGACGGTGAGAAACTGACGGGTAAAACTCAGGAAACGATTAATCACAAGGGTATTGCAAGGACTTTCCAGAACATACGGCTTTTCAGCAATATGAGCGTTGTAAGAAACGTAATGGTAGGTCTTACAAATCAAGACGAATTTAAGTGCAATCCGTTTACAAGTATGTTCAGACTTCCGCGCCATTACAAGACCGAAACACAAATGAGGGAAACGGCGAAAGAGATACTTAAAGTATTCGGACTGTATGATGAAAGAAACAACCTTGCCTGCAATTTGCCGTACGGCAAACAGCGTAAACTCGAAA
Organism: uncultured Eubacteriales bacterium; assembly: GCA_934464615.1. Lineage (GTDB taxonomy): Bacteria > Bacillota > Clostridia > Oscillospirales > Acutalibacteraceae > SIG565. Next base: position 64,690 of record CAKSKA010000009.1, on the reverse strand, counting down.
TTGCGCGTGCGCTTGCTACAAATCCGAAGTTGTTGCTGCTTGATGAGCCTGCCGCAGGTATGAACCCTAATGAAACGGCAGACCTTATGGACATTATTCACCGCATAAGAGATGAACACGAACTTACAATTTTGCTGATAGAACATGATATGAAGTTTGTTTCCGGACTTTGCGATGAAATTACGGTACTTAATTTCGGTACTGTTTTGGCACAGGGCGACACCAAGACGGCCCTTAATAATCCTGATGTTATTAAGGCATATATAGGAGGTTAAAAAATGGCATTTTTAGAAGTAAAAGACCTCGAAGTTTCTTACGGTGTTATCCGTGCAATTAAAGGTATAAGTTTTGAAGTTAATAAGGGAGAAATCGTTACGCTTATAGGCGCTAACGGAGCAGGAAAGACCACAACAATGCAGAGCATTATGGGACTCATCCCCAAAAAAAGCGGCTCGGTTGTTTATGACGGCAACGATATTACAAAAACTCCCGGACATAAAATCGTTAATATGGGAATGACACAGGTACCCGAGGGCCGCCATGTATTCCAAGAACTTACCGTGTATGAAAACTTGCTTATGGGCGCGTATACAAAGCACGATTCTTCGGAAATCAAAGCGGCGATAGAGGAAACCTATACCCACTTCCCGCGTCTTGCGGAGCGCAGCCGACAGATAGCCGGTACGCTTTCAGGCGGAGAGCAGCAGATGCTTGCCATGGGCAGAGCCATGATGAGCCGTCCGAAATTACTTATGCTGGATGAGCCTTCAATGGGACTTTCCCCGTTGCTTGTTGATGAAGTGTTTGACATTATAGTTAATACATTCAATAAAAACGGCACTACTATCCTTTTGGTAGAGCAAAACGCAGGTAAATCGCTTGCAATTTCCGATAGGGCATATGTACTTGAGAACGGAAAAATCGTTCTCTCGGGTACAGGTAAAGAACTTATGGAAAGCGAAGAGGTCAAGAAGGCTTACCTCGGCGGTTGATAACATACGAATAAAGACAAAGACACGCATACGGATTGACGTATACGCGTCTTTTTTATATATGTTTGTTATTTCTTTAAAATCCTTTTTACTATGTTTATAATACTGCCGAGGTTTATTAACGTAATTACGACAACAAACAAAACCTGCCAGAGTATCCAGTGTTTCGGCTCTTTAAGCATTACAACTACCTGTGTCGTCATAAGCAGTGTGTTTATAAGCACGTTGATTTCGCAAAAGCTTATATCGCGGTTTTGTATCTTAATATCAACCGCGCGCGCAATAAATACCGTAAAGTAGCTTATGCAGGTGGCTATTGCAGCGCCTTGTGTACCGTAGGCGCGTATAAGGAAGTAGTTTAAAATAATGTTTATTACAGCGCCTGCAACCGTAGTTACAAGGGTTGCGACATTACGGGACTGTGCAAGGTATATATTGCCGAGGAAAACAACAAAGCAGGAAAATACGGTGGACAAAATAAGTACCGGTATATACTGCCAGGATGCGTAATACGACGGCGCCAACAAAATGTAGGTTATAAACTTTGCAAATAAAATAAGCACCGAGCCTACAACAAAAACGCCGCCTTCGAACGATTTAAATACATTTGAGTAAAATTTATTGCGTAATTGACTCTTATTTTCGCTTACGGCGGATAACTGCCATGCATCAAGGAAAATTGCCGACACCAAAGTTAAAACCGTAGGCACCTTATATGCCGCAGCATAAAGTCCGTTTGCGGCGTCGTCTATCATATACTTAACAAAATATCTGTCGGATACATTTACAACCCACCACAAAAGCGATGTCGGCATAAGCGGCAGTGAAAAGCGTATCATTTTACGGGTAAGAGAGGTGTTGAGCGTTTTAAAATCCAAAAATTCGTATAAATGCGCACCCCAAAATAGAAATATTACGGAACATAAATCGGCAAGTATTATTGCAAGCATATAGCCGACAATGCCCATTTTAAGCGGAATTAAAAATATTATTGTAAACAGACAGGTTAAAAACGTGGAAAGTACGCCGTCAACGGCAAACAAACGCAGTTGGCCTTTTGCGCGTACAAAAAAACTGCATATGTGCCGCATAGCCGACATAAATATGTGCGCATAAAGTATAACCACATACTGCTTTAAATCGGGTATGCGCATTATAAGCGGACAAAAAAGCAACAGTATGCCGAATCCTATTCCGACAGCTACAACACCTGTGGTAAAAACGTCGGACTTTTTAAAATCGTTATCAAGTCCGAAACGTATAATGGAGTTTGTTATTCCCAGCATTGCTATGGGCAGTAACAGACTGGCGGTATTTATAATAATATCCAGCATGCCGAATTCCGATGTATGCATGGCACGGCTGTAGAAAAATACCATTATAAACGACAGTATTTTAGAACTGAATGTTCCTATAGCAAAAATAGCTGTATTTTGAGCTAACTTTTTATATTTATTCAATCTTCAGTTGCCCCTTTTTAAAAAAGAGTTACGATCCAGGGTATTACATAAGATATAATGCTCATAATAGCGGCGGCAAGAAAAACGCCGCAAACAATTGCAAGTAACGCTTTTTTGAATTTAATGCCAAGCAGTGCGGCAAGCAAAGCGCCGGTCCAAGCGCCTGTGCCGGGCAGCGGAATACCTACAAAAATCATAAGTCCCCAAAATTCGCCTTTTTCAAGTTTGTCTTTTTTGGACAGTGTTTTGCTTTCAAGTTTGTTTACAAGCGGACTGAAAAGTTTTGTCTTTTTCATCCACGCAAATATTGGTATTATAAGCCAAAGGATGAACGGTATGGGTACGAGGTTGCCCAGCACGCAGATTCCCAAAGCTTTGAAATACGGAATACCTAAAACGCTTGCAACGGGTAAACCGCCGCGAAGTTCAACAATAGGGAGCATGGAAACTATAAAAGCGACTATCTCTTTAGGAAGGCCGATTCCCTGAAACCAATTTACAATACTGGTCGTTATACCGGACATAATAATTTCCTCCAAAATACTAAATATTACACCTATTATACAATAAGTATAAGCATAATTCAATCAAATTATTGTAAAACAATATAAACGGCGTTCCGCATATTTTACGAAACACCGTTATGTAAAACCGTATTTAATTATTGTTCGGGTTTATCGCTTTTTGTAATTGCAATGGATAAATCCTTAAGCTGTGCCTCATCAACGGTTGAGGGCGCACCCGACATTAATTCGCTTGAATTTGAAACTTTCGGGAATGCAATTACATCACGCAGATTGTCGGCACCGCACATAAGCATAACAAGTCTGTCAAGGCCTATGCCCATACCGCCGTGCGGCGGAGCACCGTATTTGAAAGCGTCGGTCAAAAATCCGAATTTTTGATACGCTTCTTCGTCGGACAGTCCCAATGCTTTAAACATATGCTTTTGCAATTCCGGATCGGTAATGCGGATTGAGCCGGAAGATAATTCTATACCGTTAAGCACTAAATCGTACGCCTTTGCAAATACCTTTTCGGGTTCGGTATCAAGGTAAGGTATACATTCGTCAAGCGGTGCGGTAAACGGGTGATGCATAGCGTCATAGTTGCCGGTTTCCTCGTTATATTCAAAGAACGGGAATTCGGTTATCCACAGGAAATTATATTGGTCGGGAATAATGTTAAGGCGTTTTGCAACCGTAAGACGCAACGCGCCGAGTACCGGCAGAACCGTCTTTTTGCGGTCGGCGCAAATAAGCACAACGTCGCCTTTTTCCGCACCTGTGGCTTTAATTATGTCAGCCATTTCGGCGTCGGTCATAAACTTAGCAAAGGAGCAATTCGGCACATCGTCAACCCAACGTATAAACGCAAGTCCCTTTGCGCCTATACCTTTTGCTTCCTCGGTTAACTTGTCTATTTCCTTGCGGGTGTAAACACCTGCGGCATTTTTTGCGGTTATTGCGCGTACCGTGCCGCCGTTTTTAACTGCGTCCGCAAATACGCCGAATCCGCAATTCGCCACAATATCGGAAATATCGCGTATCTTCATATCAAACCTTGTATCCGGCTTGTCCGAACCGTAATTTTCCATAGCGTAAGTGTATGTAAGACGCGGCAGCGGTGTGGGAACATCAACATTGAGTATTTCTTTAAAAAGGCGCTTTACAAATCCCTCGGCAATCGCAAAAACATCTTCCATCTCAACAAAAGACATTTCAAGGTCTATCTGTGTAAACTCGGGCTGACGGTCCGCACGCAAATCTTCATCACGGTAGCAGCGCGCAAGCTGCATATATCTGTCAAATCCCGACAGCATAAGTAACTGCTTGTACAGCTGCGGTGACTGCGGCAATGCGAAAAAGCTGCCGGAATGGATACGCGAGGGTACAAGGTAATCCCTTGCGCCTTCGGGTGTGGATTTTATAAGAGTCGGCGTTTCTATTTCCAAAAAGCCGTTTTCATCAAAATAATCTCTGGTAACCTTTGCGATTTTGTGGCGCATAATGATATTGTGCTGCAGGTTTGCACGGCGCAGGTCTAAATAACGGTATTTTAAACGAATATCCTCTTTAGCTCCTGTGTCGGATAAAATTTCAAAAGGCGGGGTTTGTGCCGCACCCAAAATTTTAAGGGTATTTACGGCAATTTCGATTTCGCCCGTCGGTATATCGTTATTTACCGAGGAACGCTGCCTTACTGTACCTTTTGCCATTAATACAAATTCGCTGCGGACGGTAAAGGCCTTGTCAAAAACCTCTTTGTCGGTTGCATCGTCAAAAGCCAACTGCACTATTCCGCTTCTGTCGCGCAAATCTATAAAAATAAGCGCGCCCAAATCTCTCTGTCGCTGCGTCCAACCGCAAACAACAACCTCTCGGCCTATATCGTCCGAGCGCAAAGTTCCGCAATAATCGGTACGCTTGAGACCGTCCATTCTGTCAAGTTTCATTTTAAACACTCCCGTTACACTGTAAAAGCAGTAAAGTTTTATTTATTATTGGGGATTTACAACGCTTTCCTCAAGTTCGCTGAGGGCAAAATCATTCATGGCATTGCAAAAATCGTCTGTAAAAGTTTTAATTTCGGCAGGTGTTTCTTCGCCGGTTTTCATATTTTTTAATTTAACTTTACCCGTTTCAATCTCACTGTCGCCCAAAACGCAGGTGAATTTGGCACCGATCTTGTCCGCAAAACGCATTTGCGCCTTAAGTCCGCGGCCGTTTATATCGCAAAGCGCTTCAAACCCTTCACTGCGCAGTTTACAGCAAAGTGATGTTGCCGCAATTGAGGCATTATCGCCGAGAGATGCAACATAAATATCCGCAGTGGCTTTTTTCGGAAATTCAACGCCCTGTGCCTCGGCTACAAGCATAAGTCTTTCTATTCCCATTGCAAAACCTACAGCTTGCACCGCGGGACCGGATAACTGGTGTATAAGTCCGTCGTATCTGCCTCCGCCGCAAACGGTAGACTGCGCGCCTATGCAGTTTGCCACAAATTCAAAAACTGTTTTTGTGTAATAGTCAAGTCCGCGTACTATGCCGGGATCCACCGTATATTCAATGCCGGCGGCGTCCAAATGCGCTTTAAGGGACTCAAAATGGGCTTTGCAATCGTCGCACAAAAAGTCAAGTACCTTAGGTGCGTCTTTTGCAATTTCCTTGCATACGGGTGATTTGCAATCGAGTATACGCATGGGATTCCTTTGCAGCCTGTCACGGCAGGTATCGCAAAGTTCGTCCTGTCGTGCACTGAAATATTCTTTAAGCGCCTTGTGATATTCCGCACGGCAGGTAGGACAACCGATTGAATTTATACGAAGCGATAAATCGCGTATGCCTATTTCATCAAGTACCTGTGCGGCAAGCGCAATGGCTTCGGCATCGGCTGCGGCACTGCTTGTGCCTATACATTCAATACCGAACTGATGAAACTCCCTGAGTCTGCCTGCCTGCGGCTTTTCGTATCGGTAACAGCCGCCTACATAGCATACCTTTACGGGCAGCGCGCCGTTTACAAGACCGCTTTCAATCACACTTCTTGCAATTCCGGCAGTAAATTCCGGACGCAAGGTGATGCTCCTGCCGCCTTTATCGTTAAATGTGTACATTTCCTTTTGTACAACATCGGTAGTATCACCGACACCGCGCGAAAAAACTTCGGTATGTTCAAACACCGGTATGCGAATTTCCCTGTAGCCGTAAAGTCCGGCGGTGCGTATCATTGTCTGCTCTAAATATTGTAAACGGTAGCTGTCGTCGGGCAGCGTATCAAGCGTACCTTTTACAGCCGTAATTTTTTCTGCCATAATTTTCTCCTGCTTTAAAATAGTATAAGTCCAGCCCTTACGGGCCGGACGCAGTTATAAATTTTATTTACTTCTGACTATTTCGCGCCAGTCAAGATCTCCGCGCTCAAGTCCGTGTATAAGCATTTCCGCGGTTGCTATATTTGTTGCAACAGGAATGTTGTGTATATCGCAAAGGCGAAGTAACGCGTTGTCGTCCGGCTCCTCCGGTTTTGCGGTAAGCGGATCCCTGAAAATAAGCAGCAGGTCTATTTCGTCACAGCCTATACGGGATGCTATTTGCTGACTGCCGCCCTGCGAGCCGCCTAAAAACTTGATTATGTTAAGACCGGTGGCATCCGCAACAAGCTTACCGGTAGTATAGGTTGCAAGAAGGGTGTGTTTGCTCAAAATTCCGCAATATGCTATGCAAAACTGTACCATAAGTTCCTTTTTTGTGTCGTGCGCAATTAAGGCTATGTTCATTTGTACAACTCCTCAAAAAAATTCTAAAATAATAATACCATAAAAACCCATTGTTTGTCAATTACGGCGGTTAAAACAATTTAAAGGATTTATTTAAGCACTTCGTAGGGTTTTGTAATGCCGTCCGCGGTGCTGTCCGCAAAAAAGTAATCGTTAAATACAGCCTTGGCGATACTTGTAACGGTATAGGTGGAACTGCCGTGTTCAAGCACAACCGCCATTGCAATTTCCGGTTTATCAAACGGGGCAAAGGAAATAAACACACTGTGGTCGGCTTCGTTGGTTACCTGCGAAGTACCCGTCTTGCCGCCGACTTTTATAGGATAATTGCCGAATACACGGCTTCCCGTTCCGTCCTCGGTAACCGAAAGCATACCTTCCTTAACGGCATTAAGCGCTTCGCTGTTTATGGAAATGGAATTTTCAACCTGTGCCTCGCGCTTTACATATGTTTCGGAAAAATCAGCCGCTGTAATACGGTCTATAAGCGTTACACGGTTTCGCTGTCCGCCGTTTACAAGCGTGCAGGTGTAATTTGCAAGCTGCAGCGGCGTAAACGCATTAAGCTGACCTATAGCCACCTGAATTGTATTGCCCGAATCTCCGGCAAATTCCATTAAAATGCCTTCCGAATCGTGAACTTCAACACCGGTTTTAACTCCGAGTCCGAATGCCTTAAAATACTCGGTAAGCTGTTTTACGCCCGTACGTCTGCCGAGTTCAAAAAAGAAGTAGTTGCAGGATTTTGCCAACGCTTCTTTAAGGTCTATATTTCCGTGATAACCCATACACGTCGGCTGGAAATCACTGAAATATTTATATGTGTGACGGCAATATATGTGTTCGCCGATATTGTATGTGTTGTTTTGCATTGCCGCGATTGCAACCGCCGGTTTTATGGTGGAACCTATGGGATAAACGCCCTGAAAAGCGCGGTCAAGCAGCGGATTGTTCGGATTTTTTTCTTTATTTACAAGGTCGTTGTAATCTTTGGAAAGTGTGGCAAGGTCATATGACGGATAGTTTGCCGCAACCAAAACCGCACTTGTGTTTATGTCAAGCATAACAACCGCACCGCCCGTAACGGTAGAACCCGGCTGGCTTTTAAGTTCGGTTATATACTGTTCAAGCGCCGCCTGTGCGGATAACTGCAGCGATTTATCAAGGGAGAGCATTACCGTTTTGCCGGCAACAGGCTCTTTAGTTACGGTTTTTGATACCAGATTGCCGTCGGCATCCAGTTTGTATGTCATTTCGCCGTCGGTTCCGCGTAAATATTGCTCCGCATAATATTCAATTCCGCTTTTTCCGACCTTATCGTTGTAAGAATAGCCTTTTTGTTTGTATTCGTCCCAGTCGTCCTCGTAAATAGGACCGATTGTGCCTATTAAATGCGGTGCAAGCGTGGTGCAATCGTATTCGCGGTAGGGTACGGTGTGTACGTTAACGCCTTTAAGCATAAAACCCGTTTCGGATATTTTAAGCATAAGATCACTCGATATATCCTCCGCAAAGGTGTACGGCACCGACAGGGAAAATCCTGCACGGCTCATAGTATAGCGGACGCCCATAATCTTCCGCTGCATCTCGGTTTCGTATTCTTCAAGTCCGTATTTTTCAACAAGCCTGTCAAAACAGTTCTGCGCCGTGGCATAATCGGCTACGCCCAAAAACTTTTTAAGTCTGGAAATATTTTCGTCTTCGTCAAAATTATAAGGCGCCTGTTTTTCAAGCGGTAAATTATCAATATATTCCGTATTGTTTTCCTCGCATATGCGTATAAGCGATTCAACAAGTGCGTTTAGCTGTTTAAGCTCAATATTCGAATAATCGAAAACTATGTCGTAACCGTCGCGGTTTACGGCGATTTTTCTGCCGGATCGGTCAAGTATTTCTCCGCGCGGTGCTTCAATAACCGACGTAAATGTAAAGTAACCGTCGGCACCGCCGAATGCCGACGGATTTATTACCTGAATAAAAAGTGCGCGCGCGCAGTAAATAACCACAACAGCCGCCAATACTGCCGACAGTATTATAACGTAGGGCTGTCTTTTTGTATTAAACGGCATATTAATTCACTTCCTTAAATCTTTTTAATAAGCAATCCCAAATAATAACAGGGTATAATAAACGCTGCCGAATAAATTGCCGACGGCAACGCATAAAACAAAAAATAACCAAAGCCGGAGCTGCTGCCCGACGGCACAACTATAAGCCATTTAAGCGCAAAATAAAGCAGGCAAAAAACAAGCGACATAGTAAGTATGGTTAAAATGTTTTTGTTTAAATAATATTTAATAAGCACGCCTGCGGCACAGCCTATAAACAAAAGTATAAGCGTGTTAAAGCAGGTTACACCCGAACTTACCGCGTCAACAAATATACCGCACAGCACACCTGCGGTAAAGCCGATCCATTCGCCGTAAAAATAGCCGACTGCAATAACCGGCGCTATAAGCGGCAGCGGCATTGCGTTGCCTATACGCAGATTAACGAGGTCGGAATACGTTATAAGGTAAAGCAGCAAAAAAAGCGCAATGTAACAAACTGCCTGCAAAGGATTGCTGCGTCTGTATCTGTCCATAGTATAACCTCTTACTTTTCAAAATCCTGTTTGCCGTTAAAATCGGTTATAATCATTACTTCCTTTATTTCCGATATGTTTACAAACGGCTCCACAACGGCGTAAAGCGAGGATGTGTAATCCTCTTTTGAGATATTTACTATTTTGCCTATTGCAATACCGCTTGGAAAAACACCGCTGCCCGAAGTCACAACATAATCGCCTATGGCAATAACGGAGGAACGCTGTATGTTGTACATACGCGTATTGCCGTTGTTTGCGTCCTCAAGTGTGCCGCCTATAACACCGGCGTCGGACGTACGCGAATCCACCGCACCGGCTGCAATTTCGGGATTAAGCACTGTGGTGACCTTTGATGTTGTAAGACCTACTTGGGATACATAACCTACAAGACCTGCCGAGGTTATTACGGGATCGTACATTTTTACACCGGCAAGAGAACCTGCGTTTACGTTAAATCCCATAAATACATCGGTTGAATCCCTTGCTATTACAGAGGCGTTTTTAAACTGAAAATCGGGATTTTCTTTTTTAATCTCCAAATAATCCTTTAAAAAATCGTTTTCGCTTTTTAACGAATCATAATCGGCTATCCGACTGTTTAACTCGTCTATCTGTTCTTTAAGCCGTGCGTTTTCCAGCACGACTGCCTCGTTGTTTTCAACTTTTTCCTTAAAGCCCTTTGCCGCATTTGAAATGCCGTTTGCCGCCGCCTGAAACGGTGCCGCAACAGCGCCGAAAATACTTGTGTGCGGACTGAAAGTGCCGCCGGTAACATTGAAAAGTACCGACAGCGCCACTATTACCGCAACCACGGCAAGCGCAATTTTAAATTGTCTGCTTTTAAAGAAAAAACGCATATTACATAACTTCCTAACAATTTTGTCTAACGGAATCTTTTGCCGCGTTTAAATACATAAGCGTCAAATCCGCCGCCGCCTTCAAGTCGCTTTGCAGTACCCAGTACCACACAGTCAAGCGGATTTGCGGCTACGGTTACGGGTATGCCTATTTCGTCCGCCAAAAGTTGAGAAAATCCGCGCAGAAGCGCGCCGCCGCCAGTAAGCGTTATACCGCGGTCAACTATGTCCGCCGCAAGTTCCGGCGGAGTTTTTTCAAGTGTTGAACGCACTGCGTCCACAATTTGCATTATAGGATCGGTAAGGGCTTCCCTTACTTCCTTTGATGTTATTACTACATTTTTGGGCAGGCCGTCCACAAGGTTGCGGCCTTTTATTTCAACGCTCTGCTCGTTTTCGTAAGGCAGTGCGGAACCTATGTCGATTTTAATACGCTCCGCAGTACGCTCGCCTATTAAAAGATTGTGCTTTTTGCGTATGTATGCAATTATAGCCTCGTCCAAATCGTCGCCCGCAATTCTTACAGACTGCGCCGTAACTATATCGCCTAAAGAAATTACGGCAACTTCGCTTGTGCCGCCGCCTATATCCACAACCATATTTCCCGTAGCGTCCATTACCGGCAAACCTGCGCCTACGGCTGCAGCCATCGGTTCTTCAACCAGGTCGACCTCTGTAGCGCCGGCTTGTTTTACCGCGTCGTATACGGCACGGCTTTCAACCTCGGTTACGCCTGCAGGTATGCATATTACAACACGGACTCTTGAAAAAACAGAGCCTTTAAGCGACTGTTTTATAAACCTTTTAAGCATTGCGGCGGTAACGTCAAAGTCGGCTATAACACCGTCTTTCAGCGGGCGGACGGCTATTATTGAACCCGGTGTTCTGCCTATCATTTCCTTAGCCTGCGTACCAACGGCCCTTACGGCGTCGTTGCGGACATCGTAGGCCACTACGGACGGCTCACGCATTATTATTCCCTTGCCCTTTACGCATACAAGCGTATTTGCCGTACCGAGATCTATACCTATATCACGAGTAAAAAGCATTTAAATCCCTACTTCCGATTCTTTTTAACAATACCATTATAATATTACCGTATATATTTAACAACTGTTTTTTACGGTATTATAAAATTTATTGCCCTGTGTATGTTTTCTATTTTAATTTCCTTTTGTCCCTGCGCCATCTCGCCGTCAAGCGTCCAGTTTATGTTCTCGCTGCCGTAAACGGTTATTGAAGAGGCTTTGTACTGCTGTATTCTTTTCCTGTTGAAATCCCTTTTAATAAGCGCGTCTATTATATCCTGAAATTCTATTAAATTTTCGGGATTGTCTATAAGCACTATTTCAAAAATTCCGTCGTCAAATTCAACTTTTTTAGGATCCAGTTTTATAACACCGCCCATGGAAAGCGAGTTTGACACCGCACCGAAAAGGAAATTGCCTTCCACCGTTTCTCCGTCTATATCGAATTTAAGCGGTATCGGCTTGATTGCCGAAAGGCTTTTAATACCCTCGAAGAAATATGCCGCCTGACCGAGTACGTTTTTTACTTCCTGCGGTGCAGAGTACGAAGCCGACGTAAAAGCGCCGAAGGACGCGGTGTAAACAAAATAACTGTCGTCAAATCTGCCTATATCAAGCGGCATTACCCTGCCGGTTACAACGTCATTCGCCGCCTTTTTAATATCCCTTGAAATGTTAAGCCCGCTCGACCACTCGTTAAGCGTACCGAGCGGTATATAGCCCAGTTTAAAATCTTTTTTTAAGGGATTGTGCATTATTCCGCTTATAACTTCGTTAAGCGTACCGTCACCGCCGCAGCATACAATAGTATCGTATTCGTCGGTAAGCGCTTTTACTGCATTTGTAGCGTCTCCCCGACATTTTGTCGGGTAAACGGTAACGGAATATCCCGCTTCCGACAAAACCGTTACTATCTGCAAAAGCTCATACTTAACCCGCGCTTTGCCCGATTTCGGATTTGCAACCAAAAAGAGTTTTTTCTGTTCCATAACATCACCTGTAATTAATCGGCAGTGTTGCCGTTGCGTTAAGATGCATATCGGCAATGTTGCCCGATAAATATTCGTAATATCCCTGTGCGCCCACCATCGCCGCATTATCGCCGCAAAGGGAAATGTCGGGGATATACAGTTCTATGCCTTTTTTATTGCACATTGATTTCATACGGCGGCGCAGTTCGCTGTTTGCCGAAACTCCGCCCGCCACCGAGATTTTTTTACTGCCGTATACTTCCGCGGCATGCATTGTGCGCTGTATAAGTATATCGCAGACCTTTTGCCTGACAGTCGCACACATAACCGGCACGTCAATTTCTTCGCCCTTTTGCGCTGCATTGTGTACGGTGTTTATAACGGCGGTTTTAAGTCCGGAGAACGAAAAGTCAAAATCACCTTTTGTATGTGGTGTGGGCAGCGGATATTTTTTTGTATCGGGCAAAGTTGCCGTTTTATCAAGATTTACGCCGCCGGGATAGTCAAGCCCCAGCGTCCTTGCCGCTTTGTCCATACATTCTCCCGCGGCGTCGTCCACGGTTTGACCTATTATTTCAAATTTTGTGTAATCGTCAACCTGTGCTATTACGGTGTTTCCACCGGATACAAGCAAGCACAGAAACGGCGGTTTCAAATCGGGATAAGTTATGTAATTTGCCGCTATGTGAGAGCGCAGATGATGCACCGGCACAAGCGGAATATTAAGGGAAAAAGCAAGTGCTTTCGCAAAGTTTACACCGACAAGCAGCGCGCCTATAAGACCGGGAGCAAATGTTACGGCTATTGCGGATAAGTCGCTGTATTTTATGCCGGCCTTTTTAATTGCCGCGTCAACAACGGCGCTTATGTTTTCGCAATGCCGTCTTGACGCCACTTCAGGCACTACTCCGCCGAACTTTATATGTTCGGCAATCTGGGTGTTTACAATGCTTGAGAGAACGTACCTGCCGTCCTTTACAACGGCGGCGGCAGTTTCGTCACATGAAGATTCTATGCTTAAAATATACATTTAAAACTCCTTAATTAAAAGCAGCGCATCCTCGCGCGGATTTTCGTAAAAGTTTTTGCGGCAGCCGTTTTGTCGGTATCCCTTTTTTGCATAAAGCGAAATTGCGGCTGTGTTGGAACAGCGGACTTCAAGCGCCGTAAAGGAAAGATTTTTTTCGGCGGCAAGCGCATCTATCGCTGTCAGTAAAGCATCGGCAATACCGCGGCAGCGATAGTCCTTATCCACGGCTATGTTTGTTATATAGCCTTCGTCAAGCACTGTGCCGATTCCCGCGTATCCTACTGTTTTGTTTCCTATTTTTGCCGTAAAAAATTCCGTAGTACCGCTTTGCATGGCGTCGGTTATTACCTTTTCGCTCCACGGCAGAGAAAAACACTGTTTCTCAAGTTCGGCAATCGCCGCCGTATCGCATATTTCCGCCGTCGTTACTGTGGGGAAAACGCTGTCAATATAACTGCAGATAATATCCCGTGTTTTGCGGTAAACTTCAATACTTCTGCCGAACGGATCGGGTATGTCGTTCGGCGGTACGGCGGTTTTGCTTTTGTAAGCCGTGGGTATTAAGTCGGCAATTTGCCGCGTCATACAAATTATGCGGTCGGCTTTTTCAAGCAGCGCATCGCACAGTTGCACGGATGTGTGACTTGCTATATCAATGTTTTTCTCACGCATAACGGCTATGCTGTATGGATTTGCCGGCTCGCCCGAGGCATATATACCGGCGCTTAATACCGTAACATCCGGAAAATGCTTGGAGGCAAGATACCCCTGAGCCATAGGACTGCGGCAGGTGTTGCCTGTGCATACAAAAAGTACCGTCATTTTTAAAATTCCTCGGTTGTTTTGGGGTTAACACAGATTACTTTACCGTCTTTTTCAAAATAAAGAACGGTATCCGTGGGGTTGTAAATTTTGTTTTCGGTAATTTCGGCTTTGCGCATGGCGGTTACATAATCGCATATTTCAATGTTTGTCGCATACCATATGTCGTCCTTAAAAGACAGTGGGGCGTAAATTGTATTTTCAACATAACCCCAGCGGTCGCGGCAGGGTTCCCATTCATTTTGATTATAACAGTTTATATTCGTAAGTTCAAAGGAATGTCCCCATATGTAAAGGCAGGCAAGCTCGTCGTCGGTCGCCAAAAATTCTTTAATAAGTCCGTCGCCGAAGCGGGTAGGCAAAAATGAATTGAAATGTGCGCTCGGCGCCCAATCCAAAAAGTTTTCTGGCAGGGCAAAATTATGCGTATCGGCAGTTGTACGCTGGTACACAATGCCGCATTTTGCAAACGCCTGCTCAACCTGTGTGCTGTTTGCGCCGAACGGCGACGCACCGCCGCGTATCTTACGGCGGAAGGCTTTTTCAAGTATGTCGGAGCATTTTTTTATCTGTTCGTAACATTCTTTTGCGCTTAGCGTGGTAAGGTTTGGATGCGAATACGAATGGTTTGCTATTTCGTGGCCACAGAAAAATTCCGACAAAGCGTCGCTTCCGTCCCAGTTTTTGTAATCGTCCTCAAGCCGCCAAAAGCACGGAATGTCACTGTGCCCGATAAGATTGAACGTGGCGTGCAAACCGTATTTGTTAAGCAGCCATACAGTGCGTATATCCGCACCGCATCCGTCGTCAAAACTGAATGTAAGCGCTTTTTTCTTTCCGTCTTTGTAAAGTTTTTTAATCATTTTAACACCTTATTCCTTTGCATCAAACCAGGTAACACCCGAATGTGCGTCTACCGTAAGCGGAACGGAAAGAACTGCCGCGCCCGACATTTCTTCTTCCAAAATTCTGCACACGGTATCCTTAATTTCCGTTCGGCATTCAACAATCAGTTCATCATGCACCTGTAAAATAAGACGCGCGTCAAGTTTTTCCTTTTCAAGACGCCGGCTTACCTTTATCATTGCAATTTTTATAATATCCGCCGCGGTACCCTGTATGGGCGCATTTCTTGCAACGCGTTCGCCGAAAGCGCGCATCATTGCGTTGGATGACGAAAGTTCGGGCAAATATCGGCGCCTGCCGAAAAGCGTTGTTACAAATCCGTCGGCTTTTGCCTGCGCTATAACCGTTTTCATATATCGGTCTATATTCGGGTAGGCGGCAAGGTAGGAATCTATATACTGCTGTGCTTCTTTCCGCGTTACGCCTATGTCCTTTGCAAGCGAAAACGCACCTATGCCGTAAACTATACCGAAATTTATTGCTTTGGCACGGCTGCGCAAAAGCGGGGTTACAAGTTCTTCCGGTATACCGAACGCCGTAGCGGCGGCAACGGTGTGGAAATCCCTTCCGCTTTTAAATGCTTCTATCATATTTTTTTCGTTTGCCATGTGGGCAAGCACACGCAGCTCTATCTGCGAATAGTCGGCGTCGCACAGTACATATCCGTCGGCGGCTTTAAAATATTTGCGCAGTTTTTTGCCTTCTTCCTGCCGTACGGGAATGTTTTGCAAATTCGGCTCAAGCGAGGATATGCGCCCCGTTCGTGTTTCGGTCTGGTTGAAGGTCGAGTGTATTCTGCCGTCGGCGTCGGTAGCGGATACAAGCGAATCGCAATAAGTGGATTTAAGTTTTGCAAGGCTGCGGTATTCAAGCAGTTTTGCAACTGCCGGGTGCAGCGGTTTTAATTCTTCAAGTATTTCAGCCGAAGTGCTGTAACCGCGTTTTGTTTTCTTTTTTGCGGGCAGGCCCAGTTTCTCAAAAAGGGCAACACCCAACTGCGAGGGTGAGTTGAGATTAAATTCATACCCTACAAGTTCATATATTTGTGATTGCAGTTGCCCAATACGGTTTTCAATCTCTTTTCCGTAATTCAAAATACCGTCTTTATCAATCAAAAATCCCGCAAGTTCCATATCGCCGAGAACCTTTGCCAACGGTATTTCAATTTCTTCAAGCAGTTTTAACTGTCCGTTTTTTTCAAGATATTTATAAAGTGCGTCGTTTACCGCACCGCACAGTACCGCATCGCACAAACGCTCGTCCGCGGTATCGGTAACGGGCGTATTTACACGGTATTCGCTTGCAAGGCGCTTTACATCGTAAGCCGATGCCGAGGGACTTGCAAGGTAGCCTGCAAGGATTGTATCGAATGTTACGTTTTTAATGTCAATTCCGTTTTTGCGGCAGTATTTGTAAAGCGTTTTGCTGTCGTAAATTCTTTTTTCGGTTTTTTCGTCCTCTAAAAGCGCTTTTACCTTTTCTTTATCGCACTGCATATCAAAAGCACAGGCAAGGCCGTCGGATACGGCATACAAAATGCCGCTTTCGCTGTTAAAAGTAAAATCCGCTTTTTTGTTTACACAAAAGCAATCGGGCGATATTTCGTTAACCATGCGTGCATTATCGGTCGTAATTGTTGCTGTCGGCGCCGAATTTATCCCCATTGTTTCCATAAGTTTAAAAAATTCAAGTTCGCTCATAAGTCGGGCAAGACCGGCTTCGTCACGTCCGGACGGGATATACTGCGAGTAATCCGTACATATGGGAACAGCGGTATTTATTGTGCCGAGCCAACGGCTTAAATATGCGCTGTCCTTACCTGCGCGCAACTTGATTTTAAGGTTGTCCTTAATCGGCAGGGTGTCAATGTTTTCGTAAATGTTATCCATACTGCCGAATTCCTGCAACAGCGACGTTGCGGTTTTTTGTCCTATTCCGGAAACCCCCGGAATATTATCCGACGAATCGCCCATAAGCGCTTTAAGGTCAATAAGTTTGTCGGGCGTCAGGCCGTATTTTTCAAGTACCGTATCGGGTGTAAAGTCAGTAAGTTCGGGCTTTCCCGCATGGGTGGCGGCAAGCAAAACACGGGTAGAACCGCCGACTAATTGCAGCGAATCCCTGTCCCCCGTGGCAATAACACATTCGTTACTGCCGGCAGCGGCGGAGAGTGTGCCTAAAATGTCGTCGGCTTCAAATCCGGCAAGCTCAATATATTTATATCCGGCAAGGTTAAGCCATTGTTTTAATACGGGGAACTGACTTAAAAGCTCCGGCGGAGTTGCGTGTCTGCCTGCTTTGTACTGCGCGTATTTTTCATGTCGGAATGTGGGGGAATGTACGTCAAACGCAACGGCGACGGCGTCGGGATTTTCTTTTTCGCAAAGACGGTTGAGTATGGTTATAAAACCGTATACGCCGTTTGTGTATCTGCCGTCCTTTGTGGTAAGCAGTTTTATTCCGTAAAACGCACGGTTTATTATGCTGTTGCCGTCAATGGCCAATAACTTCATTGCATACACTCCCAATATATAATTATATTTATTATACCAAATTAATTATAGTTTGTCATCATCAAAATTTAAAAAATTGACTTTACGGCACTTCGGGAGTATAATTGAAAAGCTATGATGATTGGAAACGTAAAAATTGAAGGATATGCCGCATTAGCGCCCATGGCAGGTGTTGCAGACAGGGCTATGCGGGAAATATGCAGAAAGTTCGGCGCCGCTTATACGGTGGGGGAACTTACAAGCAGCAAGGGTGTAAGTTTGGGTGATAAAAAAAGCGCCGCATACCTTGCCTGTTTTGATGCCGAGCGCCCTATGGCGTCGCAGCTTTTCGGCAGCGAACCCGAAACCATGGCGGCAGCGGCAATAACCGCCGAAAGCAGAAACCCCGATTTTATTGATATAAATATGGGGTGCCCCGCGCCGAAAGTGGCAGGCAACGGCGGCGGCAGTGCGCTCATGCGCTCTCCGCAACTTGCCGAAAAAATTATAGGCGCCGTGGTAAACGCCGTAAAACTGCCGGTTACAGTTAAAATGCGTACGGGTTGGGACAGCGACAGTATTAATGCGCCGGAACTTGCAAAACGGGCAGAGGCGGCAGGTGCCGCAGCCGTTACGGTACACGGCAGGACGCGCAGCCAGATGTACGCGCCGGGCATTGATTATAAAACCATAGCCGCCGTAAAACGCGCGGTAAAAATTCCCGTAATTGCGAACGGAGATGTACGCGACGGCGAATCGGCAAAGTATATGTACGAGGCAACGGGCGCCGATTTTGTAATGGTAGGCAGGGCGGCAATGGGAAATCCCTTTGTGTTTAAGCAAATAAACACATATATGCAAACGGGTGAAATTTTACCGCTGCCGAGCGTGGAAGAACGTATGCGCGTTATGCGCGAGCATATTTCGCTTATGCTTAAATATAAGGACGAGCGCGTCGCGCTTAACGAATCCCGCAAGCATGCCGCATGGTATATTAAGGGTATAAGCGGCGCCGCAAAACTTCGCGTAATGTGCGGGGAAATTAAAAGCAGGGCGGATATAGACAACATAATAGAAAAAGCACTTGAAGCAGACAGAAAAATGTGATATATTTTAATGTGGCTATTAAAGCGGATTTGCCGCAAACGGAGGAAATAAAATGTCAGGACATTCAAAATGGAATAATATTAAGCGTAAAAAAGAAAAAACCGATGCCGCAAAAGCAAAGGTATTTACAAAAATAGGAAGGGAAATTGCCGTAATAGTTAAGCAGGGCGGACCGAATCCCGCGGAAAACAGCAAGTTAAAAGACGCTATTGCCAAGGCAAAAGCCGCAAATGTGCCTAACGACAATATTGAAAGAATAATTAAAAAAGCAGCCGGTGACGGCGAGGCAGATAATTATGAGGAACTTATATATGAGGGCTACGGTCCGTCGGGCGTTGCCGTTATTGTAGAAACACTTACCGATAACCGTAACCGTACCGCCGGCGATATACGCCATTATTTCGATAAATGCGGCGGAAATCTCGGTCAGTCGGGTTCGGTTATGTTTATGTTTGACCGCCGCGGACAGATAGTTATAGAGGCAGAAGGCCGCGACGAAGATACCGTTATGGAGGACGCTTTGGAAGCAGGCGCAGACGACTTTAATTTTGACGGCGACGTATTTACAATAGATACCGATCCCAATGCGCTGGCAGACGTGCGTGATGCACTGGAAGCAAAGGGATACGAATTTTTGTCGGCTGAAACCGCATATGTTCCGCAGACGCTTACAAGTCTTGAAGGCGAAGCCGCCGAAAAAATGGAAAAGTTGATTGATATGCTGGAAGAAAACGACGATGTACAGGAAGTTTGGCACAACTGGGATATGCCCGACGAAGAAAACGAAGATTAGTTTACATAATGTCGCCCCTTGCTACAGGGGCGATTTTTATAATCGGTACTGAGGGGAATGGGAAATGAAAAGAGTAACGGCGATAATTTTGTGTATTATAATTTTTTTATGTCCGTGTGTGAGCGTAAGCGCACAGTCGCAGGCGGAGCAATTAAAGATACAGGGGATAAACGGTAAACTGACCGACGATAATTTTCTTACATACGCGCAGTGCAAAACGCTTAACATCAAGGCGGACGCTAATATAGCCGCAATTTATGTAATTTATTATGACGCAGTGACCGAATTTTCCGTGAATGTCGGCGGCAGCGAAACCGCAGTGCAGGCACAGTTTTTGCACACTCTTGTAAAACTTGAAAATAAATCATGCAATGAAATTACTTTGGAATTTGCGGCAGATACAAAAATATGCGATATTTATGCCTTTTCCGACGGCGAATTGCCGACGTGGGTACAGGATTGGAATCAGCCCGTAAGTAAGGCGGATATAATGCTTGTTTCCTCCCATGCCGATGACGAGCAGCTTTTCTTTGCAGGACTTTTGCCGCTTTACGCATCGCGCGGTTGTGCGGTACAGGTGGTTTATTATACCGACCACAGCGATAATATCCGCCGCAGGCACGAACTTTTAAACGGACTGTGGACCGTGGGTATCAAAAATTATCCGGTAATTAATAAATTCCCCGATAAATATTCCGAAACGGTTGAGGGCGCGCTTAAAACAATAGCGCCGTATACCGAAAACGACGCACTCGGTTTTCAGGTGGAAATGATACGCCGTTTTAAGCCGCAGGTAGTGGTGAGCCATGATTTAAACGGCGAATACGGACACGGTATGCACAAATTAAACGCAAAAATGTTAACGCAGGCAGTACAGCTTACGGATAAAGCCGACAGTTTTCCGGATTCATACAAAAAATACGGCGGATATACCGTAAAAAAATTGTATGTGCATTTGTATAATGAGAATAAAATTGTAATGGATTACGATACGCCGAGTGATTATTTCGGCGGAAAAACTCCTTTTGAAATGACAAAACAGGGATTTTTATGCCATACATCACAGCAGTATACATGGTTTAGAACATGGCTTAACGGTAAAAACGGAGAGATTAAAAAAGCATCGCAAATTAAAAAATATTCTCCGTGCGAATTCGGCTTGTATTTTACCACAGTCGGTGAAGATACCGCAAAAAACGATATGATGGAAAACATTAAAACTTACGCACAACAGGAAGAAGAACTCAAAGCCGAGCAGGAGCGCAAAGCGGCGGAAGAACTTGCGGCGCAGCAACAGCAAAACGCGCAACAACAGACAGACGCAAAAGCCGAAATGACACCGGCGCAGAAAAAACGTGCGGTTTACTCCGCCGTAGGCGCGGGACTTGCCGTATTAACGGTTGCGGCGGCGATTGTGTATTGCGGATTTAAGAAAAAGAAATAATTTACGGTGCGAATACGGCAGAACGGATTTTCGTTTGAAAATCCGTTCTTTTTTTATGCTTGTCTGCATAGTTTGTATCGGAGGTAAAAAATATGAGAAGTGAGAAACAGACAATAGACAAAATAATGTACTGTTTGCCGCTGTTTGTAAGGACTGCGCTGGAGCAATATCGGGACAAAGCCGTTGCCGAGGAAATACGTTTGCGTATAGGACGCCCCGCTTGTATAACGCAAAACGGAGAAAATTTATTTTTGGACTCATCGGGCACGTTTTCACACAAAACCGACGGCACGGTATGCACCAAAAAGGATATTGAAACGGCGGTAAGGTTGCTTTGCAACAATTCGGTATACACCCATTCGGCACAAATGAACAACGGGTATATTTCCTGCGCGGCAGGTTGCAGGGCAGGTGTTACGGGTAATTTTTCAGGGGACAACCTTCACGATATTACAAGCATAAATATACGCATAGCCCACGAAATAAAGGGCGCTGCCGACAGGGTGTTTAAACTGCACAACGGACGCGGTATGGTGATTTGCGGCGCGCCCGGATGCGGAAAAACAACCGTGCTTCGGGATATTATAAGGCAGTTGTCCGATTACAAGGGGCTACGTGTTTGCGCGGTGGATACGCGCGGAGAGCTGTCGGGTTTCAGCAGCGACGGTATATATACAGACCTCGGCATAAATACGGATGTGTTTTTCGGGGGCGAGAAAAGCAGGCTTACGCAAATAGCGCTGCGGACATTTTCCCCCAATGTTATATGCTTTGACGAAATAGGAACCGAGGCGGAACTTGACGCGGTAATGCAAAGTTTCAACGCCGGCACCGAGATAATAACCACGGCGCACGCAGGCAGCGTTTCGGACATATTAAAACGGAACATACTTAAAAAACTTATTTTGTCCGGTGCCGCAGAAACGGTTGTGCTTATGCATTCCCGTAATATGCAGGACGCACAAATAATGACGGCAGGTGACATTTTAAAATGCAAACTTTTATAAAACTTTTCGGTATTGTTTTTATAATTATTTCAAGCACGGGTGTAGGATTTTATTATTCGTACCGACTTACCTCACGGTGCAGGGATTTACGTTGGTATATTTCGGCGATAAATCAAATACGCAATAAAATTATGTACGGCAATGCCGAAATTTGCGACGCCGCTTTGAGTATAGCGGGCGGCGAGAGGTATTTACGAATTGACAAACCTTTTAAAGTAAGTCTGCTTAAA
Source organism: uncultured Eubacteriales bacterium (assembly GCA_934464615.1). GTDB lineage: Bacteria > Bacillota > Clostridia > Oscillospirales > Acutalibacteraceae > SIG565. The sequence goes on along the minus strand of CAKSKA010000009.1, from coordinate 42,685 downwards.
AGCGGACTTAATAAATCGGACGAGGAAATGCTGTACGAATTTTTTGACAGTGTAGGCAGTGCGGACGCAAAAACGGAGGCGCAGAGATGCGAAGGCGTTATAAAGGAAGCCGAATCACGTCTTGCGGTATACGAAGAGCAGGCAAAGCAAAAGTGCAAAATAAGCCGTATGTTAGGCCTTTTTGCGGGACTTGCCGCTGCAATAATACTTTTGTAAGGAGAAAAATATGGACGTTGATTTTATATTTAAGGTTGCGGCAATAGGCATAATAGTAACCGTTTTAAATCAAGTGTTGGTGCGTTCCGGCAGGGAGGAACAGGCAATGCTTACAACGCTTGCGGGGCTTGTAGTGGTGCTGCTTATGCTTGTAAATGTTATTGCGGAACTGTTTTCAACCGTAAAAAGTGTATTCGGGCTTTAAAATGGAATTTTTGAAAATTATAGGTATGTGCCTAATTGCCGCAGGTGCGGCGGTAATGCTTAATCAATATAAAAAGGAATATGCCGCCGCAATTTCGGTGGGACTCGGCTGTATGATACTGCTTGCGGTATTAAGCGCGGTGCTTCCGGCTTTTTCGGTAATAAGCGGATATTTGGATTCGGCCGGGGTAAACGGCAAGTATTTTTTAACAGCCGTAAAGGCGGTGGCAATAGGATATTTAAGTCAGTTTGCGGCAGATACCTGTCGGGACTTCGGACAAAGCGCAATAGCCGCAAAGGCGGAACTTGCCGGTAAAACCGCGATATTTTTACTGTCGGTGCCGATACTGCGCGACTTATTTGAAATTATAACAAAAACAGTGTAGAAAATGAAAAGAAAGATTATTTTAATTTTGTCGGTGTTTATTTTGTCGGTGTCGGTTTTCGGTGTTAACACATATGCGGCGGATACCGACCTGACACACATTGATATTACCGATATAACCGATAATTTGCCCGACGGTGCAAAGGATTTTTTTAAACAAAACGACATAGATCCCCAAAACGAAGAATGGTATAAAAACCTTGATACAGTAAATGTGTTTTCGCAGGTTTTTGATATGGTTAAAAACGGATTTCGGGATGTGGGCGCCGCTTTTGCGCAAATGTCCGCCGTTATTTTGCTTTATGCCGTTATAAACACCTATTCTCCCGAAAACAGTAAAATAGGACAGTCGTTAAATTACATTTTTTCCGCTGTTATCGCAGCGGGAATTATAGCAAATATTATAGTTTTGGTTAAATTGTGCAGCGCCTGCATAAAGTCTACCGCTGCATTTATGTTGGCGGCAGTACCGGTACTGTCCGGCATAGCGGTATTGTCGGGTTCCGCCGTGGGAACGGCAACAGCCGGCAGTGCGGTGCTTTTTGCCGCACAGATATTGGTACAGGCGGCGGCTTATGTAATAATTCCGCTTATGAGCGCCTATCTGGCGGTTTCGGTGTGTTCGGGCGTATCGCCGTTTTTATCATCCTGCGGAATTGCGGAATCGGTCAAAAATACAGCCATGGCAATAATGGGTTTTGTGTTTACCATGTTTTTGGGGCTTTTATCCGCACAAACCGCCGTTGCAGCCGCAGCGGATACCATGGGTACAAAAACGGTCAAGTTTTTAGTCAGTTCCTTTGTGCCGGTGGCGGGACCTGCTTTATCCGAGGCAGTAACCACAGTTACCGCAAGCGTCGGGCTTTTAAAAAGTTCGGTAGGCATATATGTACTTATAGCCGTTTGTGCTGCCGCATTGCCCATAATAATAAAACTTGTGCTGTGGCGAATAGCGTTGAATGTATGCGCGTTGATTTCTTCCTGCTTTTCGCTCGGTAAAATTCCGGTACTTTTTAAAAGTACCGACAGCGTTTTGTCGCTGCTTATAGGCCTTATGCTTTTTACGGCGGCTCTTTTTACAATTTCGCTTACAGTAATGTTAAAGGCGGGCGGTGCCGTATGAAAAGTATTACAGATGTTTTGCTTGGATTTTGCACAGCGGCGGTTTTTATAGGCGTGCTTGATATTATGTGTCCCGACGGAGTAATGAAAAAAAGGGTACGGTATGTATTGGCGTTGATTTTTTTGGCATCCGGCGTAATGCTTTTTTTAAGCGTCGGCAACATAGGCAAAAAACTTAATATTGATGTCGGCGCGTCGGATACTTACTATTCCGCACCTGCCGATATGCAGGCGGAATATTTATGTGCCGCAGTGCTTAAGGACGCACAAATTCCGTATAAAAAAATTTGCGCTTACACTAATATGAGTAAGTCGGGCAGCATATATATTAGCAAGATTGAAATATACACTTCGCACAATGCCGCCGATACGCAGGCGGCGGTGCGGCGTGCAATTGACGTTGAAAATGTGGAGGTAATAAATGAATGAGAAAATTAAAGAAATTTTAAAAAAAGCCGGCAATGTAAAGCTGATAATGCTCCTCGGCATTGCGGGAATAGTACTTATATTTATTTCGTCCGTAATACCGTCGGGTAAATCGGACAAAAATACCTCGGCGGCACAGACATTTTCTTCCGAGCAATATGCCGAGCAAATGCAAAAGGAGGTAGAAGTGCTTGTAAAAAAAATAACCGGTGCAAAAAACGTAAAAGCAGTAGTAACACTGGATACAGGCATATCGTATAATTATGCGGACGAGGTTAAAAGTTCTGCCGACGCCAAAAACGGCGAACGTACAGAGGATACTTCCCGTGCAACCGAGCAGAAAAAAACAGTTATAACCGATTCCGACGGTAACGAAAAGGCAATAGTAATAAACGAATTTTTGCCTACGGTCCGCGGTGTTGCCGTGGTATACGACGGTGTCGGAGACGATAAAACCAATGCACTTATAGAATCAGCCGTTAAGGCGGCGCTGTCTGTTACATCAAAACAGATTTTTATTTACGGAAACGGAGGACAAAACAATGAAAAAAGGTAAGGTACTCGGAAAAGGTCAGCTGCTTTTGGCAGTTATGGTGGTGGCTTTGGGCGCAGCCGTGTGGTTTAATATGAAATATGCGCCCACCACCGACAATAAAACAAAATATTTGGGCGAAGCCGAATATGTGGATAACGTATCGGGCGAAGCGGTTGAAACTTCCGCAAAGGCCGACTATTTTACAACGGCAAAAAAAGAACGCGACGATGCCCGTGACGAAACGCAGGCACAGCTTGAGCAAACTATTAAAACCGCCGGCGGCAACAGCGATACCGTTGCTGCGGCTGCCGATAAGGCTGCCGGAATAGCGGCACAGCGTACGGCGGAGGCAAATATTGAGTCCCTGCTTAAAGCAAAAGGATTTACCGACGCTGTTGCCATAATAGGCGATAACGATATAAATATAGTTGTGCGCGGCGATTCCCTTACGGCAACACAAACCCTGCAAATACAGGACATTGCGTCCGCACAAAGCGGCTTTACGGCCGATAAGATAAAAATTCTTGCGGTAAAATAGTTGTGTTCGCTTAAAAAAGGTGGTATAATAACAAAACAGGAACTGTAAAATATGAGAATTTATAATGCCTAAAAGGAGGAAATATAAATGGATAAAAATATGTCAGGCGGTCTCGGAATCAACACCGATGTTATTGAGAAGATAGTAGTGCTTGCTGCGCTTGAGGTTGAGGGCGTTGCACATATGGCAAATAAATCATTGGATATAAAGGGTATAGTCAACAACGGTTCGGCATTTAAACCGGCAAGGGTTACGGTTAAAAACGGGGCTGCAAGCATTGATGTATATATTGCTGCAAAAAGCGGCAATAATGTTAAAACCGTTGCGGAGTCGGTCCAGCAAAACATTAAAGACAAAGTTCAGGATATGACGGGAAATGCCATAACGCGCGTAAATGTTCATATTGCGGATTTGGCGACGGACGACGAAACGGCCGAATAATTACAGTATTTGGGACAAAAGGGTACAGGACATTATTGTTCTGTACTTTTTTTTGCAAAAAAACCGCAAAATCGCCGTACGGCGTGTGACAAAATATGCAAGGCGTCGGCAGTATAATAGATTAGCCGAATAAGAATTCGGTTAATATTTTCGGCGGTGATTTTTTTGAAAGAGGCAATTAAAGCTAAAACGTCGGGGATATACGGGACAAAGGGTGATATTTTAAGCGCACTGTTAAAGCATGTTTTTTTTGCTGCGGTCGGTTGGCTTTGTGCGCGCGCAACCGTACTTGATACGCTGACTCCCTTCGGGTTGGCTGTAATAGGCGGTGCGGACAAGTACTGTACGGCATCGGCAGCGGCAGGGGCGGTTTTGGGCTACCTGTTTACCGGCGCAAAGGTTTTTTCGTTTAGGTATATTGTTGCGGCTGTCGGTATAGCGGCAATAAAAATACTTGCCGGCGGTGCGGTAAAAGGGGAACTTAAACCTGCTTTTTCGGCAGTATCCGTATTGCTTGTAACGCTTTCTACCGGTATAGTAACGGTAAAAAGCGATGTTATGGACATTGTTACAGCTGCCGCCGAAGCAACACTTGCTGCAGCTGCGGCGTATTTTATCGCATATGCGCAAATCGCCCTTAAAAAACAAACGGTTGGGCTTTCCGCACGCGAACTTACAAGTTTGCTGATAGCAAGTGCGGTTTTATGCTCTGGACTTTTCGGTATTAACATAGGACAGGTGTCTGTAGGAAGAATAGCGGCATCGGTCATTGTACTTATGACGGCGCGGTTTGCTTTTTCCGGCTTTTCGGCGGTTTGCGGCGCCGCATACGGAATGATGGCCCTGCTTTGCTCGCGCGATCCTTCAAGCCTTGTTCTGCTTTCATTCGGGGGATTGATTGCCGGCGCGTTTTCGTCCCTCGGTAAGTACGGTATATTTGTATCGTTTGTAATTGCCGTTTTTACGGCAGGTACGGTTATGGGCGGCAGTAACACGGTGGTTTATTTAATAGAAACCGCGGCGGCATCGGTGATTTTTTTACTTATTCCGCGCGGCGTATGTTTAAAATTCGGAAAAACCGTTTCGCCTATGCCGGCGGTCGAGGCGCCTACGGGAATAAAAAAATCCGTTACAATGCGACTTAAATTTGCCGCAAGCGCGTTAAGCGACGTGTCCGATACGGTAGAACAGGTGGCACACGAGCTTGCAAAAGTAAACTCGCCCGAACTTTGCGATGTTTTTACAAGCATAGAGCAGGATGCCTGCAGAGGCTGTACATTGCGTATGCATTGCTGGGAAAAAAGACGGGATAAAACGACCGCCGCCGTTGTTGAAATGACGCGTGCGGTAAAATCCGGCGAAACAAGACCGGAAGACTTTGCCGATGAAGAATTTAAAGCAGGCTGTCTGCGGCCGCAGGCATTCGGCAGTGCGGTTTATAAGCATTATTCCGATTATGCCGCGCGCCTTGCGGCTGAAAACAGAATTGACGAAGTACGCAGCGTGGTGTCTGATCAGTTTTCGGGAATTTCGAATATGCTGCTTGATATGAGCGAGGAAATCGAAAACGGCGAGCAATACGATAACGCGGCGGCGGAAAATATTGCGGCGGGACTTAAAGCAATAGACATTATAACCGACGGCTGCTGCTGCAAAACCGATAAATACGGCAGAATGAATGTGGAAATACGGCTTAATTCAAGGGGAGAAACCGTTGTAAACCGTATGCAGATAATGCGTCAGGTTGAATTGGTATGCGACCGCGATTTTGACGCGCCCGTGGTTACGGTGCTTTCCAACGAAACATTGATTAACTTAAATGAAAAAGCGCCTTTCAGGGTTGATATAGGCGTAAATCAATTTATTGCAGACGGGAAAAATATGTGCGGCGACGCTTACAGATATTTTCTTGACGGCAAGGGCAGGGCAATACTTGTTTTAAGCGACGGAATGGGAACAGGCGGCAGGGCTGCGGTAGACAGCGCCATGGCGTCGGGACTTATGAGCAGACTTTTAAAAGCGGGATTCGGATATGACTGTTCGCTCAGGATACTCAATTCATCCATGATTTTTAAATCTACCGACGAATCGCTCGCAACGGTGGATATTGCGGTTATAGATTTGTTTTCCGGCAGAACGGATTTGTTTAAAGCAGGCGCCGCCCCCACCCTTGTACGCCGCAGCGGCAGAACGGGAAAGGCGCAAAGCACATCGCTGCCTGCCGGAATACTGCGCGATATTGCATTTGACAAGGCGACATTCAGGCTTGCCGTAGGCGATATACTTTTGCTTATGAGCGACGGAGCCGTAACCGAGGGTACGGAATGGATATGCGCCGAGCTTGAGGCGTGGGAAAACGGCAGTGCGCAGGAGTTGGCGGAACATCTGTCGGCATGTGCAAAACGTCGGCGCAGCGACAACCACGAGGACGATATAACCGTTATGGCGGCAATAGTTGAAAAAGCAATATAAAAAACCCCCGTTTTCAAACGAAAACGGGGGTTTTATCAACCGAATATTTTATATAAGACTTTCGTACAGCTTTGTAATATCGGCAACACTTGTTTCTTTCGGATTGCCCGGACGGCAAGCATCGTCGTAAGCAGACTGAGCAAGGAAAGGAATATCCTCTTTTTTAACAATTTCCTTAAGGTCTGCCGGAATTCCGACATCGTGGGACAACTGACGTACAGCGTCAACAGCAGCTTTTCTGTATTGCTCCTGAGTCATGGAATCTACACCTTCAACACCCATGGCGCGTGCTATTTCACGGTATTTTTCACCCGTAGCCGGTGCATTATATTCCATTACGGTCGGCAAAATTATTGCGTTTGCAACGCCGTGCGGAGTATCATACAAAGCGCCGAGAGGATGAGCCATTGAGTGAACGATTCCGAGTCCTACATTTGAAAATCCCATACCGGCAACATATTGACCGAGCGCCATATCAGTTCTGCCCTCGGGTGTGTTTGCAACTGCCGCACGAAGCGAACGTGAGATTATCTCAATTGCTTTTAAGTGGAACATATCGGAAAGTTCCCAAGCGCCTGCGGTAATGTAACCTTCAATAGCGTGTGTAAGCGCGTCCATACCGGTAGCTGCGGTAAGACCTTTGGGCATTGACGACATCATATCCGGATCCACAAAAGCCACAACGGGAATGTCTTTAGGATCTACGCAAACCATTTTTCTGTTTTTGGCGGTATCGGTAATTACATAGTTTATTGTAACTTCCGCCGCTGTGCCTGCCGTTGTGGGAACGGCAAAAATCGGAACACTCTTATTCTTTGTCGGGGCGACACCCTCAAGGCTTACAACATCCTCAAATTCAGGGTTTGCAATAATTATGCCTATTGCTTTTGCCGTGTCCATAGAAGAACCGCCGCCGATGGCAATTATATAATCCGCACCGGATTTTTTAAATGCGTCAACACCTGTCTGCACATTTTCAATTGTCGGATTGGGTTTAATATTCGAATATACTTCATAGTCAAGTCCCGCGTTTTCAAGTACGTCAAGTACTTTTTTTGTAACGCCGAACTTTATAAGGTCGGGATCGGAACAAACAAATGCTTTTTTAAAGCCTCTGCCTGCCGCTTCGTCCGCAATGCTGTTTATGGCATCGCTGCCGTGATAAGAAGTTTCGTTAAGTACAAATCTGTTTGCCATTTAATTTTCCTCCTTTGCATTATGCTACATCCCTGTAACATTATCTATATTATACAACATATTTATGAATAAGTTGTTAAAATTTGTAATATACTTTTAAATTTGCCGTACTTGACCTTTTTTAAATATGCAATTATAATAATTATAAAGCAGTGTGACAGGCGTAAGTTCTGCCGCACCGGTATGATGGGAAGTGTGAGTATGAACAGAATAATCACCATAGGCAGAGAATTCGGAAGCGGCGGCAGAGAAGCAGGCCGCAGACTTGCCGAAAAGCTGGGTATAGCTTATTATGACCACGAAATCGTCAACGAAATTATAAAGCGTACATCGCTGGCGGCTGAGTATGTCCGCAATATTGAGGAAAAGCGTCCGTCACCGTTGCTTGCCATTACCATAGGCAAAACATTTTGGTCGGAGCCCGATCCCACGCTTGAACAGCAACTTGAAGTAATACGCAAGGAAAGCGAAATTCTGCACGAAATGGCGGAAAAATCCGACTGTGTTATAGTAGGAAGAAGCGCAGACTATGTTTTAAGCGATTTTAAACCGTTCCGACTTTTCTTTTATGCCGATATGGAGTCTAAAATGCGGCGCTGCCGCCAAAAAGGCGATGCGGACGAGAATTTAAGCGCAAAGGAATTAAAACAAAAGATTTTAAGCGTTGATAAATCAAGAAAGAATTATTACGAATTCCTTACCGGTCAAAAGTGGGGAGATAAGGCAAATTACGATTTATGCGTTAACACCGCAAGCACCGACATAAAGAAAATTGTCAACAGCATAGCCGTATTGTTTGAATAGAAAAATCCTGACTGCGTAAAAACAGTCAGGATTTTTTTATGCTTTTTTCGTCTTTTTAATAAAGTGTACCGCCAGTCCTATTACAAGGCCTGCAAGCGCGGGACAAACCCAACCGAGTCCCACATCGGAGAAAGGCAGGTATTTGTTTACGGCATTTACAAAAACATCGGTTTTTAATACTTTTACAACATTTTCCGGTAATGCCGCCAACAAGTCAAGTATTGCGGCAACAAGCGTAAATCCTGTAACAAAGCAGTAAACTGTGCGGTCGTGATTAAAGAATTTGCCGAACAGTGCCAGCAATACAAGCGTTATTGCAAGGGGATACAAGAACATAAGAACGGGAATCGAGAATTCTATTATAGTGCTTAATCCCAAGTTTGCAAAAAGGAATGAAACCACGCTGAATATTATTGCCCAAACGCGATATGCGGGGCCGCCGGGGAAAATTGCGGCAAATGTTTCCGCACAGCTTGTAACAAGTCCTACAGCGGTTTTAAGGCAGGCAAACGTTACGGTTGCGGCAAGTATAAACAGTCCCGGTGTGCCGAGGTAGTGCTGCGCTATTTGCGCAAAACCTATTCCGCCGTTTTCGCTTACTTGTGCAAAACCGCGGCTTTGCGTACCTACAACGGTAACCGCCACATAAATTGCCGCCATAAGCAAGCAACTGAAAATACCGGAACGCACCGTATTGGAAGCGATAGCGCCTTCGTCTTCAACCCCTAAATCGCGTATTACCTGTACTACGATTATGCCGAATGCAAGACCTGCCAAAACATCCATTGTATTGTAGCCTTCCAAAAATCCGGTAAAAAGCGGTTTTGTAATATAATCACCCTGCGGCGCAACGTCGGCAATCGAAGCAGACGGATTTATAAACGAAACAATTATTAAAACCGCCAAAAAAGCTAAGAATATCGGGTTAAGTATTTTTCCTACCCAGGTAAGAATTTTGCCGGGGAAAAGCGAGAACAACAACGCCGCAATAAAGAAAATTAATGTAAATATAAAAAGATAAAGCGACGCGTGGCCGTTTTGCGGCAAAACCTGTTCAAGTCCCACGGTGAATGACGTTGTGGCGCAACGCGGAATTGCAAAGAACGGTCCTATTGTTAAATAGAGCAAGCAGGTAAACACATAAGCGTAAGGACGCGTGACTTTGCTGCTTAAATCAAAAAGACCGGTACTGCGGCTGATGCCGAGAGCCGCAACGCTTAAAAGCGGCAGACCGACGCCCGTAATAAGAAAGCCGAGTATTGCAAGCCATGTGTTGTGTCCTGCCATTTGCCCCATATGTATAGGGAAAATAAGATTTCCCGCGCCGAAAAACAGACCGAACAGCATACTTGCAACGTATACATATTCTTTAAACTTTAATTTTGTTTTCATTTACTCAAACCACCTAAAGTTATTTGTAAGGACACGGTATGTAAGTAACCCCATACAGCGCCGAGTAAAACAATTATACCTGTTATTGCCGCCGTTGTCAATGACGACAATTTTAATATTACCGTCCGTCCTGTCAATACTATCGGCGGAGGGATGTTATATGTGTACGGCAATAACTTACAAAACAAAAGATTTTTATTTCGGCAGAACATTGGATTACGAGTTTACTTACGGGGAAAGTATAGTTGTTTTACCGCGCAATTATCCTGTTGATTTCAGGTTTTCGGGGCGTACGGCGGCACACTCGGCAATAATAGGCACAGCACATATAAAAAACGGGTATCCGCTGTTTTACGATGCCGCCAATGAGTACGGACTTTGTGCGGCAGGACTGAATTTTACGGGAAATGCGCGCTATGCGGAAAATTTAAAGGACAACGCCGTAAATGTTGCGGCGTATGAGTTTATTTTGCATATACTTATCAATTGCAAAACAACCGACGAAGTATGCGAAATGTGCAAAAATATTAATGTTACCGATACTCCGTTTGACAGCGAGCTGCCGACCGCACAGCTGCATTGGATGGCGGCGGACAAAAATAAGTGCATTACTGCGGAAATAACCGACGGTGTAATAAAAATATACAACAATCCCGTAGGTGTGCTTGCCAACAATCCGCCGTTTGATTACCAGATGTTTGCTTTAAACAATTATATGTCGGTGGGTGCGGCAACGCCTGAAAATCATTTTTCAAACAAAATTAATCTGCAAAAATACAGCCGCGGAATGGGCGGTATCGGCTTGCCGGGCGATGTTTCTTCGCAGTCCAGATTTGTGCGCGCCGCTTTTACAAAATTAAACAGCGTAAGCGACGGCACAAACGCGCAAAGTGTAAATCAGTTTTTTAATATTTTGGGAAATGTAAAACAGGTAAAAGGTTGTTGTTTGCTTGAAAACGGAAAATACGAATATACCGTTTATACCGTTTGTTATAATGCCGACCGCGGAATTTATTACTACACAACGTACGAAAACCCCAATCCTACGGTAATAGATGTGCATGACTTTGACCTTGACGGTAAAACGCCGTACGTTTTTAAAATGGATAATACACCGCAGCCGAATTTTATCACACCAAATAAAAATGACAGGAAAAATGTTTAAACATTTTTCCTGTCGGATTTTCATATTCAAAAACTCAAACTAACGCTTTTCCAAGGTTTTTACAATCGTCGACGGCACTGCCGTCCGGTGCGTCGTTGCATATTACGGAATCGCATGCCAAAACCGCGCCGTCTGCTTTGCAGGTTTCTTCCCAGTTACGCATCCATTCGCCGTCGCCCCATCCGTAAGAACCGAAAAGCGCGATTTTTTTACCTTTTAATTTGCCCTCGCAGGACTCAAACACGGGTAAAAATTCGCTTTCTTCCAAAACTTCGTCGCCCATTGCCGGACAACCGAATGCTATTGCATCAAAAGAGTCCGCCGTTCCGGCATCAAATTCGGTGCAGGTAAATAAAGAAACCTCCGCACCGGCCGACTTTGCACCGTCGGCTACGGCTTCTGCCATTGCCTGTGTATTTCCGGTACCACTCCAATAAACTACAGCTATTTTACTCATTATTATACTCCCTTTCTGTCAGTGCGACGCGTTATATTTTGTCACACCCGTTGCCTTATTGCCTGTTTTTCGGGCAGGCACAATCAGCCGTTCGATATTTTTACCCTCTGTGTGCTGTTCGGTATAAATTTGCGTACATTTTCTGTATTTTGCAAACGTCTTTTTTGCTGCGGCTTCATCGCCGTAAACTTTCCAATATCCTACATATTTGCAATGCCCTGCTTTGTTTTCTATAAAACCGCGTACATCTTCCGGCGGATAGCCGAGGAACAATCCTATTTCGTGCGGAAATTCCTTGTATTCCGCCATACGTTTTGCAAGTTTTGCAACACATATATTCGGCGCGCACACACCGTATCCGCATTTGCGGAGAATATTGCATGCTGCGGCATTTTGCAAATCCTTTGAAAGATCTGACGGACGGTAAAGGTATATCAGCGCTTTGTTATTAAAATACCTTAACGGTAAAATGCGCAATCCCCTGCGGGACAGTATTTTGTTCCAATGACGGACAGCACAGCGCATTTCATCTGCGTTTTTATAAGGGTATGTGAACATATTTCCGGTTTTTAATCCTGCAAGCGTTGGGGAACAGTGCTTGATAATTGCTTCTTCCGACAATTTTATCCTCCGTTTTTGGTTTATTGCAAAGCAAAATATACTTAAAATTTTTGCCGCAATGGTTTTTACTTTCAAATATTATTGTTTGCAAAATAAAGTTAAGTATGCGAATTACCGACAACTAGTTAGCATATGCTAACTAAAGAAGGCAAGCAAAGCCGTGTCTTTAGTTAGACACGGCTAACTGCATGAATACAATAACATATTTTGTAAATTATGTCAAGAACATAATTAAATAAATTTATTTTAAAAGGTCTGTAAAATTTTTTAGTATGGTAGTTTAAAGCCCTGTTACACCTTTAAAATAAAATGACTTTTGCGGTAATCGAGGAGTCCGTCCTTTTTCATCTTTCCAAGCTCCGATGACAGCCCGCTGCGCTCAACTGCAAGATAATCCGCAAGCTGCTGCCTTGAAAAAGGAATGTCAAATTCGTATTTTCCGCGCCGCTGAGCCTCGGCGGAAAGATAGGACATAATTTTTGACCTTGTGGTACGCTGTCCCATATGTGTGAGTTTTTCATTGAATCGCAGATTTTTCTCTGCAAGTTCACTCAGTAGGTTTCGGATGATTCGGTTGTGGTGTGTGCAGGCGGACGGACACACGTCAAGGATGCGCTTTACATTAAGGAAAATTACGGTGACGGGTGTTTCCGCTAATACGCCTGCATTCAGTCTGGAACCGGGGGCACAGGCATATGCGGCGGCAAATGTCTGTCCCGGTCCTGCTTTGGAGAGAATATTGCGGTTTCCCCAAATGTCCTCCTGTATAATCAGAACACTTCCCGACAGCACAAGGCCGATCGAATCTACTGTATCTCCGGCTCGCAGTACAAAGGTTCCTTTCGGAAAATCTTCTTTTCTTGTGCCAAGGCAGGACAGCATGGCTGTAAGTTCATCTTCGGAAATGCCGGAGAAAAGCTGAGACGAGCGAAGAACGGATAAAAATTTTTTCATAAAAAATCCTCTTTTGTTGAATATTCAACAGACTTGTTGATTTTATTATACTATAATATAGGCAGAAAAGCAAGGAGGCACAATTATGAAAAGAAGAATTATTGAGATAGATCAGGAAAAATGCAACGGCTGCGGTGCTTGCGCCGCCGCCTGTCATGAGGGCGCTATTGCCATGGTGGATGGGAAAGCGCAACTGATGCGGGATGACTACTGCGACGGTTTGGGCGACTGTCTGCCCGCTTGTCCCACCGGGGCTATCTCATTTGTAGAACGCGAAGCTGCCGCTTATGACGAGGCCGCAGTGCTGGCAAATAAGCAGAAAAAGATGCAGCATGAGGGGATGCACCTTCACGGTGGCTGTCCGGGAACACGGATGAAAACGATACGACACACAGAGCCGTCTGACGTTGAGACTGCTCCTGCCGCGGCACAAAGCCGCCTTTCGCAGTGGCCGGTACAAATCAAACTCGTTCCCGTAAACGCACCTTACTTTGACGGTGCGAAGCTGCTTATCGCCGCCGACTGCACGGCATATGCCTATGCCGCATTCCATGAGCGCTTCATAAAGGGACACATTACGCTTGTCGGCTGTCCTAAATTGGATAGCGTGGATTATTCCGAGAAGCTCACTGAAATTATTCGCAATAATGACATTAAAAGTGTGACCGTCGTGCGTATGGAGGTTCCGTGCTGCGGCGGATTGGAGCACGCAGCGAAAACCGCTTTACAGAACAGCGGAAAATTCATTCCGTGGCAGGTCGTAACTATTTCCACGGACGGAAATATACTCGATTAGGAAACCGACCGGCAGCAGTTATCGGAATTACCACAGCACTGCCGGACGGCATAATCGGCAAACCGCATGATTTTACTTTTGCCATACAGATTGTTCCGTTCGGCAGGTTTATGCTTTTTATCGTTCCCGAAAACGTGAAAGCCGCTTGATTTTCAAATGAAAATCAGCGGCTTTGTATATTTGTTCAATTCGGCAAACCGCCGAGTTTTTCATAATATCTTTTATTGACCATAATTCTATGCTCTCCCGTAATTGCAAATTCCGATTTATTGAGTTGATTATAACATAAAACGGTTAAAAAATCCATCGCAATGAAACTTTCACCGGGTAAAAGGCGGTATTCGGACAACAAAAAAAGTCCGATATAATCGGACTTTTCGCAGGAGACATTTATTTTGTCCCTATATTATGGCGGAGATGGAGAGATTCGAACTCTCGAACTGCGATTAACAGTTACACGATTTCCAATCGTGCGCCCTCGACCGGACTAGGCGACATCTCCAAAACAGGTTGCTTGTCTATTATACAGACTTACAACCTAAAAATCAAGTGTTTTTTATACGCTTTCGGCAAATTTAATAAATGCCGCAATACCTTCGGGTGTTCGTTTGTAAACACCGGCGTCCTCAAGCGTCTTCATAAATACCAAGCCTATTTCGTCTTTCAGTATTTTGTCCGCGTTTTCTTCGTTTATATCTTTGTATTTTTTACGCAGCATTTCGGTCCACGGCGCATGTTTTGAAAGAATCGGATCGTCGTGTATATCCGTGCCGTTTACAAGCGCTGTTTTAAGCAGTGCCATCTCATTTTTAAGACGGGAGGGTAAAACAGCCAGTCCCATAACCTCTATAAGACCGATATTTTCTTTTTTAATGTGATGAAGTTCCGCATGCGGATGATAAACGCCGAGGGGGTGTTCGGGTGTTGTTATATTGTTGCGCAATACAAGGTCAAGTTCAAAATTCTCACCGTTTTTGCGCGCAATAGGCGTTATTGTGTTGTGCGGTACACCGTCTGTCTGTGCAAAAATAAATGCGTCCTCATCCGTATAACCGCGCCATGCGGCAAGAATCTTTCGTGCAAGGGCTATAATTCTGTCGGTATCATTTGCACAAAGTCTTATTACTGACATAGGCCATTTGACCGTTCCCGCTTTAACATCCTCAAATCCCGCAAAGGTAAGGGGATGTTCAATCGGGGCTTTTGCCATTGCAAATGTATAATGTCCGCCCTGGAAGTGATCGTGGCTTAAAATGGAGCCGCCTACAATCGGCAGGTCCGCGTTTGAACCTACAAAATAATGCGGAAACAACTTTACAAAATCAAACAATTTTACAAATGTATCATTGTTAATTGACATTGGAGTATGCTTGGAATTGAATACAATGCAATGCTCGTTATAATAAACATACGGAGAATATTGGAACATCCACGGTTGGTTATTGATAGTTACCGGCTGAATCCTGTGATTTTGCCTTGCGGGGCTGTTTATTCTGCCGGCGTAACCCTCGTTTTCCTTGCAAAGCAGGCATTTTGGGTATCCGTTTTGCGGTGCGGCCTTTGCGGCGGCGATGGCTTTGGGATCTTTTTCCGGCTTTGAAAGATTTATTGTAATGTCAAGGTCGCCGTATTCGGTGGCGGTAACCCATTTAACGTCTTTTTTTATCCTGTAACGGCGTATGTAGTCGCTGTCGCAGCTGAATTTATAAAAATAATCCGTCGCGGCTTTGGGCGACACCTTGTAAAGCTCGTAAAACTTTTGCGTTACGGTACTCGGCAGCGGCAGCAAAAGTCCCATAAGACGTGTATCAAACAAATCACGATATACGGTGGAATCTTCTATAATACCCTTTTCAACCGCATAATCCAGCAGTTCTTTAAGCGTTGATTCAAGATCGATATTTTTATATTCCGTTTCCGGTTCTTCATATGTATCAAGATGCAACGCGTCTAAAATTTTATTTGTAATATAAATTTTATCCTGCGGTTTATAAAAATCCTTTTCAAGTCCGTATGCAACCAATTTTGCAATGCTGTTGTAAATCACTTTATTTCACTCCGTAAAAAATATGACGGCAGTTTTCACTACCATCATATTATTATACAAATATGCAGTTTTTTTGTCAACTTAAATATCGCGTCTTGTAAAGGAATCGAACGCGGTATAAAGCATACACAGCATAAGCACCGCAACATATATTACGGAAAATGTAAGCGACGGCGACGCAGCTACCGAAATTCCGGAAATCATTTCGCTTAAATCGGAATTCGGGAATATGGCTTTTGTAAAATCCAAATTCATAAACGGCAGGAATTTAAGCCATTCTCCGCTGACGAATTTTGTAAGGATGGTAAATGCCGTAGAGCCCAAAAAGTATATCGCTATAGGTACCGAAACCGACGCCGCCGTGTTGCGTGTTATTACGGACAGCATAAACGCAAATGCCGAGTATACTATTATGGGAATAAGGTCTGTAAAACAGGAAGCAAACGCATATAAAACTGCAGGAATTTTATGTGCGGTACCGCCGGACGCGTAAACATAAGGCGTAAGTGCGTTGCCGCCGAACCATATATACGCGCCCGCCGTAGACAAGACCGCCGCCGCAACGGTTGCAATAATACCTACTGTAAGTATTGACAGCGCTTTTGCGGTAAATATCTTCCAGCGTCGCGTGGGGGAAATGATAAGCGATTTTATTGAGCCCGACGAAATTTCCTGCGAAATGCTGCCGCCGGCGGTAATTATCATTAAAATCAGAACTACGGACATTGCAACCGACTGCATTGCGGATACGGCAATCGGCTTGTAGTCAAAATAATTGTCACCGTCCGCATTCGGAACTATAATTTTGTCATCGAGTTTTTTGTACATAACAAGCAGGGAATTTTGTATATCCTCTTTTTGTTCGACCGAGAGCGGAACGTTAGGGGTTACGGTATAATTTATGTTGTCCAAAAGGGATTTTTTATACGTTTCCACAGTGTCCAGAGCCGAATTGAATTCGCTGCCCAGATTTATTCCGTCCGGATCGTATTTGAGTTTAAGTTCAAGCGTTTCAAGGTAAATCTTTTCTTCCTGCTCGGGCAGTTTTTGGCTTTTTATATCTTCGGACTTTAAAGCAATATAATCCTTGTAGGATTTTCTTTCCATTATATCCTTTGCCCTGTCAATACGGGCTTGGTTTCGCTCTATTTCCTTTTTGTTTGCGTCGGCGTCAAATGAAAGTTCGTAAATTTCGGACTCTGCGGACGATGCATCAAACACAAGAGATGCAAGATAACCGTTGTTGTTTGTTTCTATCTTGTATTTTTTGCATAATTCGACCTGCGTGAGTTCGTTTTTTGCCGATGCTGCATCGCCCACGGCAGACTCAAAAGCCGATGAGGCGTCGTTTACCTTTTTTTCAAGCGACGATATGTCACCGACGTTTGCATATGCCGCCTCAAGTGCGGCTGCGGCGTTTTTATATTCGGTTTGTTTTTGTTTGGCTTCGGTATCTTTAATTTTAAAAGATTCCGAGATTTCTTTGTAATATTCGTCGCTTGTATAGTAATCGTCGGTTCTGTAGTAAGCATAGGATGAATCTATCTTTTCTATTATTTTAAAGAATCCGCCTATGCCGAGCACCGCCGGAACCATAAGAATTAAAAGCACCAGCATACTTACTTTTTTGGTTACCTTTAACATCTCGTTTTGCCATAATGCAAATATTTTACGCAATGTCAAGACCTCCTCCCGTAATACTTAAAAACGCTTCTTCAAGGGATGCGCCGCTTTTTTCTATGCCGTATACATTAAGACCGCTTTCCGCAAAAAGTCTGTTAATTTCGGGTATGTCGGTTTCCGCCGCGTAAACGGTAAGTTTTTCACCGTCAATTTCCGCTTTGTGATTCGGATACTTTTGTTTAAACAATGCATAGGCGCTGTCGGCGTCACTTTTCATTATAAATGTGTATTCGCCCGTCTGTGTGTGGTTTACAAGTTCGTCCACCGTTTTAACGCCTATAAGGTGACCGTCGGTTATTATACCTACTCTGTCGCACATAAGCTGCATTTCGGACAGCATATGGCTGGATACAATAACGGCTATGCCTTCTTCATGGGCAAGATGTTTTAATATATCGCGCAATTCCTTTATTCCGGCAGGATCAAGCCCGTTTGTCGGCTCATCCAGAATAAGCACTTTTGGTTTGTGTACAAGTGCCTGCGCCAGACCTATGCGCTGTTTCATACCAAGGGAATATCTGCGTATTTTTTCGTTTGCGCGCGCACTCATTCCTACGGTGTTTATAACTTCGTCAACGCGCTCCTTCGGTACATTATCGTGTATGCGGGCATACATTTCTATATTTTTCCTGCCGCTTAAATATTTGTACATTTCGGGATTTTCCACTATTCCGCCAAGGTAGGACATGGCTTTTTCGTAGTCCTTTTTAACGTTTATTCCGTTAATTTTAATTTCACCGCTGTCGGCAAACAAAAATCCCATTACCATTTTAATGGTGGTCGTCTTTCCGGCACCGTTGGGACCTAAAAATCCGAATACCTCTCCTCCGTAAACGTCAAAGGAAACATCGTCTATTACCTTGCGTTTGCCGAAACTTTTTGAAAGATGTTTAATTTCAAGTAATTTTTCCATATCGGTGTCACCTGCCTAACCTATAAATTTATCGTTGCCGTACATTATCTGACCGGTAAAGTAGAATATTTTCCAACCGCTGTCAGTTTTTTGGAAAGCCATACTCTCCGAGGATGAAAAGCGGTCGGACGAAGTTTCGCCTATGTTGCCGCGTATGCTTGCAGGACCGGAATAAATTACATTCACGCTTACATCCGCAGAGGCAAAATCCGCGTTAAAATTGTAGTTGTTTATGCGCGCAACGGTAACCGTACATTCCGCTACCGCCTTTTTTGCCGTGTATTGCTTTTCGTAAATGTCGGAAAGCGCATTTTGCGTATACTTGCCGCAAAGTTCGTTATCGGCAAAATATGTTTTAAGCTCCTTCATATTCTCGGCGGCAAGCGCGTCAAAATCCTTTTCCTTAAGACCTTCCTTAGCCATTACGGCATCGGGCAGAGTCATTGCCCGGGAATAAGCCGCAAAGAAATCGCTGTTTAATTTTTCAATTTCGGATCTGTCGCTTTTGCGGGCGGCGTTAAGATATACCAAATACGCCGATACGGCTATAATTACCGCAAGGGTAAGTACAAAACCGCGGTTTAATTTTTTTAACAGCCTCAAATGAAATCATCCTTTCTGTTTTTGCTGTATTAAAACGATTAATACAGTTGCATAATACACCTGTTATCTGTCTTTGTCAAGTAAAAAATGTAAATAAAAAATTTTTTCAATAAAAATTTAAAAAATGCTTGACAAGCAGTAGGCTTTGTGTTATACTCTCATTTGTCGCCGATAAGGTGATATGCAGTCGGTGCTGATTGCGGTGAGGGTCCACCCGTTCCCATTCCGAACACGGAAGTTAAGCTCACTTGCGCTGAAAATACTTGGCGGGCAGCTGCCCGGGAAGATAAGTAGGTGCCGACACTTAAAGACACACAGTTTAACTGTGTGTCTTTTATTTTTATTCTGCAGCAATTGTCCGTAATAATGACAAGCACCCCCTACATAGTATATCTTGCAGGGAGAGGGGATTTATTATGAAAATGCTTGTAATAACCAAAAAACATATTATGCTGGCTACGGCTATTGTCGTTTGCGCAGCTATTGCAATAATCGGCTCGGTAAGTGCGTTTGCCTCGAACGACAGGCATTTGCCAATATACTGTGTTGAAAACAATAAAAAGCAAATTGCAATAAGTTTTGACGCCGCTTGGGGAAATGATGATACGGAACATCTTATAAACATATTGGCGGAGTATGATGTTCCGGCGACTTTTTTTGTTGTGGGCGCATGGGTGGATAAATATCCGGAGTCGGTAAAACAGTTAAGCGACGCCGGTCATCAGGTTCAAAACCATTCCAACACACATCCTTATATGACAAAACTCGGTACAGAGCAGATGAAAAACGAAATTCAGTCCTGCAACGAGAAAATTGCAGCCGTTACAGGCGTTACACCTACGCTTTTCAGATGTCCTTACGGGGATTACAACAACGCCGTTGTCGATACCGTAAACGGACTAGGAATGAATTGCGTACAGTGGTCGGTCGACAGCCTTGACTGGAAGGATAATGCCACAGCCGACAGCATTTGCAAACGTGTTACTTCAAAGGTTTGCGACGGCAGCATAGTGCTTTTCCATAATGATGCCGATCATACGCCGGAAGCGCTTCCGTCTATACTTAAAACACTGAAAGAACAAGGGTATGAGTTTGTATTTATAAGCGATTTGATTATGAAAGACGGTTATAAAATCGACAGTGCCGGCAAACAGTGCCGAAGTGAAAATTAATTAACACCCCCGTTGTCACATGACAACGGGGGTGTTTTTAACACGCGATTAATTAAAATTCGGCATAGCCTGTAGTCCTCGGGAAAGGCAATACGTCGCGAATGTTCTGTATACCGGTAATATACATTATAAGTCTTTCAAAGCCGAGACCGAATCCGGCATGGCGCGTGCCGCCGAAACGTCTTAAATCCACATACCAGTCGTAATCCTTAATATCCGCGCCTATTTCTTTAATACGCTGCATAAGCAATTCGGCGCGTTCTTCTCTCTGGCTGCCGCCTATAATCTCGCCGATTCCCGGTACCAGACAGTCAACTGCGGCAACGGTTTTGCCGTCATCGTTAAGCCGCATATAAAATGCCTTTATCTCTTTCGGATAATCTGTTACAAACAAAGGCTTTTTAAATACTTCTTCGGTAAGGTACCGTTCATGCTCAGTCTGCAAATCGCAGCCCCAGCTTACAGGATATTGGAACTCGTGTCCGCTTTCTTCCAGCAGTTTGATTGCCTGCGTATAAGTTACGGTCGCAAACGGAGAATTAATTACATGATCCAATTTTTCACGCAAACCTTTTTCAAAATGTTGCTCAAAAAATTCAAGTTCCGCAGGACAGGTGTCCACAACATACTTAAGAACATACTTAAGCATATCCCTTGCAAGATCCATATCGTCCTGTAAATCCGCAAAGGCAATTTCCGGTTCTATCATCCAAAACTCTGCCGCATGGCGTGCCGTATAAGATTTTTCGGCACGGAATGTAGGTCCGAAAGTATAAACTTTGCCGAAAGCCATTGCCATACATTCGGCCTCAAGCTGACCGGATACCGTAAGCGAGGTCGGCTTTCCGAAGAAATCCTCGCCGAAATCGACATTGCCGTCCTCGGTTTTCGGCGCACCGTCCGCCGGAAGTGTGGTAACACGGAACATTTCGCCGGCACCTTCGGCATCGGATGTGGTTATAAGCGGTGTATGTGCGTAAACAAAACCGCGTTCCTGGAAAAACCTGTGTATTGCATAAGCCGCAACCGAGCGCACACGGAATGCGGCGGAAAATGTATTGGTGCGCGGTCTTAAATGCTGAATTGTACGCAAAAATTCGAGTGAATGACGCTTTTTCTGCAGCGGATAATCGGGCGTTGAAGTTCCTTCAACCGTTACTTCGCACGCCTGCATCTCACACGGCTGTTTCATTTCGGGTGTTGCAACCAGCGTACCTGTTGCAATAATTGCAGCACCGACGTTCTGCGATACAATTTCATCAAAATTATTTAAATTTTCTTTATCAAGAACAACCTGCAGGCCTTTAAAGCAGCTGCCGTCGTTAAGTTCCATAAACGCAATGTTTTTTGACTGCCTTACCGTGCGTACCCAACCGCAGACGGTAACCTGTTTACCGGCATAAAGGTCGGTTTTTGCAAAAAGGTCAACTATTTCGGTCCTTTTCATTTCAACATCTCCAACACTAAATTCATTGTTTTTTATTATACACAAAAAATATTTAAAGGTCAATTATCTATTGCCATATTATTCAAAATATTGTAAAATACAAGTATTATCGGAGGTTTTACAGTGAACAGTATGGATTTTTGTGAGTTGCGGGACAAAATTATAGAAAAGGATTTTGCCCGTATGAATAATATGCAGCGCAAGGCTGTAACCAAAGCGGACGGACCTGTTTTGGTGCTTGCGGGTGCGGGCAGCGGCAAAACGACCGTGCTTGTAAACCGCATTGCCTGCCTTGTAAAATACGGCAGCGCATATAAAAACAGTACGTGTGCGGATTTTTCCGACGCAGATGTGCAGGCAGGTCTTGATTATTTAGACGGTAAAAGCGATTTTTTACCGTCGGTTTTTTCGGTGCGTCCGGCACGTCCGTGGGAAATATTGGCAATAACATTTACAAATAAGGCGGCTAACGAACTTAAGGAGAGGATTTCCGCATGTCTGGGTGAAGATGCAAATGATGTTTGGGCAGGCACATTCCACAGTATATGCGGTAAGATACTGCGCAGGTATGCAGACCGCATAGGCTATACTTCGCATTTTACCATTTACGACACGGACGACACAAAAAAACTGATGAAGGAAATAATGAAGAATGAAGGCATGGATGAAAAAATGCTGCCTGTGCGTTCTGTGCTTTCGGCAATATCCTCGGCTAAAGATAAACTGATAACGCCCGAAGAATACGCACAAAGCGTAGGGGACGAGTATCGCGGCAAAAAAATCGCGGCGCTGTATAAACAGTATTATTTGCGTATGATAAACAATGACGCAATGGATTTTGACGATATGATAAACAATACCGTTAAGTTGTTTCGGGAAAATGCGGATGTGCTTGATTATTACCAAAATAAGTTAAAGTACATAATGGTAGACGAGTATCAGGATACTAATCACGCACAGTATGTGCTTGTAAGTCTGTTGGCGGAAAAGTACCGCAACATATGCGTTGTGGGCGATGACGACCAAAGTATATACCGTTTCCGCGGGGCGACCATTGAAAACATACTTAATTTTGAGGACGAATATGCCGACTCTGTTGTTATAAGACTTGAGCAGAATTACAGGTCCGTCGGCAATATATTGGATGCGGCAAACGCCGTGATTAAGAACAACACGGGCAGAAAAGGCAAGAATTTGTGGACCGATGCCGGCGCCGGCGATAAAATTTCCGTTTACAGCGCACCCGACGAAAAGGCGGAAGCAAAATATGTGGCGGATAAAATACTTGAAAACGTGTCAAACGGCGGTAAATTTTCGGATAACGCCGTACTTTACAGGATGAACGCGCAGTCAAACGCGCTTGAAAACGTCTTTGCGCGCAGCGGAATTTCCTATCGGGTTATAGGCGGAATGAAGTTTTTTGAGAGGAAAGAAATCAAAGACATTCTCGCGTATCTCTCGGTTATTAACAACCCTTATGACGATTTACGGCTTAAGAGGATAATTAACGAGCCGAAACGCGGTATCGGTGCCACAACGGTGGATAATGCTTCGCAGATATCCGACAGTTTGGGACTTTCCCTTTACGAAGTATTTAAAACGGCGGCAGATTATCCAATAATTTCACGCAGTGCGCAAAAACTCGGTGAGTTTTGCAATATCATTGATTATTTACGCAACTGTGCGTCGGAAATGCCTTTGCACGAACTTTTAAACGAAGTGTATGAAAAAAGCGGATATATGGCATATCTGCAAATGCAGGGGGAGGACGCCGCCGACAGAATAGACAACGTAAACGAATTTGCTTCCAACATTGTACAGTACGAACTTGAAAACGAGGAAGCGTCACTGTCGGGCTTTTTGGAAGAAATTGCGCTTGTAAGTGACCTTGATTCAATGGAAAGCGACGATAAGGTTGTGCTTATGACGGTCCATTCCGCAAAAGGACTGGAATTTAACAACGTTTATCTTGTGGGAATGGAGGAAGGCATTTTTCCGGGCAATCAATCCATATACGACGGTCCGGACGCCATAGAAGAAGAACGGCGGCTGGCGTACGTCGCTATAACAAGGGCAAGGAAAAAACTGTATATAAGTTCCGCCTATTCCCGTCTTATGTTCGGTACTACGTCAAGGAATTTGCCGTCGCGCTTTTTAAGCGAAATACCGGAGGAACTTTGCAATATTACAAAGGCACAAAGCAGTTATACCGATTCCTATGCCGTAACGCGTACTTCATACGGCGATACGCCCTACGGTTACACAAACGGCTCGGCGCTGTATTCGCAAAATACTCGCGGATTTGCAGGAAAAAGCAGCGCGGACGGCAGCACGAAAACATACCGCGCAGGTATGTCGGTTAATCATAAAACATTCGGCGACGGAGTTATACTGTCCGTAAGCAGAATGGCAGACGACGCAATGCTTGAAATTAATTTTTCGGGTTGCGGGGTTAAAAAAATGATGGCAAATTACGCAAAATTAAAAATTATTTAACTTTTTATACATTTATTGGGTGTACACTGTTATTATAGTTTGATTTGGAAGGTGAAATTGTGGGTTTTCCGTCTAACAGGGCAGTAAAAACGACCGCCCTCGCAGCGCTTAAGGGCAATTGGGTTTATGCGTCCTGCGCCGCTATGATACCGCTTGTAACAATACTGTTTTTCGGGATTTTGGCATCGGTTCTGGCGTCTGTTTCGAATTCTTTTTGGGCAAAGGCGGCGGAATTTGTTATTCACGCCTGTGCGTTTTTGTTTGCGGTATTTCCGCTGCTGCTCGGCACTGTCCGCTTTTTTAAAGATTTTACAAAGAACGACCGTCGGGCACAGTTTGAAGAAATATTTTTTTATTTTTCCTCGTACAAAATTTACAAACGCGCACTGGCTATGAGTTTTACGGTGTTTTTCCGCCTTTTTATAGTGGGCGGCGGACTGCTTTTGCCGGCGATTCTTACGGATTTTATAGCGCACGGCAAGTTAAGCGAAATTTTAAACACACCTATGCCGTTGTGGTTTGAAAATTTATGGATAATTTCTCTTTTCTTCCGTGGTATAGCGGCGGCATTTTTGATAATAATTATATTTAAGTACTATCAGTTGCCTTATATTTTTGTCCTTAACGATGAGATTTCCCCGCTTGAAGCAATACATTTGTCGGCATGCGTCAGCCGTGTAAGCTCTGCGGCGTTTTTAAGCCTTTTTATCAGCTTTTTTGCATACTTTATTTTATCGGCGCTTATTTTGCCGTTGGTGTTTACATTGCCCTATATGTTTACCGCATATGCGGTGCATTGTAATTTTGCGGTTTTCCATTATAACAGACGGGTTTGCGCGTCAAGCGAAAAACAAGGCACTGATATGGATTTTGAAATTTAAATAACGGAGGAATAAATATGGATTTAAGCGGAACAAAAACACAGGCAAATCTTCTTACGGCTTTTGCGGGGGAGAGTCAGGCAAGAAATAAGTACACTTATTTTGCTTCAAAGGCTAAAAAGGACGGCTATGTTCAAATAGCAAAACTGTTTGAGGAAACTGCAGACAACGAAAAAGAGCACGCAAAAATATGGTTTAAACTGTTAAACGGCGGTATTGCCGATACGGCCGCAAACTTAAAAGATGCCGCTGCAGGCGAAAATTACGAATGGACGGATATGTATGCGTCCTTTGCCGCCGATGCACGCCAGGAAGGTTTTGATGAAATAGCAAGACTGTTTGAAGGCGTAGCAGAAATAGAAAAAGAACACGAAAAACGGTTTTTAAAATTGCTTGAAAATGTTGAGGGCGGACTTGTATTTTCAAAGGATAACGACGTTATATGGAAATGCGCAAACTGCGGACACATCCATATAGGAAAAACCGCACCCGAGGTTTGCCCGGTATGTGCCCATCCCAAATCGTATTTTGAAGTAAAAGCGGAAAATTATTAAGTATTTTAACAATGTAACAAAGCATCCGGATTGCACCGGATGCTTTAATTTTTTAATGACAAAGCCGTGTATATGTGGTATATTTTAAACGGGAGGCGTATTTATGTTAAATAAGGACATTTTATCGCAGCTTTCACGCATTACGCCGGAGGAGGAAAAATTGCTTGCCGGCAAAGAAAATATAGACCGCGGAATCTATATGGCGGCAAACGGGAAAAATGTGGTAAGATCGGCAAAACTGCTTAATTCCGGGAAACTTATTACCGTGCGTCCGCATACAAGGTTTGTGCATTTTCCGAAGCATACGCACGATTATATAGAAATAGTTTTTATGTGTTCGGGGTGTACTACGCATATAATAAACGGCGATACCGTAACCCTTAACAGCGGTGAACTTTTGTTTATAGGTATGGATGCCTGTCAGGAAGTAATGCCGGCAGGGCGTGATGATATAGCCGTTAATTTTATAATACTTCCGCAGTTTTTCGATACCGTGCTGCCTATGCTCGGCAGCGACGATACTCCCATAAAAAACTTTTTGGTGGACGGACTCGGCAGTCGTAAAAAGCAGTTGGGGCGCGGATATCTGCACTTTCGCGTGGCGGACGTACCGCCGGTGCAAAATCTTGTTGAAAACCTGCTGTGGACGCTGCTTCACAACGTACCCAACAAACGCAACATAAATCAGGTAACCATGGGATTGCTGTTTTTAACATTGCTTAACCACACTGACCGTCTTTCGGTGGCAAGTCCGACGGATAAAGCGGTTATGCATGTTTTAAGTTTGATAGAAACCGATTACCGAACCGCAAATCTTTCAAAGATCGCAGACGATATGCATTACGATTTTTTTGCGCTTTCCAGAGAAATTAAAAGGCAGACCGGCAAAACATATACCGAACTTTTACAGGATAAAAGATTAACGCAGGCATGCTGGCTGCTTAAAAACACACAAATGAGTGTGGCGGATATATCCGTCGCGGTGGGTTACGAAAACATAAGTTATTTTCACCGAATATTCAAATCCCGTTACTCGCAGTCGCCCAAAAAATTCAGAGATTGCAAATAAGGACACTTTTTTTGTCAAAATCGGCGCTTTTTACAGGCGCCGATTTATGTTATAGTATAAATGTAAAGGAGTGTTTTACTTGAATCACGCAGACAATATTTATCTTGCCGTGGATATAGGCGCGTCAAGCGGACGGCACATTCTCGGCACCGTTAAGGAAGGCAAACTTTGTCTTGAGGAAATATATCGCTTTGAAAACGGCGTAAAGCAGTCCGAAAACGGACTTATATGGGACGAACAGGAACTTTTTAATAATGTCCTTGCAGGCATAAGGGAGTGCAAAAAGGCGGGTAAAATCCCCAAAAGCATTTCCATAGATACCTGGGGTGTCGATTATGTTTTGCTGGACAGCGACGGACAGGAAATGAAGCCTGTATATGCATACCGTAATTCCCGTACGGACAGCGTACCGAACAGCGACGAATTCCCCGTAACCGCACAGGAATTGTACGCGTCTACCGGAATACAGGCGCTTTCGTTCAATACAGTTTATCAACTTTATTGCGATAAAAAATCAGGCAAGCTCGACAATGCCGCGCATTTTCTTATGATACCCGATTATTTGGCTTATCGCCTTACGGGCGTAATGGTTAACGAATATACAAACGCCACCACCACCGGCATGGTAAACGCGCGCATAAAGCAGTTTGATACCGAAATTTTAAATAAACTCGGCATAAAAGCAGATTTGTTTAAACCGCTGAGCCTGCCGGGAACGCCGATAGGCAATTTAAAACCCGAAATAGCAAAGGAAGTCGGCTTTGACTGCAAGGTCGTTGCCTGCGGCAGTCATGACACGGCGTCCGCCGTAGCCGCCTGCCCCATAGACGATAACAGCATGTACATATCTTCGGGAACATGGAGCCTTATAGGTACCGAGAACACAGAACCCATAACAACCGATGAATCTCGCGAAGCCAACTTTACAAACGAGGGCGGCATTGAATACCGTTACCGTTATTTAAAAAACATTATGGGTATGTGGCTTTTCCAAAACATACGCCGCAACCTTAATAAAAAATATTCGTATGACGATATGATGAATATGGCAATGCACAGCAGTTATGACAAAAAAATCGATCCGAACGATAAAATGTTTGTGGCTCCGGAAAATATGGTTGAAGCCGTAAGGCAATACCTCGGCGAGCCGGATCTGCCGGTTGCCGATGTTATTAAAAGCGTATATATTTCCATTGCGCAAAGTTATAACGATACCGTGCGCCAAATCGAGAGGATATGCGGCAAAAGCATAAACAGCATCCTTATTGTCGGCGGCGGCAGTAAAGATAAATATTTAAATCGTTTAACGGCGGAATTTACCGGTAAAAAGGTACTTACGGGACTCAGCGAAGGTACCGCGACGGGAAATATAGCGGCACAGATAATGGCGGACAAAAAAATACCGCTTAAAGAAGTAAGGCAGCTTATTAAAAAATCTTTTGATATAAAGGAGATATAAAATGGAAAGATACGAACAGGCCAAAAAAATTTTTGCCGATTACGGCGTAGATACCGAAAAGGCAATAACCGCACTGGAAAGTACCCCCATATCCGTACATTGTTGGCAGGCTGACGACGTAGTCGGCTTTGACAGCAAGGATAAATTAAGCGGCGGTATACAAACAACGGGTAATTATATGGGCAGGGCAAGGACTCCGCAAGAACTTATGCAGGACCTTGAAAAAGCGTTTTCGCTGATTCCCGGCAAGAAAAAGTTAAATTTGCATGCCTGCTACGCAATTTTTGAGGACGGCGAATTTGCCGACCGCGATAAACTTGAGCCGCGGCATTTTAAACCGTGGGTGGATTTTGCAAAAAAACACGGTATGGGAATTGATTTCAACCCCACATTTTTTTCACACCCCATGGTAAAAGATAATCTTACGCTGTCATCTCCCGACGATACCGTAAGAAATTTCTGGATAGAACACGGCAAGGCCTGCCTTAAAATTGCGGATTATTTTGCAAAGGAAACAGGCGTTGCCTGCGTAATAAATTACTGGATACCCGACGGCTATAAGGATATACCGGCAGACAGATATTCGCCCAGAGCCAGATATGCCGATTCGATGGATAAGATACTGTCGGTAGATTATGACAAAACAATGGTTTATCCCACACTCGAATCCAAGGTTTTCGGTATAGGACTTGAAAGTTATACCGTAGGCTCTTCGGAATTTTGCCTTTCGTATTCGGCTAAAAAAGGCATAACACCGCTTATGGACAACGGACACTATCATCCGACAGAGGTTGTGTCGGATAAAATCCCGTCGCTTTTGCTGTTTAACGATAAAATAGCCCTGCATATTACAAGGGGTGTGCGTTGGGACAGCGACCATGTGGTGCTTTTTGATGACGAGACAAAGGAAATCGCACAGGAAATTGTAAGGAACAATGCGCTTGACCGCGTGTTTATAGCAACCGATTATTTCGACGCTTCAATTAATCGCATTTCGGCATATGTAACAGGCGTAAGAAATGTACAAAAAGCGTTGCTGTTTGCGCTCTTGCAGCCGAATGACGCAATGAAAAAAATGCAGGATGAAGCTGATTTTACATCGCTTATGGCACTTAAAGAGGAAATGAAGCTTGCTCCTTTGGGCGATGTTTGGGAAGAATTTTTGCGCCGCAACGGATGCCGCAACAGTTACATAAACGATATTAAAGAGTATGAAAAAGACGTTTTAAGTGCGAGGGATTAATGATGAAAAATATATTTGACGCTCCTTTTATTAAGAAAATGCAGAAAGTAACAGCCAATATGTACAGACTCGGTTGGGACGAGCGAAACGGCGGAAACATCAGTTATATGCTGGATGAAGAGCAGGTAAGCGAATATCTTGATATAAACAATGTTATCCGTACAATTCCCACGGGATTTGAGGCAAAAAGCCTTATAGGCAAAATATTTGTAGTTACCGGAACGGGAAAGTACTTTAAAAATGTTACGGACGATCCGGAAACGAACCTCGGTATTATAAAAATTGCCGAGGACGGCACTACCGCACAGCTGCTTTGGGGATATAAGGATGGCGGTAAATTTACATCGGAATTG
The DNA here is from genome assembly GCA_934464615.1 of uncultured Eubacteriales bacterium. GTDB lineage: Bacteria > Bacillota > Clostridia > Oscillospirales > Acutalibacteraceae > SIG565. The sequence goes on along the minus strand of CAKSKA010000009.1, from coordinate 13,040 downwards.
CCGTCACATCTTATGAGCCATATGGCGCGCCTCTCGGTCAATCCGGAAAACAGGGTAATAATGCATTGCCATCCGACAAATACGCTTGCCATGAACTTTGTACATGAACTTGACGAAAAGAAATTTACACACACCCTTTGGGAAATGTGTACCGAATGTATAGTTGTTTTCCCCGACGGCGTAGGCGTTTTGCCCTGGATGCTTTGCGGAAACAACAAAATAGGCGAGGCAACAGCAGAAAAAATGAAGGAATTCCGCCTTGTTGTATGGGGTATGCACGGCATTTACGGCGCAGGTAAGGATATTGACGAAACATTCGGACTTATAGAAACCGTTGAAAAGGCGGCGCAGATATATATGCTTACGGCGCATTTGCCCAGAATCAACACAATTAAGGACAGCGAAATGCAGGAGCTTGCCGAGGCTTTCGGCGTAAAATACCGCAAGGACTTCCTTAATCTTTAATTTTTGTATAATTAAAAAAACAGAGGTCAAAGGACCTCTGTTTTTTATTCGTTTTCAAGACCTAAATATCTTATTAAATTCGGAATTTCTTTTTCAAATTCCACGCCGTAACGCGTATCTCCGTCGGCGTAAGTGCGTTTTATACAGCCTACCGTAAAACCGACGGCTATTTGTACGGCGGAAATTAAATTTTTGCCGTTTACCAATGCGCTTGTAAGCACCGAAGCGAAGACATCGCCCGTACCGTGGAAAAACGCAGGTACCTTTTCCCCCATAACATAGTCGGTTTTTTCGCCGTCAAAAACGGCGGCGCCGAGTTTTTTATCGGCAGGAGAAACACCGGTAAGCACAATTTTTGCACCGGTTTGTTTATAAAGTGCGGCAAGCAATTCGTTAATATAATCAGCCGTGTGCGGCAATGGCATATATGTTTTTCCCGTCAGCAAAGCGGCCTCTGTAATATTCGGCACAATTATATCCGCAGTGCGGCATAATTTAAGCATTGCCTGCGGAAAATCGTTTTTAAATCCGCTGTACAGTTTGCCGTTGTCCGCCATTGCGGGATCTACAACAACAAGACTGTTTTCGTCACGCAGCATACCTATTGTTTCCGCAACATAATCAATCTGCTTTGTATTGCCGAGGTATCCGGTATAAAATGCGTCAAATTTAAGCCCCAGCGATTTCCAGTGTTTTGCTATGGGCAGAATATCCTCGCTTAAATCACGGAAAGTGTAACCTTCAAATCCGCCGGTGTGGGTTGAAAGGACAGCCGTGGGTATAACGGCTGTTTCAATGCCTGCGGCAGAGCATATCGGCAGTGCTACCGTAAGCGAACATTTACCGAAGCCGGATATATCATGAATTGCGGCTATTCTTTTTTGTGCCATCTTTATTTATCCCCTTTTTAAGACAAACATCGTTTAGTATGCATTTTTCGCAAAAGGCACGCCGTGCCGTACAAGTGTCCCGACCGTGCAAAACGGTGCGGTGGCAGAAATCACTCATCTTACCTGTGGGTAAAATATTGCGCATTTGTTTTTCTACCGCAAACGGCACCGATGTGCTGACAAGTCCCAGACGATTCATTATCCGTATAAAATGTGTATCCGTAACAACGGCGTCCTGTCCGTAAATATCTCCGCAAACAAGATTTGCGGTTTTTCTGCCTACACCGGGAAGCGTTGTAAGTTCCTCAATACTGTCGGGCACCTTGCCGCCGAAATTTTCTTCTATGCCTTTTGCAATGCCTATTAAATCCTTTGCTTTTGTTTTGTACAGTCCGCAGGACTTTATAAGTTCTTCCACATCGCAAAGTTTTGCTTTTGCCATTGCGGCGGAATCGGGATATTTTTTAAAAAGCGCAGGAGTTACAATATTTACACGCGCGTCCGTACATTGCGCGGACAGTCTGGTTGCAATAAGCAGTTGAAAAGCCGATGTATATTTAAGGGAGCATACGGCGTCGGGATACTTTTTTTCAAGCCTTTCCACAGCCGCCGCAGCACGTTGTTTTTTTGTCATTTTGTAATATCACCTATACGCATATCGCCGTTTTTGATCCAGCCGAGTTTTCTCATACATTCCGCAATGCCGAGGGACAAAAGCGCGGGTGCGACAAAGTGCATCAGCACAATTTCCAAAAGGGCAAGGCCTACGCTCATACCGCCGGAGGTCATGGTTTCAAACGCGGCAAACTGACCTACCAGTCCGGAAGTACCCATACCGGAACCTACTGCACTGCTTTGCATATGTAAAACAGCCGATGCCACGGGGCCGAGTATTGCGCTTGACAGAATAGCGGGCAACCATATTACAGGTTTGCGTATTATGTTAGGCATTTGCAGCATGGAAGTACCTATACCCTGTGCCAACAATCCGCCTACTTTGTTATCCCTGTAGCTTATAACAGCAAAGCCTATCATATTGCAGCAGCAACCTATTGTGGCAGCGCCTGCCGCAAGACCGGAAAGTCCCATGGAAATGCCTATTGCCGCAGATGATATAGGCAATGTAAGCAGTATACCCATAACGGTTGATACTACCATGCCGCCTATAATCGGGTATTTGTCTACACTTATGCTTACAAGGCTTCCCACCCATTTCATTGCCGCCGAAATGTACGGTCCCAAAAGCAGACCGACAACAGCGCCCGAGAGTATGCAGGCAAGCGGAGTTAAAAGTATATCCAACTTTGTTTTGCCCGATACCAGCGCGCCTATTTCCACTGCAACATATGCTGCGACAAAAGCGCCAAGAGGCTCCCCCGGTGTGCCGATTGCAATACTTTCAAGGCTGATTTTCGGGAATGCACCCACAAATCCCGCAACGGCTGCGGCAACCGTTGTAAGCGGTGATGATTTTAATTTTGCCGCCACACCAACGCCTATGCCGGCGCCTGTAACGGTTTTTGCGGCATTGCCTATTGCAATAAGGTAATGCGCAACTACATTGTCGCCTATAAGTTTGCCTATCTGGCAAATTATGGTGCCTATTATAAGGGTACCGAAAAGTCCCAGAGCCATACCGCCGAGGCCGTCAATAAAAACACGGTTTAAATATTTCTTCACAGCAAATCCCCCTGCAAAATAATTCAATTATTTATAATTATAATGTTTTAGAAAAAATAGTCAATAAAATACCGTAAATTCCGTTGTTATTGCAAAAAAACAATAATTATGTTACAATATTTTAGGTGATATTATGGTAACGGTATATTTAATACGTCATTGCGAGGCACAGGGAAATCTGTTGCATTCGTTTCAGGGCACAACGAATACGGACATAACTCCTCTCGGCTCAAAACAGCTTGAGGCGCTGGCAAACCGATTTAAAAATATTCGGCTTGACGCAGTGTATTCAAGTCCGCTTAAACGCGCGTATAAGACTGCTTTAAGCATTGCGCAGCCGCAAAATTTAGACGTAACCGTAGATAACGGACTTATTGAAATTGACGGTGGAGTAATTGAAGGGATGAAATATACCGAGATATTTGAAAAATATCCGGAAGTTGAGTATGATTGGGAATATAATCCCCAAAATTTTGCAACCGAAAACGGCGAACCTATGCGCAGCGTTTACGACCGCATATGGAAAACCGTATACGGCATTGCACACAAAAACAGCGGCAAAACCGTAGCCGTTGCTTCCCACGGGGGCGCAATACGCTGTCTTTTGTGCCGTGTTGTGTTAGGCGATATAGAAAAATTGCGCGATATGCCGTGGAGCGATAATACCGCGGTTGCAAAACTGATTTTTGATGACAATTTAAATTGCACTGCGGAATATATAAACGATTCATCGCACTTAAGCAAGGATTTGCTGCCGGACGACAATCGTATAAAATCATTGGCAGGCAAACGGGAATAAACATTACCTGTATAAAATGCAAAAAACAGACGCAAAGCCGTAATTTTAAATACGGCGGGCGAAACCGTAACAGGTTTAAAGGAACAGTGAGAAATGATAATAATGTCCGTTGACCTCGGAAATGCACGGACCGGCATAGCGGTAAGCGACGCAAATGAGAGTTTTGCTTTTCCGAGAGAGGTTATAAAAGAATACAATGTACAGCGTACGGCGCAAAAGGTGGCTGACGCGGCAAAAAGGGAAAAGGCGGAGCTGATAGTGGTAGGACTGCCCAAAAATATGGACGGCAGCGAGGGTTTCCGTGCTAAAGAATGCAGCGAAACCGCAGAACTTATAAAACAGTTAAGCGGCATACAAACTGTTATGTGGGACGAAAGATGCACAACGGTTATGGCACATACCGCACTTAATTTTAACGATACTAAGGGTAAGCGGCGCAAAGAAACCGTAGACGCCGTAGCCGCCGTTATGATACTTGAAAGTTACCTTGCATACAGAAAAAACAATAAATAATAAAATCCTGCCGAAAGGCGGGCTCACATAAGGACGCTTTCAAAAAGTGACCGATTGAGAGAAGCACAACGCCACAGAGATTCAAAACTCTGTGGCGTTGTGCTGTTTTTATAGCGGCAGGAAAGCGATTAGAAAATATTTCGATCTCTGATTAGGGTCGCTGGGCGCAACAGCCACTGCAATGTGATTTTATTCTACAATGGTGGCGCCAGTCAGTCTGCAATACTTAAACCCATTTTCCTCATAAGTTTCAAAGGTTCCCGTGACGGTTATATCAGAGTACAACTCCGGATAATCGTTCGGATAGGTATGCTCGCCGGTCAAAATAAATTCAAGCCCCTGTGAACAGCAAGCCGTCGCATCGGCAATGATGCAGGCAAAGTATTGCTTCTTTGTTTCGGGATCTTCGTAAAACGCAAAAGCGCCGTTCATTTTAACGGTTTTCCCGATGTACTTGTCGGGAGAGACCATCATATTATAAACCTCGGAATAGACCATGGTGCTGCTGAGCTTCGTCAGGTCAACATCAATACCGTCTGCACTTTGCTCCGGTTTAGAAGTCGTAGGCTTGGATTCCGATTCCTTTTCCGTCGGTTGATTTTGCGAGACGGATGAATTAGGTGTTTGCGTATCGGTTGAATCGGTTGCGGCAGTCCCTTTATCTTTCTCACTTCCGCAGGCGGCAAGAGATAGAAGAGTAAGGACAACAATGAGTATGCAAAACAGTTTTTTCATAATATGATCACCTCGATAAATTCGGCTTGCCGCCTGTGGCAAGCTGCTTTCGTTATTTTGTGGGTTGTTCTTTACAAATACACGCCTGCAATTTGGCGGTTATCTGCTGTGGATCGAGATTCTTCCCGATAAAGACGATCTGATTGATCCGATCCCCATACCGGGGATCCCAATCATTCAAAATCTCCGGATACTCTTTCAGCAACCGGTCACGCTCCTCTTTGTCGAACGCAGCCACCCAGTTTGACACTTCGGTTACCGACGCATTTCGTCCGGCCTGTTCAAACAACTGGACATGCATATCGTCATCCGCAAACCAGATGTACCCCTTGGCGCGGATGATATTATCGGGATACTCGTTTTCCAGAAGCGCCGTAAATTTCTCATGATCAAACGGCTGTTTTTCTTCATAGAGGAAAGAGGTAATTCCGTGGGTGTCGTGAATATCTTCGTTCTTTCCGGCAGACAGCTGGGATTGAACACGGGAGGACAGCAGCACCTTATCGTAATCAAACTGTCCATTATCGAAAATTTTATCCGGGTTTACCTGCCCTTGTATGCATTCGTAAAGAACGGCGTCCTTTTGAAAAGCACGGATCGTTTTTCGCACCTCTTCCACGGCATTCAGCGGCAACAGATCGCACTTGTTCAGAAGAATGATGTTGCAAAACTCGATCTGGTCGATGATCAGGTTGATAATGTCCGGATCCTGTTCCAAGGAAGCATCGGACGGCTCTGACGGATCGCCCAAAAATTCCGAATAGATCCGATCCGCATCCACTACGCATACGACAGAATCAAGATATACCCGATCGCACAGACCGGATTTCTGGTATTCCATAAAGCCTGCCGCGATCGCAGAAGGGTCGCTGATTCCGGAAGCTTCAACCAGAATGCGGTTGATCTTATGCTGTGCGGCAATGTCGTTGATCTGCTTCATAAAAGTATCCTGCAGGGTACAGCAGATACAGCCGTTTGTCAGCTCCACCATACTGACATCACTTTCGTAAACCGAGGAGCTTCGGATAAGAGAAGCATCAATGTTAATGCTCCCCATATCATTCACCACAACGGCATATCGCTCAGAGCCTTTGCGTCTCAGCAATTCGTTCAATACGGTGGTTTTTCCGGAGCCAAGATAACCCGTAATAATAGTGACAGGCTTTTTCTCTCTAAAACACATATGTGTCGCCTCCGCACTCACTTCGTTTCCCGGTGAATGGTGTGTTTTCTCAGTCTCGGACAATACTTTCTGACTTCCATTCGCTCAGGATGAAGCTTTTTGTTTTTCGTTGTTGTATAATTTCGGTCTCCGCATTCCGTACAAGCCAGAATGACTTTGACTCTCGCACTATTTGCCATTGTACCAAGCCTCCAATCTAATATTTCTCATTTTCGGGCAACGCCTAACACCGTGCCTGCCAACCACGACAAGCCAAATGCGCCAATTTGAACGGCGACGATCGTTGAGCCTACCGGCGTACCGGCAAGGATCGATGCCAGAATGCCGATAAGCGAACACGCAACCGACAGAGCTGCGGCACAAACTGTCACGCTGCGAAAGCTCTTAAATATTCGCATAGCTGACAGCGCCGGGAAGATCACCAGCGCGGAGATCAGCAGCGAACCGACAAGGTTCATAGCAAGCACGATGATGACTGCAACAACGATAGCAATCAGCAGATTGTAAAGTCCTGCTTTCGTTCCGGTTGCCCTTGCAAAGTTTTCGTCAAAGGTCACGGCGAAGATTTTATTGTAAAACAGGATGAACACAGCCACGACCAGCACCGACATTCCCACACACAGCCACACCTCTACGGGGGACAGCGTCAGGATGGAAGTCGAACCGAACAGTGTGCTGCACACATCGCCCGAAAGGTTGGACGAGGTGGAAAAAATATTCATCAGCAGATAGCCGATGGCAAGCGCTCCTACCGAGATCATGGCGATGGCTGCATCGCCCTTGATCTTCGTGTTCTGCCCGGTGCGCAGAAGCAGAACGGCGCTGATGACCGTGATGACCATGACCAGCGGCATTTCGTTGGTGATTTGTAGCACGGCGGCGATCGCCATTGCACCAAACGCCACATGGGAAAGTCCGTCGCCGATGAATGAAAACCGTTTCAGCACCAGCGTTACGCCCAGCAGAGAGGAACAGAGCGCAATCAGCACACCGACAATGAGCGCATAGCGAACAAAGGGATATGCTAGGTAGAGGGTCAGTTTTTCCAAGATAGCGGTCATCTGTCATCACCGCCTTTCTCTGCGGCAAATATCCGCCCTTGCGGGCTTTGGAGATAGTCTGCCTTTGTTCCGAAGAAAACGGTGTTGCCAATATGCAGAATATGGCTGGCGTATTTAACTGCGGCAGTCATATCGTGAGAAATCATAATCACGGTGATCCCGTCCTCCCGGTTGAGCTTTTCGATGAGCGCATACATTTCCGCCGTTACTTTGGGGTCAAGCCCGGAAACAGGCTCGTCCAAGAGCAGCATTTTTCGTGTAGCGCACAGCGCACGGGCAAGCAGAACCCTCTGCTGCTGGCCGCCGGATAACTCCCGATAACAGCGCTTTGCAAGTTGTGTGATTTGCATCTTGTCCATAGCTTCTGCCGCAAGCTGTTTTTCTTCTTTGTTGTAAAAGGGACGGCTTCCGCAGCGTCCCTGACATCCGGAGAGAACAATTTCTCTCACGGATGCAGGGAAGTCTTTTTGTACTTGCGTTTGCTGCGGCAGGTAGCCTATCTCATTTTTTCTCAGCCCGTCACCCGTCAAAATTCTGCCGCTGATAGGCGGCTGTAAGCCGAGAATCGTTTTCATAAGTGTGCTCTTGCCGGAGCCGTTTTCCCCTACAATGCAGAGGTAGTCGCCTGCAAAGACCTCGAAACTCAGGTCTTGCAGAACGGCCTTTCCATCATAGCCGACGCAGAGATTTTGACAAGTGAGCTGAGCCATCATGTTGCCTCCTTAACCTAATGCTTCTTTCAGCACGGAAAGGTTCTTCTCCATAACAGAAAGGTAAGTCGTGCCGTTTTTCACATCTTTGGAGGTGGTGGACTGCATGGAATCCATCGTCAGCACCTTTTGATTTTTCGCAGTCGTGTTCTTAACAACCGTTTCAGCAATCTTGTGATCCTTGCCTTCGATAGTCAATACGCAGGGCAGTTTTAACTCATCGACCTTCTTAGCAAGGAACGAAATGGTCTCAAAGCTGGCTTCGCTCTCGGCGGAGCAGCCCGCAAAGGCAGCGTAGTAACTCAAGCCGTAATCGTCCACCAGATAGCGGAACGGGAAACGGTCGCCGAACAGGACGGTTTTATTGCTTGCTGCGTCCACGGCAGCCTGATAGTCTGCGTCAAGAGCAGACAGTTTCTTTACATAAGCATCGGAATTTGCGGAATAGGTGTCCTTGTTATCGGGGTCAAGCTCCTGTAAAGATTTGGAAATGGCACCGACCAGCGTTTCGGCGTTCTTCAGGGACAGCCAAACATGCTCATCGTATTCTTTTTCCTCATGTTCCAGCATTTCTTCTGCAATCTCAGCACCGGTCAACGATGCCGGGTAGAAGGTGGGGAAATGCTTTCCTTCCTCTACGAGACTGTCAAATCCGTCTTCGCCAAAGTAGAGATGGAAATGCTCAGGTTCCGCAGAGGAAATGTTGTGGTCACTGAAAACGATGTAAGTCGGCGCATTAGCATCGCCGGATGCTTTCTGATATTTGTAACGCACCTGCTTGCTTCCGTCATCCTTGTGACGGATATAGAAGCCTTTGCTGTCATAGGTGGCGGTAGAAGTGCCGCCCTTGCGGGTATATGTGATCGTATTTCCGTCGATGCTGATTTTTTCAATATCAGTTTCGTAAGAAGAAATATAGGATTTCTTGTATTCTTCTGCGGTTTTCGTACCGCTTTCTGCTTTCTTCTCCATGACGGGGTCTAATGTGCCGTCCAGAACATACGGGTACACAGACTGCCACTCGCCTTTCCAATCGGAAAGGCTTCTGTCTTTTACATCGCTGTCGGCAAAGTCCGCAACACCGTGATTGTGACCTTCTTCTGCCTGCATACCGGGAACAGCTTCTTCGGTCTTGATGGTATCCTTCAGGACATCCAGCAAATTGATGACCTTCATATTCTTATTGGTGGCATTTTTCAGAGCATCGTCCACCCATTCGTCGGACTCGCCGCCCACATAGATAAACAGGTCACAGTCGGAGATTTTGACAATATCATCAGCGGTGGGCTGATAGCTGTGCAGGTCAACACCGTTGTCCAGCAGCATAGTAATCTCAGCGTTATCGGCTTTGTCACCGAGAATTTCCTTGACCCAGTCATATTCGGGGAAAATGGTGGTGACAATGCTCAGTTTGTCGGTTTTGCCTGTATCGTTCTGCTTTCCGCAGCCGGCAAGAACGCCGACGAGCATCAAAAGCGCAAGCAGCAGCGCAGTTATTTTTTTCATAGGATTTGTTACCTCCAGATTATAATAAGAGCTTAAAAATGAGCGCAAAAAATACAAGGGTAACGGCAACGCCGCAAGAGCCTATCCAAAAATGGATAGACTTCACCCTTGTAAAAAGTTCTTATTTAACCTGTCAGCTTCACCTTGAGCGAAACCAAAGTATAGCTTGGGATAACAGCTGTGCAGGCAGAAATACTCCTGCACAGAGTATATGTAAACGCAGCAGCAAAGGCTGCGGCGGCTACAGCAAGCGAAAGATTTTTCAGGACATTTTTGCAAACATCGATCTGATAGCAGATCGGGCAGTTCTCACCCACGCAGTCGTGTCTGGCATGAGCTACGATAAAAAAAGCAGAATAGAGCATGACAAAAAAGACCGTCACGGCAAGAAGTATAGCTATAATTCGCTTTTTCTTTTCCATTCTGCTCACCACCTTTTACTTTTTTCTGCAATCCTCACAAATACCGTAGAGAATTGTTTTTGTTTTGTCGATTTGAAAGCCGGTGCTTTCAAGTGTTCTGTGAAGAAGCTGCTCCGCTTCCTTTTCTCCCAGATGAATGCTTTTACCGCATAACCGGCAGGACAGGTGCAAACTGTCCTTGCATTCCTCAGCGGCAATGTATTGATAAAAGACTTCCCGCGTTCCTTCCCGAACGCTGCGTTTAAGATGTCCTTCCTCCTCCAAATCGGAGAGATTGCGATAAACGGCGCTGATGCTGATGTTGTCTGCCGCCAGTGCGTCGGCGATCTGCCGTGAGGTCATCTGTTCGTCTGTATGCTCTGAAAGATAGGTAAGAAGCCTCTTGCGCTGTCGTGTCAGATATTTTGCCATCAGCTGCACCTCCAATTTGCAACTTGTTCGCAAATTATTATACTACGCTGTTTTCGTTTTGTCAATATGCGAATTAGTTGCAAATTGAAAATACTGTTATAAAGATTGAACTGAGAACATTTGCACAGTCAGATAAGAACAACAGCTAAGAAAACAGTTTGATCTGTATACCGGATATCGGAAATATAGTATACATACTGCAACAGGCAGAGGATTTCACCGTCCTTTGCCTGTTTTCTTTTTACGGATAGTCCTCTGAATTTTGAACATTTTGTAAATTTCCCGTTTTTTCAGGGAATAAAATACCCGATTTTTCGGCTGAAAAAGTGAGGGGATAAATTTTTTTGGTTGTAGCTTATAGTATTTTTCCTTTGGATAAGTGTAGGAATAAAAAATTTGGTTGTACCCACTGCGCTTTTTCGGCATGAAAAGTAGAGGGCAAAATTACATAACCATTCGAAAGGAGTTGGTGCAGATATGATTGCAGCCATGCAAAAAGAAAATTTCAAGGAGGAAAAAGTGACAGAAAAATTTTCAATCATCTCAAACCGCATAAGCGACTACCGATTAAAGCCGAGGGATTACGCCGTCTATTGTTGCCTTGTAAAGCACAGCGATAAAAACGGCGTCTGCTTTCCGTCACGGCGACTGATTGCCGAGGAATGTTGCATTGACAAAAAGACGGTAGACGCAGCAATCCTAAACCTTGAAAAAACAGGACTTGTAAAAAAGAAAAAGCGCCACAGACAGGACGGATCGAACACAAGCAACGCTTACATGGTCAAGTTATTTCGGTAGTGTAATTTTTTCGTACAGGGTGGTGTAAGAAACGGTATTGCAGAACTATATCCATAGAACTAAACCCACTGAGTATATATTACAGCAGAAGAAAGAAATAAGACAGCAAACTATTCCCTCTGCCGAAACAGCCGCAGAAAACGCCCTGTGCGCCGAGCAAATGGAAAACCGAGTAAACACCCGACCGTGCCGCACAAAGGCGAAATACGGCGCTGCAAACAGCGTGTGCGCCCATTCTTTCTTTTCTGCCGTGAAACTGAAAGTTCTGCATAAATCAGCTGTTGTTTTGAGGTATTACGCCTTATTCCGCAAAAAAACGCGGCGGTACGAAAATAAGCAGGAGAAAGCCGAGGGGTTGCGCTGCTTCCCCTCGGCGGCTCACGGCGGACGGCAACGCCGACCGCTGGGGGCTTTGTGCGATATTTTGAAGCTGCTTATAAAACTACGGTTTAGGGGTTGCTTGAATTTAAGCCTCGCTGATTTAGGGGTTGCACTTTTTACAGCGAAAATAGCGGCATAAAAAGAAAAAATTCCAGTCCTGTCATGGGCGGAATGTAAAAATACCAAACAGCCTTACGGCGGAAAGGAATCTATGGAAAATACAGATAAAAACGATTTCAAAAACATGATGGAAAAACTCAAGCTTCTGCCGGAAAGTAATATAAAAATACAATCGGACGATGAGTTTGATTCTAAAACTTTCAGGTGTCTGCAACGAAGGACATTTTACAGTGTTTCTGAAAATAAAATAGTGCAGAGCAAAAAATATCGGATCGGTCGCATGAACTATATTGTCAATTCCTGCTTTGAAATTGAACCGCAAAACACGGTTGACAACGGTATCCGATACCTTCTCGGAATGGAAATGCAGGACGGTAAGGTTTCTTAAAAAATCGTCTGGACTTTTCAACCGATTGAGAGTATATTGAGGTTGCGGAAATTTTCCGCAGCTCTCAATCGGTTTGGCTGAAAACAAGGAGGTAAACATGATACAGTCAAGCCAAAAAATAACCGCTCTGTACTGTCGACTTTCCCAAGAGGATATGCGGCAGGGCGACAGCGACAGCATTGTCAACCAAAAAATGATCCTTGAAAAATACGCAAAAGAAAACGGCTTTGAAAACACACAGGTATTTGCGGATGACGGTTACAGCGGAGTGAATTTTGAAAGACCTGCCTTTCGCCGTATGCTCGATCTGATTGAGGACGGAAAAATCGGAGTCATCATAACAAAGGATCTGTCCAGACTCGGGAGAAATTATATTGAAGTAGGTTCATATACCGAAATATACTTTCCGAAAAACAATGTGAGGTATATCGCCGTCAACGATAATTTCGATTCAATGTATACGGACGGAAATGAGCTTGCCCCGTTCAAAAATTTGTTCAACGAATGGTTTGCGAGGGATACAAGCAAAAAGATTCACGCCGTAAAACGGGCAAAGGCGGAAAAAGGCGAACGCATCGGTTCAAGACCGCCTTACGGCTATGTTAAAGACCCGAACAATAAAAATCATATTATTGTGGATGAGGAAACGGCGCCGGTGGTTCAAAAAATTTTTTCCATGTGCGTTGCGGGACTCGGTCCGACGATGATCGCAAACAGGCTGAAAGAAATGCAGATACTGACGCCCGTGATGTATGAATACCGCAAATCCGGAACAGCGGTTACGGCGCTTGATACCGACAGACCGTATGATTGGAACGCAAAGACGGTTGCGGATATCCTTTCGAGAGAGGATTATATCGGCAACACCGTAAACTGTCGGTTTACCGTGCCGTCATACAAGGACAAGCGTAAGATGAAGCGTGATCCGTCCGAGCATATCCGTTTTGAACATACGCACGAACCGATAATTGATATGCA